>DAOUMU010000434.1:0-14186 GCA_034409055.1 Anaerolineae bacterium
CGCCCATCCCTACCCCGGCCCCTCCCCTCGTCACCAGTATTTCTCCGACCGACGAGGCCGAAGAGGTCAACCCTAAAACGAAGATTGAGCTGAGCTTTAACAAGCCCATGTACCGGCAGGACGTGCAGGACAAGTTCAGACTGGTCGAGGTGGCCAGTGATACGTCGGTGCCCGGCACCTTCATCTGGCGCAGTGAGCCGGAAAGCTTTACCTTTACCCCGGCTGAGCCATTGCAGCCAGGAGAAGTCTACCGCATCGAACTGCCTCGGGGCACGCAAGCCGAGTACGGCCAGGCCACAACTCCTATGGGGGTGGAAACCACCTTTACCGTCTCGCCCGATCCGTTGGTCGAGATGACCTATCCCGCCCCTGGCGGCATTTTGGATCCGGGCCAGGCGATCCAGATTGGCTTCAACACCAAGATGCGGCCCAGTAGTTTGGTGCCGGGCAAGAATCTGATCATTACCCCCACCATCCCCATCACCCAAATCTATACCTACTGGCAGCGGCAAGGGACCGACCTGGTGATTAACCTGCCCCTCGACTTCAGCCAGGTTTACACCCTGACTCTGGGCGAAACGATGGAAGGACAGCACGGCCAACCGCTTGGTAGCGACTACACCCTCACCTGGCAAACGCGGGCCCAGGCCGCTTTGCTCTTTGTCGAAAGCCCTGGCCGCGTGGCCACCTACAATGCCTATACGGATACGACGGTGCTGATGACCACCCGGAACATCAGCCGGGTTGATCTGGCCTTGTATCGCCTGCCCGTGGTCGATTTCATCCGCTTTAACCAGGATGACTGGCAGGATTCTTGGGACAACTACCAACCCCGGCCGGACAACCTGATCCGAAGCTGGCCGTTTGAACCGGACCTGGAGCCGAATCAGCGGCAGCTTCACCGCCTCAACCTGGGACCGGCCAGCCAGTTGGGCCAGGCTCTGCCGCCCGGCCTCTATTACCTGGAGGCCAATGTGCCCTCAGAGGCCATCTATACCAACGCCGGCTGGACCAGCAGCGCCGATCCCTGGGAACGCCAGGTGCTGGTGGTCAGTAAATATAACGTCACCCTCAAAGAATCGGGCCACGAAGCCCTGGCCTGGGTGACCGATTTACAAAGCGGCCGGCCTGTCGGCGGGCAACCGGTGACCTTCAGCCACGGTTTGGCCCAAACGAAAAGCAAAACGGCTGAAGATGGGGTGGCCCAGGTGACCTACAGTCGCTGGCGAGATCCTGAAACAGTTCGTTTTGCCTTGGTGGGCGACCTCGACCAGCCCGGTGATAATTTTGCGGTCAGTGTCGGTCGCTGGAACGAGGGCCTTCAACCTTACTACTACCAAAACGCAGAAACCCAAAACTCTCAACCCCACTACAGCGGCCACTTCTATACCCACCGCCCCCTTTACCGGCCCGGCGAAACGGTTCATTTCAAGGGCATTATCCGGGCCAATGATGACGCCAATTACGCCCTGCCGGAACACAACCGGCGGGTCGACGTCCTCATTCGGGATGACCGGGGCAACGAGGTTTATAACGACGCCCTGCCCCTGAGCAAGATGGGCACGGTCAACGATACCCTGGCCCTGGCCGAGGATACCGGCCTGGGTATCTACCAGCTTCGGGCCACCTACGCCGGGCAGACTTTTTTCGACGAGTTTGAGGTTTCTGCCTACCGCCCGCCCGAATTTTCGATCCAGGTCCAGACCGACCGGGCCCGGTATGCCCACGGTGATGTCATCAGCGTGACCGTCTCGGCCAACTTCTTCTTTGGCGGGCCGGTTTCCGAGGCCCAGGTACGCTGGACCCTCCTGTCCGATAATTTCGCCCCTCGCTCCGAGACCCTGGACGCCTACGACTTTGTCAACGAGACGTTTGGCGATGATTACGTAGAGAATAGCCGGGGTGGCTTCGGCCCGCGCCTGGCCGAAGGGGAAGGTATGACCGGACCGGATGGTCGCTACACCTTCCAGGTAACGGCCGATATTGCCAACAAGCTCTCCAGCCAACTCTATACTTTCGACGTGGTGGTGACCGATATCAACAACCAGGAGGTGGCCGGTCAAGCTCGGGTTCTGGTTCACAAGGGCAACTTCCTGGTCGGCGTGCGCCCGGAGCAGTTCGTGGGGCGCGCGGGCGAGGAGAACCGGCTGAACGTGCTGGTGGTGGATTGGGCCAGCCAACCGGTCCCCAACCAGCCGGTCCAGGTAGTCCTGGCCGAGTATAACCGCTACAGCGTCCAACGTCTGGACCCCGAACAGAGTTACTACAGCATGCGGGATAGCTACTACTGGGAAACCATCGACGACGAGGTGCCGGTCTTGACCACCACGGTCACGACCGGCCCGAATGGAGCGGCTATGGCCAGTTTTGTGCCAGAAACGGGCGGCATCTACAAGATTTATGCCCGGGCCACCGACGCCGCCAATAACACCATCCAAACTTCGGCCTTTATCTGGGTCAGTGGCCACGAATACGTCAACTGGGGCCAGCGGGATAACGACCGCTTTGAGTTGGTCGCCGACCGGCCGGAATACGCGGTGGGCGATACGGCTCGTATCTTAATCCCCCACCCCTTTGCTGGTCCCACCGTGGCCCTGGTTACGCTTGAACGGGGCCACATCTACGATCACTTTGTGGTCGATCTGCCCAATAACAGTACCCAGATTCAAATCCCCATCACGGCGGAGATGCTACCCAATATGTACGTCTCCGTGGTGGTGATGAAGGGCGCTTCCTCCCCCTCAATCTCTCCCAATGGAGAGGAAGAAAAGATGGGACTGCCCAGCTTCCGTATGGGCTATGTTAATCTGCCTATCGATCCGGTCGAAAAACGGCTGCAGATCAACTTAAACCCCAATAAGCCGCCTGGCGAAACTTACCAGCCCCGTGAGACAGTTTCTTACGACGTTAACGTGACCAATGCCCGGGGCGAACCGGTTCAGGCGGAGCTATCGCTGGCCCTGGTGGACCAGGCGGTGCTCTCGCTGGCCCCGGAAAAACCGGGCCAGATCCTCAAAGATTTCTGGCACAGTCGAGGTCTGGCCGTGGAGACCGCCAGCGGCCTGACCCTGGCCATCGACCGCTTCAACCAGGCGGTCATTAAAGCCAAAGGTGGCGGCGGCGGTTGCGTCGATTGTGGCGGTTTTGAGAAGGGCTTCGGCACTACCCGCCTTAATTTGCTGGATACGGCTTTATGGGTGGCCGACTTTATCACCGACGAAAACGGGCAGGGCATGGTGGAGACCGTGCTGCCCGACAACCTGACCACCTGGACCCTGACCGGTATCGGCGTCACCGGGGCCGACACCCTGGTGGGGGAAAATAGCGTGGATATTGTCAGCACCAAACCCCTGCTGGTCCGTCCGGTCACCCCTCGCTTCTTCGTGGTCGGTGACCAGGCCCAGGTGGGGCTCATCGTCCAGAACACCACGGGCCAAGACCTGGCCCTCGAGATGAAGTTTGAAGCCGAGGGGCTGACCATCGGCCCCTGGCGGGTGGGCCAACCGGCCGCCGAAGGGCCGGTCAGCAGCCTGGCTGGCGAATGGACCAGCCAGGGCAGCCCGACCTTCACCCTGGCCGCCGGCCAGCGGGTGAAGGTAGCGTACCAGGTAACCGTGGAAAAAGTGGCCACGGTCCGCCTGACGATGGGGGCCAGGTCGGCCGACAACGCCTACGGCGACGCCCTGACCTTTGAACTGCCGGTGTACCGGGCCAGCACCCCGGAAACGGTGGCCACGGCCGGCCAATTGGACACAGATGGCAGCCGTACCGAAGGGATTATGCTGCCAAGCAGTTTTGATCCCAGCCAGGGTGATCTGACCATTAATCTCGATCCCAGCCTGGCCGCCGGGATGCGGGACGGTTTGACCTACCTGGAGCATTTCCCCTACGAATGTACCGAGCAGACAGTCAGCCGTTTCCTGCCTAACGCGGTCACCTACCGGGCCTATAAGACCCTCAATCTGGAGAATCCAGAGCTGGCCGAAAAACTACCGGACCTGCTCAGTATCGGGGTGCAGCGGCTCTACCAGTATCATCATTTTGACGGCGGCTGGGGCTGGTGGGCCAACGACGAAAGCAACCCCTATTTAACCGCTTACGTCCTGCTCGGCCTGGTCGAAGCCGAGCGGGCCGGTTTTACCGTCAATGAGCGGGTCTTGCACACTGCCACGAAATATCTCACCAAAAACCTGGCTGCGCCCGCCGACATCAGGACCGCCTGGCAGGCCAACCAGCAGGCATTTATTCTCTACGTGCTGGCCGAGGCCGGTCAAGGTGATTTGGGCCGGACGGTGGCCCTGTTTGAGCAGCGCCGCCAACTGCTGGATCTGTTTGGCCAGGCTTACCTGGCCATGGCCCTCCACCTGCTAAACGAGGACGCCCCCCAGATAAAGACCCTGCTGAGCGACATTCACAGCGCGGCCATCGTCAGCGCCACCGGCACCCATTGGGAAGAGCGACAGACCGATCGTCGCGCGATGAACACCGATACCCGCACCACAGCCGTGATCATAGCCGCCTTGGCCCGTATCCAGCCGGACCATCCCGGTCTGCCCAACGCCGTGCGCTGGCTGATGAAGGCCCGGGCACAGGGAGGCTATTGGCAGACCACCCAGGAAACGGCCTGGGCAATCATGGGGCTGACCGATTGGATGGTGGCCAGCGGTGAGCTGGCCGGCCACTACGCCTGGCGGGTGACCTTGAATGACGAGGCATTGAGCACGGGGACGGTTGACGCAGACAACATCGACCAAACGACCAAATTGCAGGTGGAGGTCGGTGAACTGCTGGCCGATACGATCAACCGGCTGGTCATCGAACGGGACGTAAGCCCTGATGCGGTTGGGCCGGCCGAAACCGGCAGTCCGGGGCGTCTCTACTACGCCGCCTACCTGACCTATTACAAGCCGGTCGAAGAGGTGCAGGCTCTGGACCGGGGCATTCGGGTCTCGCGGGAATACCGCCGCCTGAAGGACGACTCCGGCCGCTCTATCACCGAGACCCGGCTGGGCGACGTAATCGAGGTCCGGTTGACCCTTGAAGCCCCCAACGATCTGCATTACCTCCTGGTCGAAGACCCATTACCGGCCGGAACTGAGGCCATCAATACCAGCCTGGCCATCACCAGCCTGGTGGATCAGCAAGAGGCCGCCGCTCGTGATGACCGGCGCTTCTTCTCCCATACTGAGCTACGGGACGAGAAGGCGGTCTTATTTGCCACCTATCTCCGCCGGGGAACCTATCGTTACACCTACCTGATCCGGGCCTCGCTGCCCGGTCGCTACCACGTCATCCCCACCCACGCCGAGGAGATGTACTTTCCCGAAGTTTTTGGTCGGGGTGAGGGGAGTGTGTTTACGATTACCGATTAAGGTAACTTTTGTATATAAAACAAACATGGTATTATCTTATGGATGATCAAAAAAGCGTTAAAAGAGCATCAAAAGAAGGTAAACGCCTTCCAAATAACCCTTGATTTGCTGGGAGTCCCCCTCCTAAAAATTGGCGAACAATTGGTTCGCCTGCCCTACTTGAAGGCTGAAGCGTTACTTTATTACCTGGCGGTTACGGGGCGACCCCATAGCCGGGCTGCCTTAGCGGCTTTGCTCTGGAGTAAGAGTTCCGAAAAACAGGCTCGCAATAGCTTACGCAACGCCCTGTACACCCTTCGGCAAGGCTTAAAACCTGCCACCCCCCTCATTGTTGGACGTGATACAATTTGCCTGAATCTGGAACTGGTGCAACTTGACCTGTCTCGTTTTCAAACCAGGATTGAACATCCCACGGATACGACCGCCTTATCCGAAGCATTAGCCTTATGGCGGGGTGTATTTTTAGAGGGTCTATACTTGCCCGACACCTCCGCTTTTGAAGAATGGGTTACCGAACAGCGGGCTCAATATGAAGCCTTATATCGGCAAGGTTTATTTCATTTGGGCCAGCTTTATGCCTCTCAGAAACGTTTCAAAGATGCTCAACAAACCATTGAAAAATTACTGGCTTTAGACCCCCTACACGAAGCCGGACATCAGCAATTAATGCGTCTTTATATGCAAACGGGCAACCGGGTGGCAGCCCTACGCCAATACGAGACTTTGCGCAGGCTATTGGTTGAAGAACTGGGGGTTGACCCGGACCCGGCCAGTCAAGCCCTGCATCTAGAACTTCTGCAAGCCGATGAACTCCCCCCTCAAGAAATCTCAAGTGCTGACCGGCCCACAAAACCTATGGGGCGATATCAGTTCGTTGGCCGGGAACGCGAGATGGCCATGCTCTCCAAATTTTACCAAAGCACCTTGCCCAATGGACCAGCCTGCCTGGTGATGCTTGAAGGAGAGCCCGGCATCGGCAAAACTCGACTGGCCAGAGAATGGTTAGCCACGCTCGACCAAACCGGTATTTTAAGGACACGCTGCTTCGAAGCTGAACAAGCCTTCCCGTTTCAGCCCTGGATCGATTTGATCCGCACCACCCTAAAGCAAACACCGTTACACCAACTAAGGCTGCCAGATGTGTGGCTCACAGAATTGACTCATCTGGTCCCTGAAATTCGTCTGCAACGGCCTGATTTGGAATTACCGCCAATCATAGACCCGGAGTTAACCCGGGGCCGTATCATCCAAGCAATTTACCATTGGCTAGAGACATTGTGCCGGCAAAAACCGCTTTGTATTTTTATTGACGATTGGCAGTGGCTAGATCAGGCCAGCCTGACCTTACTACGCTACATCTTGCGTCCCCAGCAGAGTAGCCAGTTGCCACTCCTCATTCTGGGCGCGCAACGTGAAACCGAAACGATGCCCAACTGGTCACAATTCAAAACGTCTCTAGAACAAGAAAATATCCTGCACCACATCAAATTATATCGCCTCTCACTCGCAGACGTAGCTGTTCTGGTCCAGTCCATCGCTTTACCCAAAACCTTTCAAACCGATACTTTTCTTAAACGCCTTTTGGCCGAAACAGAAGGAAACCCGCTGTTCATCACCGAATTCCTCCAGTCTCTCACCCTGGATGATCTAAGCACTGAGGATTGGCCTATTCCTCAAACGATCCAGGCAGTCATCCAAAATCGTCTGGCCCGGCTGAGCGAAGCCACTTATCAAGTTCTGAGCGCAGTGGCTGTGATTGGACGAGTCTTTACCGACGCAACCCTACAACAAATTAGCGACGCACCCTTAGAGACAATCTTACAAGCTTTAGACGAAGCAATTGCGGCCCATCTAATTGCCGAGCATGTAAATGCTTATGATTTCACTCACGACAAAATCCGGGCTGTTTTGCTTGATAGCCTGACTCAAAGTCGTCGTCACTATTTACATTTGCGTATTGCAGCCGCCCTGGAAACAACATTATCCAACGATTTTAGTTTACTCAGCTATCACTTTGAGCTGGGGGGAGATCATCTTCGAGCCCGTAATTATGGACTGCAAGCTGCCCGTCAGGCCGTTGAACTCTATGCCGATGAAGATGCGCTGCGCTGGTATGATAAGGTTGAAACGTGGGTTAAGTCCACCGAAGCCGAGTTATCGCCCGAAGCAATTCCAAAGGTAACCCCCTTTCAACAAACCCACGTTTCTCGTACTTTGCCGCTTGATGTGCCTGGCCTGATTTACCGTGAGCGAGGCTTAATTCAGCAGCGTATTGGTCAATATGATGAAGCTGAAAAGGCATTTCGGGCGGCCCTCGAGCGGGCTGAGGCTCGTGGACGGTTTGACGAACAGGCCGCAGTTCATAATTTACTGAGCTTCCTGGCTTATCTCCGCAGTGACTACGATGGTGTAGGCAACCATGCCCAACAAGCACTGGACCTGACCACCAAACCCGGCGAAGCGGCTCTACGGGCCCCCGGTCTACGCCATCTTGGTATTGCCGTTTATCGGACAGGAGATTATACCCGCGCCCGCAAGCTATATGATGAAGCTTTGGTTGCCTATCGCCAAGCCGGAGACCAGCTTGGTATGGCCGGTGTTTATAATAACATCGGCTTTGTTTTACGCACGCAAGCCCATTACGCGGAAGCGATCGAAGCCTTTCAAGAAGCCTTAACGATCTACGAGGCAACCGGTCAGGTGGAAGGAATAGCATTGATCTGTTCCAACATTGGTCGTACCTACGCTTTTAGCGGCGACCTGGCCCAAGCCCAACGATACTTGGAGCGCGGCCTGGCCTTGAGCACAGAATCACATACGGACTGGGTTACAGTCAAGATTCACCGGACAATGGGCAACGTCTTTGCCCAAAATGAGCAATGGCCTCAAGCCCTGGCCCAGGCTCAACAAGCCCAAACCCTGGCCACAACCTTAGGCAGTAATGAAGACCTTGGGGCTGCGTTACGGCTGCTGGCAGAAATTGCCAGGGCTTGGCCTGATGGCAATCTGGGAAACCCAACCCCTTACTTTGAGCAAAGTATTGCTTTACTACAGCAGGTCGGTGCCCAGGACGAATTAGAGCGAACCAAAGCAGCCTTTGCCGATTTTGTAAAACAAGGCGGTTTCAAGGCAACCGGCGTTAGATTGCCCTAACTACTTACTCCTCTTTTAACACTCTTTTGACATCTATTTGATGCTTCACTGTTATAATAGTTTTTTGATAGGCTCCTCCTTGAATGGTTAAAGCCCAACGTGCTGCTGGAGTAATGTACATTGGGCTTTAACCAATCACCAAACCTTATACTCCAAACCTGCTTGGTAAAGTTTATGAAGCCGATTTCTTCGCCCCTAAACACTTTCTCTATTGTCGGCCGGTGTCCCCGTACCAATATGTTAGGGGTAGGGGTAGCCAGCAAATATCTGGCCGTGGGAGCTGTATGTAGCCATACCCAAGCTGGCGTTGGGGCGATTTCAACACAAGCTTACGGTAACCCATATCTGGGCATTGATGGCCTTACTCTGTTGGAAAAAGGACTAGAGGTTCAAGAAATCCTGGATCGTTTACTCCAACAAGATCCAGGTCGTGAAAAACGCCAACTTATTATTGTTAACAAGTATGGCCAAACGGTCGCTTTCACCGGTACCCAGACAACGCCCTGGTGTGGGCATCTGCGGGGTGAAAATTATGCAGTGGCTGGCAACATGCTCACTGGAGAGTTGGTAATTCAAGCCATGGCCGAAACCTTTGAGCAATCAGTCGAAGAGGAGTTAGCAGAGCGATTATTACAGGCATTGGAGGCTGGTCAACGTGCCGGCGGTGACCGTCGGGGCAGGCAGGCTGCTCACCTGCAAGTTGTTTACACCGAAGCCTGGAAATACGTGGACCTGCGAGTCGATGAACATCCTGATCCGGTTGTAGAACTACGACGGATTTTTGAAGTGGCCAAGCGAGAACTATTTCCCTTCCGTAAACTTTATCCCACCCGTAGCCATCCCGGTCAGGATTGGGACCTGGACGAGTATGAGCATATCTCGTCGTTGGTTTTTGGTTAGCAGCGTCCCAGACCAAAACCCTCAAGGTCTTCATTCCGCAAGAAGATGGTTGTTTCTTAGTAACGATTGGATATCGGTCATTGGTCATTACGGTTGGCACAGAACAAATGACGAATGACAAATAACAAATTAAAATTTTTTAGTCGAGACAAAGGAGGATAGATAAAGTGATGAAGAAATATTTTTCAATTTTAGCCATAGCCCTGGTACTGGTTAGTATGCTATCAACAGCGACGGTCATTCCCGTTCACGCTCAGGGCGATTGTGCCGACACCTATACGGTGCAGGCGGATGACTGGTTGTCAAAGATTGCCGACCGGTTCCTGGGCAACGTCTTGGCTTATCCGGCCATTGTTGACGCCACCAATGCTGCGGCTAACGCCGATGATAGCTTTACAGCCATCCGTAATGCCGATTTGATCGAAGTCGGCCAAAAGTTGTGCATTCCCTCAGCAGAGGAAGCCCAGGCTTCGCTGCAAGAAATTGGGGGCGAGGTCAGCGTGTCTCCGGCCAAGTATGGTGGCACACTCAAAGTGGCCTTTCAGAATGAGTGGGCCGGTCTGGACCCCCACACCGTTAGCTCTTACTCCAGCTATCAGATTTTGAATAACGTACTGGAAGGGCTAACCTTTTACGATGACAACCTCAACCTGGTCCCCTGGCTGGCCGAATCCTGGGAACAATCTGCCGATGGCTTGACCTGGACCTTTAAACTGAGAGAAGGGGTTAAATTCCACAACGGTCGTGAGATGACCGCTGAAGACGTGAAGTGGAGCTTTGAGCGCTTAATTGACCCGGCTACCGGCGGCGGGAATGCGGCCCGTGTTGGCCCGCCCGAGACCAAAATCGAGGCAATTGACAAGTACACTGTGGCTGTCACCCATCCCGAACCCTTTGGTATTTTCCCCCAATCGCTTGGCTTCGATAAATCAACCGGTATTGTGGCTAAAGAAAGCCTGAATGAGCAGGGTATCCTTGCCCAACCGATTGGCACCGGTCCCTTCAAGATTGCTGAGGTTGAAGGCACAACGCGCCTCCGTCTGGAAAAACATGAAGACTATTGGCAAGAGGGGTTGCCCTACCTGGATGCAATTGAGCTTACCCCCATCCCCGACGATACCGTGCGCGAAACCGCCCTGCGCGGTGGCGAAGTAGACTGGGTGTTGGCCATTGCCCCTCAAAACTTCGCGTCCTTACAGGCTGATCCAAACGTTGTTGTGTCTACTGCACCCCAGTTATCTTATGACTACATGGGCGTTAATGTGACCCGTGAACCCTTCAACGATGTACGCGTCCGCCAGGCGATTGCTCTGACCCTGGACCGGGAGCAAATCGCCGAAGCTGGCTACTTTGGCCTGGCTGAAACCATTCAGGGACCGGTCGGCTCCGGCAGCCCCTGGTATTTTGAGTACAAGCCCTATGATCGAGATATAGAACGGGCCAAGCAATTGTTAGCCGAAGCGGGTTACCCCGATGGCTTTGAAATGGAGCTACTGCCCACGGTGCAATATGGCGAAACCGTTCGGGCGGCCCAGGTGATTCAACAGCAATTGGCCGAGATTGGCATCACGGCCACCATCAACGCTCCCGAGTGGAGTGAATGGCTGGAATTGGAAGGCAACTTCAAGTATGACGCCTATATCTGCAACTGGAACGGTCTGATTGATGCCGATCAATACTACTATCTCCAACACAAGTCGGACCAGGTCTTCAACTTCACCGGCTATAACAACCCAAGATTTGATGAGTTAGTGACCCAGGGTCGCTCGATTAGTGATTTTGACCAACGATATCAGATTTACGAACAGCTCAACAAAATCCTGGTTGACGATGCCCCCTATATCTATATGTACAATAAGCTCGAAGTTCGGGCTTATGGGCCCCAGGTGAAAGGTTTTGTCACCCGTTCGGATCAAGCCAACAACTTCTGGCCGGTATGGTTGGATCGATAAACGTTATGCGTTTGCGGGGCACAGGGATGCCCCTCCTACAACTCCTCGGCCCCGCAAATAGTCTTTTCCAAAAATAGATAGTATAATGCTTTGGAAGGGGTGGCCTTACCTGCCCCTTCCATACTTATTACTTAATAAGCCCATCAGCAGGTGCTTTAGAGTGAACACGCGTTATATCCTGCAAAGACTGCTAACGACCATCATCGTTGTTTTCGGCATCACCTTCGTCGTTTTTATGATTATTCAATTGGTGCCCGGCGACCCGGCCCGAGTTGTCTTGGGGGTGGCGGCCTCCGAAGAAAATGTGGCAGCCCTGCGGGAGCGATTGGGGCTTAACCGGCCTGTCTGGGTGCAATATGGTACCTGGTTAGCCGGACTTTTGCGAGGTGACCTGGGTAATAGTCTGGTCACCGGTCAATCTGTCACCGACCAGATTCTGCAGCGATTACCGGCTACACTGATGCTTGCCGCAGCCGGTCTCTTGATCGGTCTACTCATTGGTTTGCCGGCCGGCATCCTGTCGGCCATAAAACCCCACAGCCCGCTCGATATTACCGCCTCTCTTTTAAGCCAAATCGGGGTATCTATCCCCGATTTTTGGCTGGGGATTTTATTGGTCCTGCTCTTTTCGCTCACTCTGGGCTGGCTGCCATCTCAAGGCTACACTCCTTTTAGTGAAGACCCTGTTAATTGGTTCCTGCACTTAATTTTGCCGGCCTTGACGGTGGGGATTATTAGCGGTTCCATTCAAACCCGCTTCAATCGCAGCGCCATGTTAGAAGTATTGCACGAAGATTACGTGCGTACGGCCCGGGCCAAAGGCTTGACCGAAGCCATCGTTATCAATAAACACGCCTTACGCAATGCTTTGATTCCTATCGTGACCATTCTCGGCCTGCAACTGACCGCTCTGTTGAGCGCCGTGGTTGTGGTTGAAGTCGTTTTTTCCTGGCCGGGTTTGGGACGGTTAACTCTGAATGCCGTGTTGGATCGAGATTACCCGTTGTTGCAGGGGACGGTCTTTACGATAGCCACGTTACTGGCCCTGGTGAATTTGGGCACCGATCTTCTCTACTTTTTCATCGATCCACGCATTGAATATACTTGAGCATAGAAATTGACATGATTGAGCAACCAGCCAACGCAGCCACAATCGCTATTCGGCAGAAAGAGCCACCTGGCGCTGAAAGCCTGTGGCTTGATGCCCTGCACCGTCTTAGACGACAACCGCTGAGTATCTTTAGCGGAACGATTGTCATCGTCTTGATTTTGACGGCCATCTTTGGCCCGATGCTGGCCCCGTATGATCCCAACACCATCGATATGGCCAATCGCTTTGCCCCGCCATCTTTAGCCCATCCCTTTGGTACCGATGATTTTGGCCGTGATATTTTGAGCCGGGTTATGGTTGGTACGCGTGTTTCTTTAATGGTGGGGCTCATTGCCGTTGGTCTATCTGCCACGGTGGGCAGTTTCCTGGGAGTAGTGGCCGGCTATACCGGTCGCACCATCGATGAAGTTATCATGCGGGCTATGGACATTCTTTTCGCTTTTCCGGCTATTTTGTTGGCCATTGCCATCATGGCCGCCCTGGGTCGAGGTATTGGCAACGCTATGATTGCCATTGGCATTGTTTACGTGCCTATCTTTGCCCGTATTGCCCGCGGTTCGGTCTTGTCTGTCCGGGAGGAAGAGTTTATAGAGGCCGCCCGGGCCATCGGCACCTCGGATAGGCGGATTATGTTTCGACATATTTTTCCCAATGTCCTTTCGCCAATCATCGTCGAAATAACGCTGAGTCTCTCCTTTGCCATCCTGGCCGAAGCCGCTCTGAGTTTCTTTGGGTTGGGCACGCAGCCTCCCGATCCAAGTTGGGGACGCATGCTGTCCGAAGGGCGGGCTTACTTTCAACAGTCAATCTGGTTGGCTGTTTTTCCCGGTTTGGCCATTATGCTGACTGTTTTGGGGTTCAACCTGTTGGGGGACGGTCTGCGTGATGCGCTCGACCCACGCCTGAAAAACGTCAGATGACCGCAAGATCACCGGCCGCTGATGTACTCCCTATGCCCTATTTCCTCAGCCTGGCCCTCTTATCCGGCGGTGGCATCTCTCTTGAAATTGCCCTGACCCGTCTCTTTTCCACCCTCTTTTTTCCCCCTTATGTCTTTGCCGTTATCTCCATAGCCGTGTTGGGTATTGGCCTGGGAGCGGCCATCGCCACCGCGCGACCTGCCTGGCGTCGGTTAGACCGGCTGCCGCTTTACCTGGTGCTAACAGGTTACACCACCCTGGCCTTATTACTCGCGGTCGTTTGGACGGCTGCCATTGACTTACACGGAGCCCTATTCGTCTTGGTACTCCTGCCTTATCTTTTTATTGGCCTGGCCCTGGCGACCATTTTCAGCGCTGCCCCTTCGGCCAGTCCTCGCCTGTATCGGGCCGACCTGCTGGGTGCAGGTCTGGGGGCGATCCTGGCCATTCCGCTTTTGAATCTCTTGGGGGGGATCAACAGTATTATTTTTGTGGCCGGTATGTTTGGCCTGGCAGGGCTGATCGTCTCACCCCCCCTGAGAGTCAATCTGGTTCCCGCCGGGTCCGTGACCGGTCAGGAGCGCAAATTACCATATACTGGGGCTTTAGTTTTATGCGGTTTGGCTATCGTTGGGCTGGTCACCAATTTAACTCGGGTGCAATCCCAAAAAATGACATTTGACAAAAAATAGTAAAAGAGCATCATCTTCTCCTTAAACCCATAAAAACGCGTTGGCCAAAACGCAAAGGAGAAAATGATGCCAGAGACAATTTTACA
>DAOUMU010000435.1:0-11949 GCA_034409055.1 Anaerolineae bacterium
GACTGTCTTGTCATCACATCAGAAGAGAGGGGTCATCCGTCACTGCCTTTGACCAGATGTTGTTTCCTTGATTCTGAGGGCTTAAGCTCCTGAAATCAAGGGGTGTCCCACAAATTCAGGGGGTCAAGCCCCTGAAGTCAGGGGGTAACTTTACTGTGGTCAAGCACAATGCTAGGTCCCGTGATAGTTAGACAGTCAGGGGGCACAAACTGTTCCGGGTGGGCAATGATTCCTTCCCCGGTCAAAATCCAATTCAGGGTATCATGGTGATAGGCAGGCCCTTGAGATACAATTGGAGCCAAGTTGTCCCCGATCAAAAGGATGCAACTAATAAAGACCATTGATTTGACGATACCCCAAAAGCTGGCCACTCGAAACAACCGCGCAATTTCCCAGTAGTAGATATGCGCCGCAAAAATAGGAAAAAATAAAATGGCATCAAGCGCGTAAAGTAAAAATGCATTTTGGAGCAAAAGGCGTAGGCGTCCATAACAGTGTATTAAACAGCATATCATTCACAGAGGTTTTCATAATCCAGGTGTGATTCAAGAGCATCCTCCTATATCTCTACACGTCTCATTAATCAATCCAACAGACAATCACGTCTAAACAACCGATAACTCCTCGCTCTGTAAATCAAATTGCTCCGAAAGCTGATTCCAGCCGTTTCTTAGCCGGTCCATATTCTGCCGCAGTTCATTTTCTAATTCCCGCTCCAGGGCTTGTTTTACAGCACGATTAATTAGTTCTGCCGGGGCCAGACCGGGTTCTTCCTGGGCCACCTGGTATACTTCGCTCACAATATGCGGGAGGGTGTTGGCATGGATCTTGTCCCGGTACACATGGAGGCCAGTCATACCGTATTCTTGAACAATCCAAGAGGAAAAATCTCGCAGGCCCTCATCGCCACAGGTCAAAAGTAAAATATACTTGTCTCTCAACTGGCCTGCTTCTCCCAGTTGCGTCAGCCGTTCCTCTAATTCCGCATCATTCTCGGCGGTAATCAGAACCACGTTGCTGGCTGCCGGAAAGTTGTTCAGCGAGTATGAAATTTGCTCGTCACTTATCGTAATGCCCTTGTCTGCAATAGCTTGGGGGATTTGTTGGGCAAATTGTCGTTGCTCATCATCCAATGATGCCTCGTCAACCACTACCCCCAAATTCTCTACCCGCACCGGCGTCTGTTGGTTGAGGTTGTCTTTTGCCAGCGTAGGGTTACCGTCGAGATAAACCGGCGTATCAAGCAATCGTCCTAACCCAATCGCTAACGCAGCCGAATCCAAGGCATCCCAATCTTCGCCCTCTCCACTGGGTGGGAAATAACTGCCCTCGTCATAATTCTCATTTCCCTCGTCATTGGGGATATCCGGCTCCTCATCGGGAAAGAGAATGGGCGGTCCGTCACCACCGAGAGGGGGACCTTTCCCATTTCCACCTAATGCCGCCTGGATCATTGCTTCTTTTTCTTCTCGCCCGTCAACAGGTGTTTCGGAGTCAAGGAGGTCATTGAATTCGTCCCAGGAAATATCAGAAATGGTTGTTTCTGCACCGGCTGCCTGCCAGGCGATGCTATTACCTTCATCGATTGGATAGGCGTAATAAAACGGCCGGCCCGGCTCACTATTTTGGGCCACAATTCCTCGCCGAATCAGAACATCCGCACTGCGGCCTTTGATGGCTGTTATCCATTGTCCCCCTATTTGCCAACGGGCAATAACATCGCTCTGGTAAGAGATTTTGGGTTCAGAGCCGGAAGCCGATGTAGCAAAGACAAAGGTTTCATTACTCGTTTTTCCTTTGACTCGAGCGGGATAGACGCTGAACTGGTCCGTTACATCAAACCGGTTTCGGATGTGTACTTTGCCTGTTGATAGTAAGCCACCGTAAGCCGCCGAAATTTGATCCCAACTTAGGCCGGCCTGGGCCAAATTGGATAGGAAGGCAATCTTTCCCACAGCCTCTATTCCGGCCTGATGGTTGGGCCTGACGATGGACGGTTTGGGTTTGAAGTAGTGATTCAGCCAGGCCTCAAATGTAAAGGGAATTTCGTTCAATTGGGCTTCGTAATATTGGTTTTCTTCTTCTGTTGTCTCCTCTTCCGTTCCACCTGGCAGAATATAGACAAAAGACACGCCCTGATCCTTGAAAAGATTCGACAAGCCACAGTTTTTCGTTGTTCCCAAATAGTGGGCGTGGCCAACCAATAGAATAGCTACCCCGGTGTTATCTTGCTCCATTGCTGCCAGCGAATTTTCAACCATAGGCAGGTCCCTCAAGCAAGCCAGCCTCAGAACGGGGTTAAGGGCTTCCTGAAATTCTTGATACCTGGCTTCCAGAGTCACGGTAGAAACCGATTCTTCGGCTGCAGTTGCCAATAAATAGTCATAAAGGTCAACAAAATCCAACTCGTCTTCAACAAATGCATTCACTTTCTGATCCAGTTCGTCAGTGTAGGATAATTGCTCGATCAACTCAACAACTTCGTTGATCATCTCCTCCCAAGCTTGCTGAATAGCCGGATCCTCAAGGTCTGGTTCACTATCTAGCGCCTCTTTGCTCTGGCTCCACAACTCCATATTTTCTATGCCAATTGTCTTGACATCCGGGCCGCTGACGAGCGCTGCGTATTCAATACCCGATATCTCAGTAGTGTCTAAAAAAGCCCAGGCTGCCTCGCGGCGGATGGCCGGGTCTGGAATGGCATCGAAAAAGCCGGTATCAATTGCCTCACCATAGCCTTCTATGAGCAGCAATCGAATGTCATACTCGGCCAGTAATTGTTCGGCAATGCGGGCTACATTTTGCTGCACCTGATAACTGGCGTGATTTTCGCCGATGAGAATGATAAGGTGGTCCGTGGTTCCGGTGTATCGTTCTTCTATAGTGCCATACGCCGCATTGATTTCAACATCGTCGGAAGACACAAGAGGTCGGCGGGTAGGTGTAGGGGTTGGGGTTGGAATAGGCGGGAATGTGGGTGAAGGCATAGGTGATGGCGTGAAGGTTGCCGTTGGTGCAGGAGACGGTGTAGACGTAGTAGGGATGGGGGTTGGGGTAGGAGTCGCTGTAGACACAGGTTTAGGGGTTGGGGTTAAGGCAAGAGTCGGGGTAAGGGTAACAGGGGGAGCTTGCGTAGAGGTGGCAGTTGGTTCAAGGCTTATCTCCTCGGGAGCGGGGGTTGCTTGATTGCATCCGGTCAGAATCAAGAGTAAAAGTAAGCCTGTAAGCACTGTTGCAACCCAAAAATTCATTGATTTCATAGCTTTACCTCCTATTTTTTAAATTGCTCCTATAACTTGGCTTGTAAATTGTTGGCCAAAACCAATGCTGCATCGAGATACCCGTCAGCTCTGGAACGTTTGCCTAGACGATCCAACTGCCGACTGATATTCTCGTACAACCCAATAAGTTCTTGGCAAGCTTGCAACTGCTCCATAGCGTTGCCTTGCGCGAGGACCGTCTGATATATTGAAGTTGCCTCTTCATACACTCCATAATCCGTTAAAATTCGTCCCAGGACGAGTTCACGGGCAAATGATTCCAAAGACTCGTACCAGGATATTTGCCGCTCGATCCAGCGGGTCGTTTGATCATCGATGATCCAGAAGATGCCGCCGGCCCGATCTTTCAAACGCTGTCGGCCCCGGTAGGCAAATGTGATCCATTCATACTGAATTCCAGGCTCAAGCTGGTCTATGGGCAAGATGATTTCCGGGATGGTCGTTTCCCATTGATGCAACAGATGTTGTTCTATATCAAATAGTTGGCAACGGTAGCGTTCTGCCCTAGTTACATCAGGCCACTTTAACGTTGGACGCCCCCGTAAACCTGTAAACTGGTAAGGCATCCCTTGCTTAGTCGGTTGCCCCAATGTGGCAATCACCGAGGTCAACCGTTGTTGGGCCAAGGTTTTGGCATATACCAGCACATCGGGTGGCATCTCAAGAGATGGGCCGACGGCTACTGAAGAATCCAGGGCAATCACCACCCCATTTTCGCTCAAAACATTCCGAACCTGACGAAGACGATCTTGTATCGAGCCAGACAGCAATACCCGAACTGAAAAGCTATAATCCTCTGTTGGCAGTTGATAGTGAAACCGGATATGCCCGCTTTGAATCGAGACCCTTTCCAGATAGTGACGCATCCAAGTGGACAATTGCGTTTCGAGGGACTCTGTACTTTGCTTCAAATCTTTTGGATCTGGCTTAGGTGAGATTAAAGCCAACAAGTCCGCTACACTGAGCAGTGCGGCCAGCAGTGCAGGGCGTATCCGTTGCAGGCCGTTGCCTGAAGCTCTGTACTTTTCATCATTCAAATTAACTTCTCGATGTCCCAGACAAACCAATGCAATTTCAGATACCGGATCGGTCAGGGTCAAACCCAAGGAGGGATAGAGGTCACTCACCAGGCTGCCTTTGATCCACTCCCACGATAATTCGTGGTAATAGCGACGCACCAATTGAGGAATCTGTTCTGGATCAGACTCGCCAACCGTCGTTCTTCGATTTTTAAGGGCAACGGTACGCTCGGGTTGGGGAAAGTACCGGCCAATATCATGTAAATATGCAGAAGCGATCAAGATAAATTTTTCTGGTTCACTCAGTTGCTTGTCAGGGGGCAATAACAATACAAAATGGGTCAGGTATTTGATAACTCGCTCAACGTGATGAAAATATGGTTTGCTTTGTTTCGGCTGTACGGATTGTAGAAGTTGGGCAATTGCTTGTTGGACAGGCTTTAGCTTGGATATTAAAGACTCCGATGGAAATTGAGTTGATTCTTTCCTGTCAGTCGATTTGGATGGTTTGATGTGAAGATGAATATCTCTTCCGGCTGCACCACCACCCCCGGCCGCCACTCCTCTTTCTGTTGCAATAGCCCCACTTCCCAAGAGGGTAATTAAGGGAACTTTTTGGGGTTTCTCGGGAATATCGATAGATAGTATTGTTGAGGAGGTGGAAGTCGCTGAATCAAATTCTTGTTCAATAACCCACTCTTCAATTTTACCTGCCAACAGCCCCCCCACTGTCACCGCCCCCCAAAAAGCCACCTGCTTCGGCAACGGAGCCGGAGCCTCATCCATCTCATCCAAATTCTTGAACTTCAACGCCCCCAGTAAATAAAACGCCAACCCCTGATAATACTCCACCCAATTACCGGATTTCCATAAGTAGTTACCGGCCATCTCTCGAATCGCCAGCAGTATCGCCCACGGCTTCTCAAGAACAAGATTAGGGGAAGCAGTAACCTGGCCGGGATGGGCAATAGCCGTATGTAGATGTTGATAAAAGGTACAGATAGTGTCCACAAGAAGATTGTGCTGCTGCAAAATTTCCGGGATGATTTTTGTTACGACCTCTGTTTCCAGCCGTAGAAAATCATGCAGCACGTGATCCCGACGAGCGTCGGCAAAATCAATTAAACTAACATCACGGGTTTCCGGATCGACCAATATATTTTCCATATTCAGATCGCCGTGAATACAAGCGACCTTTACATCCCGCGACTCTTGCAGCAAACTCGGCCACT
The DNA here is from genome assembly GCA_034409055.1 of Anaerolineae bacterium. Classification (GTDB taxonomy): domain Bacteria; phylum Chloroflexota; class Anaerolineae; order 4572-78; family J111; genus DAOUMU01. The sequence goes on from DAOUMU010000435.1 coordinate 5,533, forward strand.
TAATCAGTGGGTTGGGGAGAGAAGGACCGCCTGGCCAGGAGATCGTTTCCTGGGTAAGATCGAAATCTTCACCCATTGCTCGTCTGACTTCAAATTCCAATTTCTCCTGGCGAGTCTCAGTTACTACGCCTTCAATGGGGTCCATAATCTGACCAAGACGGTCTGTCCCAACAGTTTCGATGGGTTTCAGCCGTAGACAGTAGGAAGATAGCGAATGGTTGGCAGGACAGTTGAGTGTCACCGATTTATACTTGGGATCAACTTTAGTGATCACAAAACCACTCACCTGCACCCGATCACCTTGTTTGAGTGATTGGCCAGATAGATGGTTTGGGGTGAGCAAGCGTGGGTTTGTTTCTGATTGGGAAGTGGGTTCAATAAGGAGGTTGACCGGCAGGATCCGATCATAACCTGTACGCAGTTGAAACTCAAAGTGGGGAGATGTTTGCTGCAAAATCTGCTCAAGCCGTTTAAAGAGCCGCTTTAACACAAAGCGAATATCTTCAATATCAGCGCGACGGAGATAACTGTATAAACTCTCAATCTCAAACGTGCCCCCCCCGCCTTGTAAGGCATAGCGTAAGCCTCCCCATTCACAATCTGGTAATAAAACCGGTTGGCCTTGAATTTGAGCAGCATCAGGCAACCGGTAACGAATACAGTCTTTGTATGCCTGCCACTCCTTTTCAATGAGGCTGACCGAAGCTAATTTGACCACCGTGCGCAGGTGAGCAGTAGCATTATCTATAATGGGCCGAACCATAAAAATCCGGCTGCCGCTGAAACCCGCTCCAAACTCTTCAATAATGACCACCCGCTGGTAGTTCTCAAACATCGCTTTTAGGATTGCTTCGGCCTCGGCCGGGAGAGATAACTGTTTTGGGTTTTCAATGATGGGGGTATGCTGAGATGGTGTACCCTCGAAGAGAGGGGATGAAGAAGGTGTACTCGTATCTATTGGTGAAGTGACTGATTGAGATTGAGACTTAAAGTCTTGACTTACGTTTTTGATGGTAACGGCTACTTCTTCAGCAACGACAGCCAAATATTCGTCAGCGTGACTACCCTTGTCGCTCCAAACAGGGATACCGTTCCTAGGTCTAATATTCATTTTTGTTAGCCAATCAACCGCTTTCCAGGCACACGCTTTGGCAATTACCGGAAAAATGGTTAGACCCTCACCCTGACGGCGCGCCAGAAGTCTGGGAATCTCCTTACGCAGAATAAAGTCTGAGGTCAAAAAATTGGCGCTCACAAGCAAAATGGCGACATCTGCTCGTTCTATCGCCCGGTTTATTTCCTCTTCCCAATCAGCGCCCGCACCGATGCGATCATCGCTCCATAAATCAATCAAGCCTATATGCTCTAAAATTGCCAGATGCGTCAATAAAGCATCTTTTTCTTGTTCATCTTTGTGGCTATAGCTAACGAAGACGGTGTGGCCAACTTTCTGAGAATGTTCATTTTGAAGACCTTCATTCTGAAGGCGTTCACTTGTAGTTTGAGCCATATCGTCTGGTGTGGCAAATTGATCGTCAGGTCGTGCCACTGTTTCCTTTCTCAGATTCTTCCCCATCTAGTTCGGAAAGTTTGCAACCTACTATTTTCTCTATCTCTGCGCGATGCACGCGCCAGCTACGCCCGGCCCTAAAGGCAGATAACTTTCCTTCGTTGCACCAGCGCCATACCGTTGTTCGGCTTACTTTTAAATATTCAGCTATCTCCGGAACAGTTAAGATTTTGTCCACAAATATGTCACCTTGAACTAAACAGATACACGTTTCCTGGTGGTATCCAACTTTATAGCATTAACTTTGGGTCTCGCGGATAAGTGAGGTAAACAAGAAAGCAAGTAAATTCTCTCCCTTTTAACAAAATTAAGAGTTTTACCGAAATTGAGCAAATTATACTTATTATGCTTATGTGACGATACGTGCCGTCTTAGCTGATAAAACGGCATCTTGGAACAGCTAAAGTGAATATCGACTGCTGCCAGATAAAAGCTACTCATTGCTAAACTCGATATAAAAGAGACGATCAAAGTTCATAATTCGTAAGAGACGGTGCAGATGTGTGTTGGGATTTTTTAACACAATTTGGATGTCATTTTTTGAAACTTCCTTGTATATATTGAATAAGAGATGTAGTCCTTGAGAGTCCAGACGTTCTGTAGCCGTTAAATCAATCACAAGTTTTCGGGCACTGGTTTCTTTCAGCCTATTCAAAAGAAACTCACAATCATCAGTTGAGTGCATCAAATGATAGTTGCTCGCAACACTTCCTATCAGCTTTAGTCTCCAGGTATCATCGTTCTCCGGTGTAAGCTCAGTAGTTAGTTGTTCCATTAGCATTGTTTGGCCTTAATTTACAGCAAAAAGCGAGTTTCAGTAGATCCAAATTCTTGGAGGTTACAAGACCTGACAGGTTTCCAGGGCCACTTTTTTGGGCCAAAACAGTTGATAATCAAAGCAACTTTGGCGGTTATGTCACTGTGTAAAACCTGTCAGGTCTAAAAATTGGATCTACTGAGTTTATTGAGCATAAATGTTATAGATGAGAGAAGCGCCATCCACGAAGTCTAATTTGAGTTTGGCTCAAATAATTCTGAGCGTCTATATAGATATCTGAAACCTAACCTAACTGATGCAACCAGTGTAACCATATTATCAAATTGACTTCAATAAAGGAAGGTATTACACTGGTAAAAAATTGGTACAGAATAATCTCATCATTATGACCCATAAAGATTTGAAATCGTTTGGCAAAACGCTGCGCCAACTCAGAAAAACTGCGGGTTTATATCAGGACGAACTGGTAGAAAAATTAAGCCTGCTTCATACCAGAACCGATCCTGAAACGGATTTACGGCTGGATGGCAACCGTATTTCAAAGTGGGAACGAGCCTTCAAAAGTAAAGATGGCCGAGAATGGAAACCCAAACGGCGGCATGTCCTCTACTTAATTGAAGTTTTTGTCGATCAACTGACGATAGAAACGGCGCAAGCCTGGGCCTTGCAAGCCGGATACAGGTTAGACCAGGGAGATTTGCAAAGTATTTTCCAGGCTCAAGCAACCCCAATCTCAGCGCTTGTGCCCCCCAAGCCTGATCTTGAGACAAGTCTAAAACGGTTGGATATTTTCCCGGATCAACGTCTTTTTGGCATTAAACAGCAACGGGAGCAGCTCGGTCTTGTGCTTGAACAAAATGAAGCACCCTGGCTGATTGCTATTGACGGCATTGGAGGTATTGGCAAAACGTCGCTGGCCAATGTTGTAGCCCGTGAGATAATGCCGACCGGCCGGTTTGACGATGTGGCCTGGATCAGCGCCAAACAAGAAGAGTTTCAGCTCAGTACAGGGCTTCAACAAACAAACAAACCAGTTCTTGACGCTGACACCTTAACCGACAGTTTACTTGAGCAACTTGACGATAGAATCCCCCTTACCCACTCCCCGGAAGAAAAGCTGGTTATTCTGACCCGCATATTAAAACAATCCCCCCACTTGATTATCATCGACAACCTGGAGACAGTGGCCGATTACCAGGCCCTGCTGCCTCTACTGAGTAAATTAGCCAATCCAAGCAAAGTTCTACTGACCAGCCGGTATAGCTTGCACGCCTACCCAGAGTTCTTTTGCCTGAGCTTAAAAGGGCTTAATAAGGCCGATACCCTGACCTTTCTCAAACATGAAGCCGAGATACGAGGCATGTCGGAATTGGCAAAAAACACGCCTGATATCGTGTTGGAAAGCATCTATGATGTGGTTGGAGGAAATCCACTGGCGCTCAAGCTCGTTGTTGGGCAAATTCGGGTTTTGCCCTTATCGGAAGTGCTTGACAGCCTCAAACAAGCGCGAGGCAAAAAAGTGGATGACATGTACACCTACATCTATTGGCAAGCCTGGCAAACCCTATCCCCCACCAGCCGAGAGGTCTTGCTAACAATGCCCCTGGCTCAAGGAGGTGACTTTACACAATTGACCACTTTAAGTGAACATGCAACGGATGAGTTAAACCAGGCCCTGGAGCAACTGGTCCAGCTATCCCTGGTTGAAGTCAGGGGTGATATTGAGCAACGCCGATACCACATTCACCGCTTGACCGAAACTTTTCTGCTCACCGAGGTTGCCAAATGGTAACAACTACTTTGATTGAGGCCCAAGATTACAGCAGCTTTTTTCGTCATCGGGTCGTGCTCAATTTACATTATTGGCAGGAGTATGTTACGGATCAAACATCAGATGTTGTGGCTTTAGATCAGGAACGAGATCGGATTATAAAAGCTATTTCATTTGCCCTGGAGCTTGACGAAGCCTGGCCTGCTGTCCACAAATTAATCACGACTTTCTCACGCTATATGGAAAGACGCGGGCATTGGGAAACGTGGCATAGGATTTTGACTCGATCTACTGAGATTACTCATCGAGTTAAAGATGTCGCGGCTGAAGTCGAGGTATCCGTGTTGTTGGCCCGGCTATTGAATCGACAGAGCCGTTTGAAGGAGACAATTGCTTACTACCGTCGGGTGATTCGCTTGAGTCGTCAAATTGGAGATCTCTATAACGAAGCACGTGCCTCTACCAACCTGGGATATCTTTTCATTGAGCAAGAATTTGGTATCGAGCAGAAGTATTGTGCTGCCATGCTCTGAATCTTTTTGAGCAAATTGATAGCAATCATGGTCGGGCACATACCGAAAACCACCTGGGATATCTGTAAAAATGCCTACCGTTTAAAATAAAAAAAGCGGGTAAGGGGATTCGAACCCCTGACATCAACCTTGGGAAGGTTGCGTTCTACCACTGAACTATACCCGCATCATCAACTAAATTATAAAACCGAGACGGCAGATTGTCAAACTCGTATCCCGGTGTCATGTATCAAGTGTCAGGTATGAGAGAGAACATAATCCTTAACACCTGACCCCTGACACTTAGGCAGTTCCGAAAAAATAATTGTCCCAACTCCGTGAAACGTGAAGCGTGAAACGTGATGTTTTTACGCCATAAGCCCTCACGTTTCACGTTTTACGCTTCACGCTGCCGAAAGTTTTGGGATGATTTAAATTTCGGAACTTCCTTACCCCTGGCTTTCCAAAATCGTCAGTATCACCTCATTCACCCAATACCGGAAAGGAAAGAGGTCGATAAAGCCAACGTGTCCGCCGTAAGCTTGAATATGAACTTGGAGATAAGGGGACAGATCGCGAAAGGCGTAAAAATCCGCCACGGGTACCACCGGGTCGTCGGCAGCCGTCATCACGGTCACGGGACTGCAAAGGGTGGTCATCATTTCGGGCGTGACGGCGTAGCTGTCAAAATAGGCTCTCGCATTCGGGTGAGGACTGTAACGGACAAAAGCCTCGGTCATAGCCAGGCAGGTCCGGGCGGCCAGCATGTCCGAAAAATCGTACAGAGGGGGGAAGGCGGCCTTTTTCCGGCGCATCGATTTGCGCCACTTGTGCCGAAAATAGGCCAGGTACACTAAAGGGCCGGTGTCCAGGGCCAGGGTCGAGTGGTAGGGATTTAAAGGAGGGCAAATAGCAACGGTATGAGCCAGGTTGGGCAGCGGCGTTTGGCTGTGCCGCCAGGCCAGGCGCAGGGCAAAGTTACCGCCCAGGGAGGTGCCGACGATGTGTAAAGGGCGGTCCCGTTCCAGTTCAGCGATACGCTGCGTGGCGGCAAATGCTTCAGCCAACAGGTCACCGCGAAACAGACCGGGGTTGAGGTGATGGGTGTCGCCGTGATCGCGGAAGTTGAGGCGAAAGATCGAATAACCGCGTTGGTAGAGATACTCGCCCGTGGTGATGACGTAGCTGGCGTTAGCGTGCCCCAACCAACCGTGCAACAATAGTACCAATCCTTTCCCCTGTCCTTTGGGTTGGGGTGAGTAGTACCCCTGCAAGCGCACCCCCTCCCCCACCTCCAGAATCATCTCCCGGACCACCTGGTGCAGTCTTGTCTCCTGACGGCGGTACAGGCTGGAAACGATCGTTTGAAAATGAGGGTTGCGGGCCAGGGGATGGGGTCGGAAGTTAAGGTCAGAGCCGGTTGTGACTTGTTTTTCACTATCCCGTCTATAGGCCATCGAATTATTCATTGGGCTTCTTTATTTCTTTCAAATTATGAGTAGCCGAGGCATCCCCATGCCTCGGCGGGCCAGGCATCCCCATGCCTCGGCGGGCCAGGCACCCCCATGCCTCGGCGGGCCAGGCATCCCCATGCCTCGGCGGGCCAGGCATAGAGAGACCCTACCTACCAGAGATGCTTCGTGTTAAGCCATAGATTATACCTTGACAAGGTCACATTTAAAATTTGGACACGGATTTTTCTTTTATTTTTTAACTAATCCGTGTAAATATTCAGTGAACCCGCTTCTAATAGGTACGGAGTCGAGGCTTCAGCCGGTCCAAACGA
>DAOUMU010000436.1:0-45091 GCA_034409055.1 Anaerolineae bacterium
TGTCATTCCGAGGAGCGCAGCGACGAGGAATCTCCAGCAACGAGGACAAATTCAAGGCGAAATAGGAGATTCTTCGCTCCCTGTGGTCGCTCAGAATGACATAATCCGAAATGTCAACACGCCCTAGAGCAAATTTGGATGTACCGAGTCTTTACTTATGCGTAAGTTACTCATTGTCGCTGTCTTATTCATGATCGCTTTGGGAGTGATTGGGGTGGGGTGGTTCTTGCCCCGCCTGCCGTTCACTGGTCCTTGGCGTGGTCGTGTCGTCGATGCTACTACGGGGCAACCGATTCCCGGCGTCACCATCGCGGCTGAGTGGTGGTGCCACGACAATCCCCTCCCCGATGGACCTGGCCATTATACCATTCGTGCTGCCGCCAACTCGGATATCGACGGCCAATTCACACTCACCCCGCCGGTTCGCCGGGGTGGCTGGTTTGGTACCCACTTTGCCCTGGTGGTTCGAGCCAGAGAATATATTGACGCTGTCTTCATCGTTGACCCAAACAACACCCCTCTACCACCGAGTACCGCTACCTGGCCGTTTGTGGATACCACCATCCACACCTCCCTGCCGGCCACAATGACCATCGAGTTGCAACCGGCAAAGCCCGTCCTGTTGAAAGCCCTGGAGTCATCTGACCCGCTGATTCGGCAGACGGCAGAAGAAGAACTACAGGAGCTGGAGGGTAACTGATAAAATGTAGGCTCAGTGGATCCAATTTTTGCGGAGTGAGGCACGCCCACGTGCGGCGTTATTCGGCACGTGGGCGTGCTGGTTTATGCCCTGTGGGTGCTCCTTAAATTTGGATCTACTGAGGCTATTTTACCAGTAAAACTGGTAGTTCATGGTAGAATATAAATCCTCATCGTATCATCTCAATAATTCGGGGTTGGGTAGGGGCGAGGCAACTCGGAGAACAGGTTGTTTGCTTCGAGACTCTCAATCCGAGTTGCCTCGCCCCTACTTTTTGAGAAGATACTCCTCATCAAGCCTCAAAACTGATCCTGGGATGCCCCTTCCTTACCACCAGGATTTGACACAATCTGTTCTTTTCTTTAATATTTTGCGACTCGGAGTGGAGTGCTGACAACCGCAAAATACTTATTGAGAACGAATCAAGTTAAATTCTGGAATTCTCTGGACCAGAATACGACGACATTCCTTTGGTCTCACCATTCTGCACTCCGGTAGGCAGATTCATAATGGCGTGACCATTTTTGCTTATGACGGATATATTTATCGAAAAAAGACCATCTCGTAGTTTGGCCAGCTCAAGGTTAAGCCTCAATATCCGGTGGCAGCGTTTGGCCTTGCCTTTGGGCGTATTTCTGGTAGCCCTCCTGCCCCGTATCCTGAGTCTGAACGCCTTCCTGACCGCCGATGAAGATGACCAGATCATGTTTGCTCACCTTTTTTTGAAATCGGCCTTGCAGGGAAACTGGAGCGGCGCCCTGGTTTTGGGCTACCCTGGCGTACCTACCTTGATTTTAGGTGCCGCCGGTGTTGGTTTACGTTACTTGTTTCATTACATGGGGTGGTTACCCCTGTCCTGGGTGACGGCTGATCTGTTCACCACCATTGACCAGGTCACAACCCGATTTGGCGCATTTCAATATCCCCTGGATTTTCTGCTGTGGGTGCGCGTACCGATGGCCTTGGTGGCCTCCTTGAGTATTCTGGGTATTTACTTGTTGACCAGGCGGTTACTGGATGAACGCTTGGCTTTGTGCGCAGCGTTGATTATAGCCTTCGATCCTTTTATTTTAGCCCATAGCCGGGTGATTCATGTTGATGCCCCCCTGGCTTATTTTATGTTTCTCTCCTTTCTGGCCTTTTTGCTTTATCTGGATCATGGGGTCTGGAAATGGCTACTCCTGTCCGGTCTGTTTGGCGGCCTGGCTGTTCTGAGCAAAACTCCTGCCGCCTTGTTGGGGCCGATTTTGGTGGTCAGTGGGGCATTTTACGCGCTTTTCCCGCCACCCGGCCTGGACCGCTCGGTGCGCTGGAAAAGGTTGGGTTTGGCCCTGGTCGGCTGGGGCATTATTGCTGTGGTGGCATTTTTTGCCTTATGGCCTTCGATGTGGACCCGCCCCATATATGCCGTTGAATGGATCATTCGTAATATTCAAAGTGTCAACCGTACGGCTCATCCCACCACCGGCATCTTCTGGGGAGAGCACCAGAGTGATCAAAACCCCCTTTATTATTTGATCGTCTTTCCCTACCATCTAACGCCCTTAACGACAGTGGGCCTGGTAGCCGGTTTGAGTATGATTGTAACTGGTTTGGCCGTCCGCTGGCGCAAATCCGCCGTGACCGGTAATTGGGCGGCCAGTAAACTACCTCTGGCCCTCGGCCTGGTCACTTATGTGATCATTTTTGTGGCGCCTATTTCCGCTATTTCCCGGCGGGGAGATCGCTATATCCTGCCCGTCTTTTTTGCCACGGGCCTACTTTCGGTGCTGGCGCTGTGGTGGCTGGCCCCCCTGGTGAAACGGGGTCTGCCGGCATTTGTGAGCCGATTTGAGTTAACATCGGCTCGGATCGTCGGTGTGGCCATTTTGGTCCAGGCTTTCTTTGTCCTGATGTACCATCCCTATTATCTGGCTTACTACAATCCGGTGGTAGGCGGGTATCGCACGGCCCCCTACCGGGTTAACATTGGTTGGGGTGAGGGATTGGATCTGGCCGCGCAGTATCTAAATAGGATAACCGGAGGCCAAACAGCTCAAGTGGCGGCCTGGTATAGCGCTCAATTCGCCCCCTTTTATCGCGGCCAAACGATTGATTTGTCTAACTATAGCTCCGCCCTGACCGGGGATTATACGGTATTTTACATTAACCAGGTACAGCGCAATTTCCCCAGTAAAGAAATATTGGCTTATTTCCGGGAGCGCGAACCTTTGCATGTGGTTAAAATAGGCGGTATTGAGTATGCCTGGATTTATGAAGGACCGGTTGTTAGCCAAACCCCACCTGAAGAGTACATTTTTCCTGTTGAAGCCCTCCTGGGCGGTGGGGCTCGTTTAATTGGCCTGGATGTGTCCCCCCTAACGATGCCGGCCGATGCCTATGCGTTGTCGTCTGTGAAAAACGGTACTACCTCTACGCTTTCCCCCTGGAGTAGGAAGGCCGGGCTGCCGGTTACCCTCTATTGGGAAACCGTCGGCCAGATTCATGGGGAACATAACATTTATATCCGTCTGGTGGATGATGAGGGTAACACCTGGGGACGGGTGGACCGGATGATATTGAGTGGATTGTGGCGACCGGACCGCTGGCATACTGATTACTTTCTTAGAGATGAATACAGGCTGCTAATTGACCCGGCTACACCACCGGGCACTTACCATTTTGAAGTCAGTATGTACGATTTTGTCACCGGTCAAAGTTACGGGGTGGTCAAGAACATTGGTCAAATCACTCTCACCCCACCCCAGGCACTACCCCGCCCTGATGATCTTAATCTGCCAACCAATTTGTCAGTGCCCATCAATAAGTGGCTGACGCTGGTGGGCCATAATTATCTGGATAGCCGGTTTCCTCCTGGAGCCGAAATTGTTGGCAAAATTTTCTGGCAGGCGACAAACCCTATGGACGAAGATTATACGGTCCAATTTTCACTCCTGGCTCCAGACAATACCCAATATGTTGTGGCCGAAATGCCTTTGTCTGACTCATACCCCACCTCTGAGTGGCGACGTTCTGAAGTCGTTGGTAGTGCCTATCGCTTCCTGATCCCGGCCGTCGCCCCGCCCGGTGACTATCCATTGTTGGTCAATGTGGTTGATCCCCAGACCGGCCAGCGGGTTGGTGTGGCTACAACCCTGGCCACGATCACCGTTGAAGCCCGTGAGCGAAACTTTGAATTACCCCGGGATGTAGTGCCTATTTCGGCTGTTGTCGATAATAAGATTGAACTTGTTGGTTACAAATTGATTGACGAGACGGTCGCTCCCCGGGAAACCTTTGGCCTCACCCTCTACTGGCGTAGCCTGCGCTTTGCCGAGGAAAATTACACCGTGTTTGTGCATGCGGTGGGGCCTGACCAGGTGATGCGGGGACAATGGGATAGTATGCCGGTGCAGGGAACAGCCCCAACCAGCGGCTGGATTCCCGGCCAGATCATTGAAGACCATTATGAAATACCTATGGCCAAAGACGCCCCTCCCTGGAAGTATGACATCTTTGTGGGCATGTATAACGCCGCCACCGCCAAACGTCTCCCCTTGACCAGCCCAAATGCACCCATTTCCGACAATCGAGTTTGGTTAACCCGGGTGCAAGTGGTCGAAAAGTAAAGTCAATGATCAATTAGCAATTAACAATTGGCAATTGAAGAGGATCGTTCCTTTCGTTGTATTGACGGCTTTAACTTATGCACGGAAATAACGTATCACGTATCACGCATCACGCATCACGTTATTCGCCCTACGGGGCCACGTTTCATACCAGAGAATGGGCCATTCTTGGCCTTTTTTCTTGTTTAACGCTGATTATGCTTTTGCCCCTTTCCATCCACCCATCAAGCATGGTGCCGGAACCGACCGATCCCCTGCTGAACGTGTGGCGCATGCAGTGGAACGCTCGCGCTTTTCTGGCCGGGCCGGATGGTATCGCCAATCTGTTCAATACCAACATTTTCTACCCTTTTCCCCTGACTCTGGCTTACAGTGAACATTTCTTAATGATTGCTGCGCAGGCTCTGCCCTTTCTTCTGGTCGCCAATAGCCATTTGGTAGGGCTAAACCTCTCAGCGCTGATCACTTTTATTCTGTCCGGTTATGCCATGTATCTGCTGGTCACAGACTGGACCGGTCATCGCTGGGCGGGATTGCTGGCTGGTGTCCTGTTTGCCTTTTCTCCTCATCGCTTTGGACAACTGAATCACCTGGAATTACTGGTGACCCAGTGGATGCCACTGACCTTACTGGCCTTACATTGGACCCTGATCCGGCCTGGCCTGCGTTATCCTCTTTTGTTTGGTTTGTTTTTTAACCTGCAGGCCCTATCCGGCTTTCACTTTTCCCTCAATTTAACCCTGGCCTGCCTTTTGCTGGCCCTGATTTACACGCTAACCGGTCGGGTCTACTGGCGACCGGGCTTGTGGATAGCGGCGGTATTGTCCATTCTGGTCACATTGCTCCTAAATTGGCCTGTGTGGCGCATGTACCTCCGTTTCAGCGATGTCATGGGCGCTGTTCGCACTCCCGGCGAAGTGCGCATCTACAGCGCCGCTCTGACCGATTACTTGACCACCATCCCGCACAATCGGCTCTACGGCTGGACCTTTGGCCGCTGGCAGGCCGAAGGACATCAATTTCAGCCGTTAATGCCGGTGGGCGTGGTCGGCTTGTTATTAGCTCTCATAGGCATGGTCTCTCAATTATCAATTGTCAATTTCAGAAGACGCAGGCCAAAATTTGCAGGACAGGTGTCCAAAGACTCAAGCCCCAGATTCAAAACACGCAACACGCAATCCTGTCCTGAGCGAAGCCGAAGGGACGCAACACGCAACACGCAACAGTCTACCTACGCCTTCCCAACCATCATTTTCCTCTTACTCCTGACCTTTCTCTCCCTCCTCCTTTCCTTTGGGCTCAATGAGAACGCGCTGGGACCCGGTCTGGCTCCCCTCTTGAGATTTTCGCCCTATTTCTGGCTGTATGATCATGTTTCCTTCTTTCAGGGGATTCGTGTGCCAGGTCGTTTTGGAGTCTTGGCGGTACTTGGCCTGGTCGGTCTGGCTGGCTGGGGTGTGGCTCGCATCTTGCCTCCCCCCGCCTACCTTCCACCTCCAAAACTCGCTGGCCAAGTGTCTAAAATCGTAAATCGTAAATCGAAAATCGTAAGTCCAGTCTTGGGAGTTGGCCTGACCATATTGATCCTCCTCGAGTCTTGGTCCGTGCCTCTGATCGGTCCGGAGTTTCCGGCGGGACAGGACATCCCCCCGGTTTACCATTGGCTCCGCGACGAAACCCCGGCGGACACGGTGGTGTTGGAACTCCCTTTCCAGGGACCTTCAGAGTTTATTTACGAGCATTATTCATCCTACCATTGGCGGCGTATGGCCAATGGCGGCACCGGCTTTACCCCGCCTATCTACAAAACATTACGCCAATGGTTTAATGCTTTCCCCGAGGCTCGCTCTGTTGACCTCATTCAGCAGATGGGCATTGGCCTGGTCATCTTGCATCCAGACTCTTACCAACCGGATGCCTGGCAGCGCGTACTGGCCGACTTGCCGCTTTATTTACCGGCTGTTGAACAGATCAACCAGGTGGGTGACGCTCTGGTTTTTCGTATAGCCAAATCGTTCTGCCAACCCGAGCCCGACGTGGTTCAGGCGACACTCACCCCGGCCGAACTGGATGACCTGCCAAATGCCATCTCAGTGACGTATCATAACGGTGGAAGCGCCGCCTTTGTGGCCGATGTGCGGCAGATTAGCCACTTGACTGTGGCCGGTAGAGCCGATAGAAACTTTACTGAGCCACTGGTGACGCCTGCCGGCGAAGCTCAAGCGGTCATCGTACCGCTGCGGAGTGAACAGCCAGCCTCTCATCTGACCGGGGCCTGGCTGGCCACCCTCGAGCGGACAATTTCTGTTGACCAGGCGCAAACCTTACCACTGTCCTCCTCACCGGTGGAGGCAGCGGAGGGCGGACAGTGGCAGCCCCTCAGCTTAAATTTTGCTGATGGGCCGCAGTTGATTGCCTACACCTTAACGGACCCTGCCACTGCCTGTAATGTACTGACGATAGCCTTAAATTGGGCGGAAGGCCAGGCTGGTGATACGGCTATGGTGCAACTGCTTGATCCCTTTGGCCGGGTAGTCATGGAAAGTATGACTCAACCCTGGACCGGCGACGCTGAAGACACCCCCGACCTACATACCTTACCCCTGGTTGGTTCGTTACCGGCCGGTCGCTATGGCCTGCGTGTTTCGGTCTGGACAGCCACCGGCACAGAGAGATTACCCATCACCGAGGCAGGCATTACCATCCCTACCGAGCAGATTCCACCCTTACCGGTGGTCATCCATCCCGCGCCTCGTTCTCTGGAGACCGGTCAGACCCTCTCACCGCCACCTCTCTTTGGGAACGTTCTCAGCTTGTTGGGAAGGCAGTTGGCCCAGGAGCGGGTTTCAGCCGGCGATTGGCTACGGTTTTCACTGGTTTGGCGAGCAGAACAGCCCCTTGATACAGAGTTGACCGTTTTTACCCAACTGCTGGGCCCCGAGGGACAGGTGTGGGGCCAACGCGACAATCAGCCGGGTGGCGGTTGGTACGGTCTACCCCTCTGGCCACCCGGCCAGCCGGTCATCGATGATTACGCCTTTCAGCTTCAGCCCGACGCCCCCCCCGGTACGTACCGCCTTATTGTCGGGCTGTACCGCAGCGATACCTTGGAGCGGTTGCCTGTGCAAAGCGGGGGTGATTTTGTGGAAATAGCCACAGTGGTTGTGGAATGAGCGAATGGCGAATGGCGAATAGGCGGATGGCGAATACCCTAACCGGGCACAGGTCAGCGAATGGCGAACCCATAGGGCAAGTGTGGCGAATGAGCGAATGAGCGAATGGCGAATAGGCGAATGGCGAATCTCCAGGATGAATCCAGGCGAACCTGCAAGACAGGGATAACGAATAAGCAATCCACTTCTTCTTCCCTACTCACCTGTGCAGCTCTGCTGCCTACTCCTTACTCCCTACTGCCTACTGCCTACTGCCTACTCCTTACTCCCCTACTCGGCTACATTCTGGTCAGTCTGATTGCTACCTGGCCGCTGGTCACCCATTTGCGAGGTTGGGTGCCCGGCTTTGGGGACTGGGGACAGAATTTGTGGGCCCTGTGGTGGACTCGCCATGCCTTACTGGTTCTGGCCCAACACCCCTTTTTTACCAATTATCTCTTCTATCCAGAAGGGGTAACCCTGCTCTTCCACCCCCTGGATGTATCCGATGGCTTGCTGGCCATACCGCTGTACGGTCTGCTCGGCGGCGACGTGACCTATAATCTCGTCGTGCTCCTATCGTTTGTGTTGGGGGGCTGGGGGACTTATTTATTGGCCCTTTATCTAACCGGACATCGGGCCGCCAGTTTTGTGGCTGGCTTGATTTTTGTCCTATCGCCCTATCATTTTTTACGGATCGATTTAGGTCATTTGAATCTATCCACCCTCCAATGGATTCCGTTTTACACCCTTTTTTTGCTCAAATTTGTCCAACAAGGCTCCAGACGCTCGGCGGCTTTAGCCGTCTTTTTTTTGGCTTTTAATGCCCTCAATTCCTGGTATTACGTCATTTATTGTGGCCTGCTGACTCTAGCCGTTCTGTTCTGGCCTGGGGGAAATCAGCGAACCCATACCCAAAAAACAGGCACAGGCAGGGTAAGTGTCTGCGAACCTGCGAATGAGCGAATGAGCGAATCCGCCAATGATGAGCCCCCGGTCTCCAACCTTCATTCACCATTCACCATTCACCATTCACCATTCATCATTCATCATTGGTTCATTCGTGCCGGTCGAATTGGTTTAGTTTTACTGGTCACTGTTCTCCTTTTATCCCCCCTCTTGGTACCGATGTTTCGACTGTTGGGAACAACCACCCTGGTCGGCGAGCACAATCCCCTGCGACATTCTGTAGATTTGTTCAGTTTTTGGCTGCCCGGTCCCCCTTCCACCTGGGCCGGTTGGTTTGAAGATGTTTGGATTTCCTACGCTGCTCACAATCGAGAGCCAGGAGCGTCGGCCTATTTGGGATATACGGTACTGGGGTTGAGCGTCATGGGGCTTCTGGGCAGACGTTGGCGGCGGCAGGCCATCTGGTGGTTCGCCGTTGCCTTGGGCTTCACCTTGCTGGCCTTAGGACCGCAACTGCAAATTGACGGGCAGGTTTTTGATGTCGTCTTGCCCTATCAACTGTTGAGCAATTTTATTCCGGCCTTCTCCATCACCGGCATCCCCGGCCGGTTTGTGGTTATGATCTCCCTGGCCCTGGCTATGTTGTCTGCTTACGGTTTGGCTACGTTAACTCAGTGGTTGTTGCGAGACGGTGTTATCTCCTCAGCGGTCAGTGGTCGACGGTCGGCGGTCGGCCTTTGGCTGTGTCTGGTTGTCGGGCTGCTGATTAGCTTGGAGTATTTAGCCATCCCCCTCCGCCTGACCCGGACAGAGGTGGCCGAGTTTTACCACATCGCAGCTTCAGATACAGAGCGGTACGCCATGGTGGATATTAAATGGGATGCCAATTTTTTAATGCATGCCCAAACGGTGCATGGCAAACCGCTCGTCGGTGGTTGGTTGGCTCGCCTGCCGGAGAGTCAAGCAACCTATTTAAACCAGAGCAGCCTGGACAAAGCTTTTTTGTATTTGCTGCTGGGGCCGGCCGGGGCCGAACTATCTGATCCCCCTGCTATTCAGCAGGCTATACACCAGGCCCTGCTGGAGCGTAACGTGCGGTATATTATCGATCACGACTATACCGCCGGACCGTGGCTAGAGCAATTTGTAGACTGGCCAGTTGTATATCAGGAAGAGGGTATGGTAGTGTATGAAGGCGTTAGACCGCAGCCCGATTAAGCCCCGATAATTAAAAATCTAACGCTCCCACAATCAGCCGCCCGGCCCCATCAATCGCCAGGGATTGTGTCTCAACCGGAAATTGTTGACCGGTGTCCGGCAGCCACAGACCGAGACGAATGGTGAGAGGCTCTTCAGCGGTAAGCGCAGCCTCTGGCAGCGGCACAATGTCAAGATGCGTTAGCTCGGGGGTCCAGGTGGTGGTTGGTCCTTCCTGTTTGACATCCCAGGCCCAGAGTTGGTGGTCGGCCTGGGCGATGATATTCTCTTCAGCGTCCACCAGGTGAATGAAGACCGTGTAATCTTTATCGGTCGGGCGGGTCAAGCGCCAGGCCGTAACAAGCCCCTTACCGTCTTTACCTTTTGGAGAAGTCGCTTGCTCCCCCGGGTAAAGTGGAGCCGTATCGATAAAGTACCCTTCAAGCCCAATCGTGCTCTCATCAAAGCGGGCTTGCGGTTGATTCTGCTTATATGGCAGGGGTGGCAACCGGTAAATCTCAAAATCTCCCTGCTGGTAAACTTGCTGAAAATATTGGGCGTGTTGATATTTTTCAGGATGACGCATTGCTTCTCGCTCGGCCGGACCGACAAAGATGTAATCAGCGCCCAGGTTGCGAAACATCTGATAGCTCCAGACGGGTAGACCGTTGTCAAAGGCTTGCTGGCTAAGTTCATGGGCCAGGGCCAGGGCATGGACATTACGGTGGAAGACAACGGCCTCACCGGTAGAGAAGCCAACGGGGCGCCCACCGAGCGAAAGCTGAAAGCGGGAGACGTCCCGATGCAAGCGGTGCTGCACGACCGGGAAGCGTTTGTCCTGCGGATGGGTGACCTCCGGCATGGCTCGCAAGGTTTGATACATGTCGGTAGAAAGTTTGGGCTCATCCCAATACTTGGCCAATCCCATCGAGATGAATTCCCAGCCAGCGTAGGCCACACCCAGGCCAATGAGTAGCGTTAACCCGGCTATCTGTCCCACTCGCCACCACCGTGGTAATGAGAGCCCGGACAGTCGAACCATAAAATACCCGGCGAAAAGCGCCAGGACCAGTTGGCCGGGCATCATCGCCCGCAGTCCCAAATCGTTGTTTTGAATAAGGCCCAACTCAGCCCAACCCCGGCCAGAGGCGAGGAGGCTAACGGTGAGCGTGCCGATTACCAGCAGCAAAGTCCAGAAGGGGAGTAGGGAGTGGGGAGGGGGGAGTGGGGAGGGGGGAGTAAGAGATGGGGGCTGGTCCGCCTTCGTATCCAAGGGGCGTTCGCTGCGCCAAAAGAGAACCAACCCGGCCAGTCCGGTGACTAACAGTGCTCCCATCTCGACAAAAAAATGGAGGGGCAAGTCGAGCAACCGGGCCCAGACGACAGGCCCAAAGGTGGCTTGGAAGGGATGAAGAATGGACCAACCGTCGAGCCTGGGGATTTCGAAGGCGATGCCTGACTTGGGAGCCTGGGGACCAACCAGGGATAGAATAAAAGGTGCGGCGATGATCACAAAAGCCAAAGCTATGATAGCGTAACCAAGGAAGAGAGTCCGGGCGGCAGCGAATCCCCGGTGGCGATGCGTGATGACAATTTGTATCAAGGCAAAGAGGAACAGGCAGCCTGACACCAGGGCTGCGATCCAGGTGCTATGTCCCAATAGGGCAAACAAAAGCAGGGGGAAGATGACCAACAATTTCCGTCGCTCTTTTACCTTGAGGTAGAGATAACATGCCAGGCAAAGAATGGTCAATCCGGTCAAGTGCTGTGGCACCCAGATGTGGTAAGCGAAAAAGGTGTTCATCCGCAAGGATAAGGCTGATATCCAGTTATCAATGTGCTCGCGTGGCAGGAACACGCCCGCCGATAGGGGATCATCGGGAAAATGCTGCCGATATTTCTGAATAGTGTGGTAGATAATGGGAATAACGTCCAGCCCGCCAATCACCGTGGCAAAGGCCAATGACCACAGGGCGACCTTTTGACTGCGGAACAGGGTTTGAGCCAGAAGAAAAAAAATACTGCTGAAGATCAGAGAAGCCAAAACAATGACAGTGACAAAGGCGTTGTGTAGAAATGGTCCACCACTTTGCAACAGGTCAAGCGTGACCCCGTTAAGATGAAGAAAGTAATAGTAAACCAGCTTTTCGTCAGGGAACATACCATAAAAAAATACGCTGGTTGGGGGAATACCGGTATAGCGTAGGGAAAAAGCCACCCCATAATGTTTCTGCCAATCTTCCATCTGTACCGGATAGAAGCCGTTCGCCGTCTCAAGCTCAAAATAGGCCAGGAAGACACCCAGCGCTGTAAAACTGATCAACAAAGCAGCAATCAGCCAGGTACGCCCGTCAGCCAACCGTTCTGTCGCTGGCTCGTTATCGCTTCGGCCCACCCAGCCGGCCAGGGCGATGATGTACAATGAAAAGACAATCAGGAGTAGCCCGCGACTAAAGCCGAAAAGCAGACTGCTCCAATAAATCAAAATAGGCGAAGTAACCATCCCCAGGGCTATACTGAGGGTGACCGTTTTGAAATCCCATCGTCTTTGATACAAACCAAGCCAACGGACAAGCTGTGCTCCAGGTAGAATCGTGATCAGGATTAACCCACCGGCCACGGCAATGGCAGAAAAAGGCACAAAGGTCAGTAGTACGGCAGCAACTGTGAAATAGACGGATCTTTTGAACCAGTGAGAGGGCAGAACTTGTTGCATCAGGAATTATCAACTATCATCCAAAAATTAACCCTCCAAAGCGGAGGGCTGATGGCCAGGGGTATGATAGTGAAAAGTGAAGAAGTTAGCAAAATAGAGAGTTCCTAAAGGCAGATTGTTCTTTCACTCCTTCGTAATTGACAATTGTTAATTGATCGTTGATAATTGTTGCTTTGGAAGCTTTAATCAATCTGTTAACAAGCGATGCTTTCATTGAAGCCGATCTCTAAAAATCATCTTTTACCTCTACTGGTAACCTTTATTCTCACGATCTATCAACTTATCCGTGTCATTGCTTTTGCTAACGTATACGGTGGCATTGAGCATGATGGTGGCTGGATGCTCTCTATCTCCCGTTCGCTGGCAGAGCAAGGGACATATACCACTATGGTCAGTACCATTGTGGATCCCGCCGTGCCGGGGGCGATAAACGTTGATCAGAAGTTTGATATTCAGGCTCCTGATGGCCGCATCTGGTTCTTTACTGGCAACGGTATTGGTCCGGCCAGTATTATTCCCGATGCCCTGGTCCTCAAAATCTTTGGGACTGATTTTTGGGCCTTGCGGGCGGGCCCCCTCATTTTTTACACCTTGTTCCTTATTTTGGCAGCCTACATTTTGTACCAACTGGCCGGGTTAGGGGCGATTGTTCTTTTTCATGCCTATCTCTTTTTTTACCCCCACCTTTCTATCTTCCTCAGCTACGAAGCCATGGGCGAAGTACCGAGTATGTTTTACGTGCTATGGGCCTATCTGGCTTTTGCGGCGGTTTTTCGAAAACAACATCGACACTGGTGGCACTTTTTTATCGCTGGTGTTATCATCGGCTTGACCCTCAATGCCAAACTGATCACCCTGTGGTCGATGAGTGGCATTTTTATGTGGGTTGGTATTTTGTGGCTGCTCAGTTTTGTGAAGCGAGGTGGGAAAAAGAACCAAAAACTCGAACCTGAAGATACTCAGCAATCGGCGAAGCTGCGTTTCAGCGAGATTCTATGGCTGGGTAGCGGTGTTGTCCTTTTGCCGGCGTTGTGGGAGTTGGTTCATCTGATTATTCTGACGCGATTAACCAGTTTTGAACTCTACTTGCGCCAGACACAGCAACGGCTGGGTTTTATCCTCGACGACGGCAGCGGCATAGGCTTGCGTATTCACTCCGGCCCGGAGTTTTTCTGGGATAAGTTTTTTCTGCTGGCCGAGGTAGCCCACCCTCAACGGTGGGTAACCGCGATTATTTTTGCGGCGATCTTGATCGGAGGAGGAGTTTTGCTGTGGTCTTGGCGCGATCAGCCTCGCCGGCAAAATTTGCTGGCCTCGATGTGGCTGGGGTGGCTGGCCAATACCATCTGGTTTGTCGGTCTGGCCAAAACCGGTTGGCCGCGTCATTTTTGGTTCGGCCTGGTATTGGCAGCGATGCTATTAAGTGTTATTTTGGTGACCTTGCTGCGTTCGGTACGTTTTAACGTTCTAACCTTCAACGTTGCCTGGCTTCGGTTGGTAGGGGGGATGTTCCTACTGGCTCTGATTGGTTGGGGCTTTGTCAACCAACCGCATGTGTGTGGTTTTTTCCTGCCAGATGAAATTGTGCCTTACTGGCAAGAAAAGCAAATCAATAACAAATATGATGCCAGCCTGCCGTGGGTCATTATTCCTCGGGCCGCCCAGGCCGAGGTGGTCAGCTACATCAAACAAATGCCCTCTGAGGCACGTGTTTACTATCCAGCCGGACACAAGAGTTCTGAAATCCCACCCCAGACCGGTCGGATGCATTACCCCCTCAATCGTCGTAATTATGTCACCCCACACCCGGCTGACATTGCCCTGATCGGTCCCTCGATCATCTCTCCCTGGAAAGACCCCATTCGGCGGCGGGATTTACTTGAGTTGGTCGAGCAGGAATGTCCCCGGCCGGTGATAAAAAATGATTTTTATATGATATGCCCCATCGAAGACAATTTACCTCGGCAATAAAAAAGATTACGCCCCTTCTTATTTTACTGTTGGCCTTGTTTGTCCAGACCCAATACCTGGCTGAACTGCGAGAAACGTTTCCCGATAGTTTCGCCAGCCAACCGTTCTGTGGGGTTGATGCTCAGGCTCATGTTGAGCGAGCCTTGGGTTTGTTGGATGGCTCTTTACCGGGAAATGAAACCTACTATTTCATCCCTTTGTACCCTTTTTATCTGGCCCTTCTCCAAAAATTTTTCGGGAGCTCGTTACTTTTTCCCGTCTTTATACAGGTCTTATTGCAACTTGTGGGCATTGCTGCCTTATACGGGCTTGGCCGGTTAACCTTCTCTCCGTTAATCGGGGCTTTAGCTGCTTTGGGAATGGCTACTTACAAGTATTATATTTTCTATTTACCCTGCTTCGACCAGGCCCTTTTGACTGTGCCCTTCCTCACGCTGGCCGTTTTTTTTCTCGTAAAATATCACCGTTATCAACAGTCTCAGTACATCCAAATTTGCTCTAGCACAGTCCAGCGGCCAAAACGCGGCCTGTGGTCCGCTCCGAGCCTGAAAATTGGATCTACTGAGTCTGGATGTTTGCTGGTAGCGGGTATTGCCTTTGCCGCTGCTGCCTTAAGTCGTCCAACAATTTTGGCTATTTTCCCCCCGGTCATTATCTGGCTCTATTTCATCAGGAGGTATAGAGGGGGAGGAACAAAGGGATACAAAAAGTCCGGCCTTCTTCTCTCCAGGTTTTATAGGTGGTGGCCTTTGGGCAGGGATGTTATTTTCTTGACGCTTCCTTTTCTCATCGCCGTTGCTCCTATTACCTGGCATAATTATCGCGTCAGCGGACGCTTTATTTTGTTATCAGATAATTTTGATGTCAATCTTTTTACCGGCAATAATCCCGATGCAACCGGTCTGGATAGCTTGATTCAGCCCCAATCTCAGCCGGCCGTGATGCGTTTTAAGGAAATTTACCCGCGCGTAGAAGCGGGAAAAACGACTCTGACCGCCGAAGTGTTGCGCTACATCACCGGGCAACCCGGCCACTGGCTGACCTTGATAGCCAGGAAAACCTGGCTCTGGTTCGGCGAGATTGATGAACGTTTAGTTTCTCCCTTCTTTCCCCTGACTGTCGGCCAATCTCGCATCCTGACACCATTACCCTTAGAATGGCAAGCCATAGTGATCGTGGCTTTATTAGGTGTCTTACTGGCCTCCTGGGAGGGACGTCCTCGTCAGGGAATCGGCTTGCTCTGGTTGGTATATGGTACGCTCAGTGTGGTCACTATTCTCTTCTTCATTCAGCTTCGATTTCGTTTGCCCTTTGCGCCCTTTGTTTTACTGTCAGCCGCCGCCTTATTGGCCAGTGCCCCCCACTGGCGACACCACTGCCCCTGGCGTTTCTGGACCACCCTGGTGGTGCTACTGCTCTTATATCCAATTGTCCCCCCCTTGTGGCTCTTCATTCTGCTTTTTACAGGACTGGCGTTATGGTTGGGTCGGCCCGCAAAGCAAGTGCCCACCGCTCAATCAGTGATGAGTCGTCGTTCGTCGTTCGTCGTTCGTCGTTCGTCCTTTTGGCTGACGGCTGCCCTTTGTCTCTATCTCTTGGCCGTTGGCTTGTGGGTAAGAGCCGAGACCCTGGCTTCAGATGTCTCCCAGACGATTGACCATTATCTTGGCCCACCTTTAGCCGCTAGCGGCATCCTGGGGCAGACATTCCAGATGGATTGTGATGGCCTCAATCGCCTGGAAATAACCCTGGGGGTGTTTGATGAGCAGCACAATCAACCAGCAGAGCTGCCCAGGCCGGTGATTTTTCATTTGGCCACCGATACTTCTGCCCAGGAGATTCTTTTTTCGGAAACCTTCGACGGCAGTTTAGTCAAAGATTATCAGAGGAAAAGTTTTTCTTTCCCTCCCATACCCGACTCTGCCGGTCGCTCCTTTTTCTTTTTTATTGCCTCACCGACCTCGACCCCCGAAAATGCCATTACGGCCAGGGGATATACCGATGTCCCGGTTGATCGCTATCCAGCAGGGAGTGCCTGGGCCGGGCAATTGGGCTCGCTGCAACAGTTTGAGGCCGATTTCGCCTTTGCAGCTTATTGTGATCTTAACCCATGGCAAAAGGTATGGGCTGCGCTGCAGACATTTTTTTCATTTGGTGGATAGCGAAGAATCCATTCACACCACAGGCGCTCAACAGTTTATCGGGCTGGCCGGGTCAATCCAACCCACAGATAATATAGTAACTATTTTCGAATATAATGCGTGGACAATTTTGTTTGACTGTCTTGATGACCTCGTTAGTGAAAGCTTGCTGAGCGGCCTGAGTGGTTGGCGCTTCGGTTGGTTTACGCCAGCGCGATATCACTGAAGGACCAATCAGAACGACATCCCCTGCGGCCGGCGGCATAAATTGACGCCGCTGTATAGGATAGAAAAGACGACCGCTCAGGGCCGCCATCTCGGCCGATTTGTAGTTTTCCAGATAGAAGACGCGGGCTGATTCAGGCAGTTGCTGAAGAACCGCTGCGACCTCTTCTTGATCGGTGCGGGGGACAATAACCCAGGGTAGCCGTGTGCGAGCCGCTGCCAAATGTTTCTGATACCAGTATTCGACCAGGTTGTCCGCCATAAAGAGAGTAAGGCTCTGCCGTTGGCTGTAGAAATTGATGCTAATCAGCAAGGTTACCGCCATCGCCAGAGCCAGGTTAGGCCAGGTTGGTGACATCTTGGCCTTATGCACCAGGGTGCTCCACAGTAGTGACAACAGGATAGTGGCCAGAATCAAAGCGGTCCAATAGTGTCGCACCCAGCCGTTCTCTGAGGCCGAGATAAACCACAGGCTGTGCGCTAGCCAACCGCTCCAGAGCAAAATCAAAAGGTTTTGATGTGATTGGTTTTTCTGCAAACGCCATATCAAAAAAAGCCCGCCAATGGCCACGACCAGCAAGGTGATGAGGCTTAAGACGGGGTTAGGGTGGGAAATCTCCGAAATGAGAAAGAACTTATACCAAAAAAATTCAGTGCCACCGCCTCCTTGCTCCCCAAGGCCGCTGCCATCCGTCAAAAAAATATTAAAGCGTTGTTGGCTGTGTTGGATATAGGGGTCAAATCCAAACAGGCGAACAATCGTCACCAGTTGGACAAATTCCCAGACCAGAGGCAAAGATACCATCCCGGCTATAGTGATCAAACCCTCTCTAAAGGTTATTCTTTTTTGGAAGTATAGGATCAACCATAAAATTGCCAGGCTGGTTAATGATAACAGGGAGATCAGTTTAGCCATGGTGGCCAAACCGGCGACCAGACCGCTTAAGAAGAACCAACGTGTTCTATTTGTTTCAGAGTTAGCCGCTCTGACGTATAAAACAAAAGCAAGCAGAATACAGGTGATGGCCGGTACTTCGCCCAACGCCTCGTAGCCCAAAAAGACAGATAGATGCGGGTAAAAGAGCAGGGTGGTATGAAAAAAAAGCGTGGCCAAAAGGCCACCTGTTGAAAACAGCAGCCCTGAAACCAGGATCAGAAACAGCAGGTAAAATAGCAACGAAGCGGCTCTGAATTGCCAAAAGCCGCTCCCAAATAGTTTGATAATGATCGCATCCAGGATAATCTGGGTGGGGCCAACGCTCCCTTCAACGAAAAAATAGATGTAGCCATCTTTATCCTGTATTTGAGAATACTCATTGTTTATGTCGGGGCCAGCCGTTACATCTGGGTCCGGCATAGTATTAACCAGGGTTGTGTAAGAGCCTTTCTCTGCCAACGAGCGAGCAACGCTTAGAAACCAACCGGCATCATGCTCCACGCCACCATAGATGTTGGCAAAAACAATGAGACGAATCATTTGATAGAGGATGAGGAGGGTAATCAACGTCACCTGGAAATATTTGTTTCGGCAAAAGTCAATAACTTTTTTCATGTTTTGCCAGAAATTGTTACCCTTCCTCACCGACTTTTCTGGCAATAACAAACAGCGACATGCCGATGGGTAGATTCAGGTGAGGAATAAGATGTGATTCCAACCCCATCACCCAGCTTAAAATATTATTGATAGGAGGGGGGGGTATAAACAGGTCGGATTGAGGACCTTCACTGCTTTTTGGTAACCAGTTGGTCAACACTCTATAAGGTGCCACCAAAGGAAAAAGGAGGCTGTTGGCAAAAGACATTCGCTTGATGCTAAAGCCGTGCTGGGCCAATTGAGGTCGCAACTCTTGCGGGACGTATCTGCGCAGAGAACCAACGGCCAGATCGTGTTGTCCTTTTAGCCATTTCAGGGCCGGTAGATTCAAAAGCAGGATCCCCCCCGGCTTCAACACGCGATAAAACTCCGCCAGGGCCAGTTCATCTTCTGGCACCATGTAGATCACATCGATGGAGACAATCAGGTCGAACGTGTTGGTTGGGACCGGTATGGCCGTCACTGAGGCCTGCCCCAGGTGTCCCCCCAAGCCTCGATATTGGCTAAATTGTAGGGCCAGACCGGACAGGTCAATCGCCCTAACCTGGCCGAATCGTCTTAAACCCTGTGCGACCGCGCCTGTGCCACAGCCGGCGTCCAGTATCAGCCAGGCAGGTCTGTCTTGAGCTTCGTGGAGACGAGCCAGGGTGGAAAAAATGAGGCGGTGTATCCCCACGTACCACCAATGCTTCTCTTCAACCTGATACATCCTTTCATATTCACGTGCATTCATTGACCAGAAGTCCTGACCGAAGAAACAACCGAGTCTGCACGTAGATGCTCTTTTCTGACGACCAACCGGAACCACAATTTACTCAAACCCACTGCGACGCGGAACAAGCGTCGGAAGTTGAAGAACTGTGAGTGGCCGTAGGCCCGATGGTAATGATGTACCGGCACCTCGGCGATGCGAAATTTGTTATCCTCAATCTTCTTCATCATCTCGACACAAATCACACCGCTATCTGATTCCAAATGGACCTTATCGAAGATTGAGCGACGCATCACCCGAAAATCGCAATCCGGGTCACGTAATTTGAGACCGAACATCAACCGAACAAAATGTTGATAAATTGTACCAATGATGACCCGATGGAGCGGGTCATTGCGACTGATTTTATAACCATTGACCATGTCTACATCAGGGGCGAGGGCCTGCATTAATAATTTTAATTCACGCGGGTCATATTGAGCATCGCCATCCGTATAAAAGATCAGATCTTTGGCGGCGTTGGTAAAACCACTTCTTAATGCGCCGCCATACCCCCTGTTTTGGGTATGGGTTACGATCCGTACACAATCGTATTGGTTTTCTAACTCGGCTAAAAGTTCACCCGTATGGTCTTGACTGGCATCGTTGACGACGATCACCTCGTAATCATCAGTTAACTCACGCAAAGTAAGAATAGCCCCGATGACCATACTGGGGATGGTACCGGCATCGTTATAGGCTGGAAAAAAGACAGAAATACTGGGACGTTTCATCTATTATCTCATATACCTCCTTGTCTGGTACCATTTTGTTAGCTTAATTTACGACTCGATAAATCCTTACTTTGCCAGCTTCAAAATCTCTCTTTAAAAAGGACAAGTGCTCCAGGCTATCTTTATGCTGGCCGCTTGCAGTAATAATGTATGCAACATGATATTTGGTAGCCAAAGCACTAAACTCGTTTTGGTCTCCGACCGCCAAATACGCAACCATCAATTCCCTATCTGAAAAGCGTCTGTACCAATCTACATAAGGGTTTGAAAAAGTTTCGGGTATGGCCACTAACTTGCGTCCGGCTGGTCCTACCAGTAATAACCCGAGGGTTTCATCAGTCAAGAAAACATCTGTCGGCTGAGTGTAATTCCGTATCCAGGTATAAGCCATTTGCCTGTCCAGCCATTGATTTGATTTTTTAGCTAGAATACGCTCCTTTACAAAATCCTCTCTAAGTGTATACGAAGGATAGGCGACCAACAGGATGATTAAAAGCAATCCGCTTAGTATTGCCTTCTCTAGCCATCGTTTGTGTTGAATTTTATCTGATAGCTTTATATTGACAAACGAAACCAGGAATCCAAGCAGCCAGAATATAAATCGGCTGAAAATCACCACACCATAGCCAAAAAAAGCAGCTTCGGCAGCTTTGAGGTAGAACAAGAAATGAAAAGCAGGGACTATGCTTGGGAGATGTAGGTTATAATTCTGTTGAAATATTTGCCAGATATAACTATATATCAAAAATCCGCCAGAAATTATCCCCCAAAGCAAGAGGATTTTCCCGCCAATGCGTTTGAAGTGATTTACAGCCAGACCTATCACCCCCACGCAAGTGAAAGCAGTAAAAATTGATAAATTCTTGTCCATGAATAACCAGACATTATCCAGAACCAAGAGGTCAGCAACCCAACTATTCGGCGCGTCATTCAAAATTCTGAGATGGTAATGTCCTAAAATAGAAGATAGAAGAGGTATGCTAACTATCAGGGCCAAACCTATTATGATGCCAAAATTGACAATAGGTTGATATGGTGTAGTCCCTACCCGCCATAATTTAATAATAGCCGCCAGAGTAAAGACTCCAATGATAATACCAAGAATAATGGCAGGCGCAGTGTGACCTAAAAATGTGATGCCTAACAGTATACCAACTATAACATACTGTCCACGTTTCTCTGTAGATAATGTCTTCGCGTAAACTGCGAGGGTACTATAGAATAGTATCTGGGTAAAATTTCCTGAAAGTAACCACGGTGAATAAGTAGCTGACGTCCCGAAAGGTAAATTTCCGGCTATAACAAAGAGGAATCCCAGGGTACTTGCCAGTGCGGTCCATCTATCAAACAGATAGGCTATCAAAATATAAAAACTTACAGGGGCCAGCAAATTAAGATATGCCCCGGCTCGGGTGTAAACAACATAAACGGGTAAATCAGTCACCCATGAAACACTGGCAACCAGGGTAGGCACCAGAGGGTTGTACCATAACTTTTCACCTAAATATAGAGGGTCGATTAAACGGTGACTATCGATTATTGTCTGAGCCTGACTAATATCCCGATACAAATCTACTTCGTGTGGCCAGTTTAGATCACCGGTTGTACGGATTCCTTGACTGAATGCTAAACCACATAGAAGGATTAATGTTAAGTCAAGAAATAGTGCTTCAAGCCTCATAGGTAGTCTACCAGCCAGTAATTCAGAAACTTTGTTGAACAAGACTTGGATTTGGAAGTGTTTTCCTATATTCACTTTCTAATCACCTTGGTAACATACTCGGCCATTTCTTCGGTTAGTTCTGAATATAGGGGTAGTAACAATATCTCTATCGGAAAACTCATGTCCAATAATGCTCGCCATACTGGCGGTAATACTCAATCGTACGGGCCAAGCCTTCACGCAGTGGGGTGGTCGGTCGCCAGCCCAGGTGTGCCTGAATAAGAGAATAGGTACTATATACGTCGCCGACATCAATCCGCTTGCGTTCTGCCGGGAATGGTACCAGCCGGTAACTGCCTTGTCCGGCCAGTTCGATCAGTAATTCTGTCAACGATTTCAGGCTAATCGGTTTATCGCCCCCCAGGTTATAGATCTGACCGTTGCTCATATCACTGGCAGCAGCGCGCAAGAAAGCATCAACCACATCATCTGCAAAATTGAGTTCGCGAAGTTGTTCCCCATCGCCAAAAATCCGGATTTCTTCGCCGAGAGTGACTTTCCGGATAAACCAGCCGATAAACCCTTGCCGGTTGTGTTTCATTAACTGACCGGGACCATAAGTATTGGTCAAACGTAGAGAGACAGTCTGTAGATCATATACCCGCTGATAAACGATGTGGTACCACTCGCCGGCCATTTTATTGATGCCATTCACGTCAGGGGGGTGTACTAGGTGTTTTTCGTCCAATGGCAGATAATCCGGTTTACCATAGATTTGGCGGGTGCTGGCAAAAATAATTCTTACTCCCGGATTGTTATGACGGCAGGCTTCTAACAAGGAGAGTTGGGCGCGCACGTTGATCTCCAGGTCGGTGAAAGGGTCGGTCATACTATCGATGTGACTGACTTGTCCGGCCAGGTTGAAAATGTAATCCTGGCCACGTACCAGGTAACGCATCCCGTGCTCATCTCGAATGTCGGCAATGTTCACCCGGACTCTATCTTTGATGTCGTGGATGTTGAACCAATTCCCGCCATAATTTGGGATCAGGGAGTCGACCAGGAGTACATCGGCTCCCAACTCAACCAGCCGCCGGGCCAGATTGGAACCAATAAAACCCAGACCGCCGGTAATCATCACCTGCTTGCCGTTGAAACTCATCAAGTAACTATCATCTGCTTGGTAGGATGTCATCTCATTTCCAGCCATACAAAATATGCTCTCGATTGGCTGTAATCGGCGCAATAGTATAATATAGAATCCTGAGCCTGTCTAACTAGATAATTTTACAGGAATGTATCTTTAACGATGGAATTCTCGAAACCTCTAACCTTTGAGAATTAGTGTCTATGACTAAACGACGCTACGTTTCAGATAGATTGAGTAAAATCATCCTTGTTTTATTGGGAACCTTAATTGCCTTGATCATAGCCGAATTTGCTGCCAGACTGCTTGGTCCTCCCTACGGCGAGCGAGGACTTGGTTATCGTCAGTGTGATCGGCTGGTAGGCTGGAGAGGAATACCTAATGTCTCAATGGAGTTAAATATGGAGGGATATCAGCACCAGGTCGTTTGGAATTCACGGGGTATGCATGATGGGGAGCACTCTGTTGAGAAAGAAGAAGGTGTTTTTAGGATTATGATGCTTGGTGATTCATTCGTTGAGGCTGTTGAAGTTGAGGAGAGTCAAACCAGTCATCAGGTTTTGGAAGATTTGCTAAACGCACG
Source organism: Anaerolineae bacterium (assembly GCA_034409055.1). Lineage (GTDB taxonomy): Bacteria > Chloroflexota > Anaerolineae > 4572-78 > J111 > DAOUMU01. Next base: position 23,092 of record DAOUMU010000436.1, read on the forward strand.
AGCACCGTCAAATATTAAGTTTGAGGTAATCAGTGTAGGTGCTGTTGCCTGGGGACCTGTTCAGGAACTCATGTACTTCCGTTCAGAAGGACGAGTGTACCAGCCAGATTTGGTGTTGGTTTTGTGGTTTCCTTTTAATGACCTGTCAGATGTTATCCCTGATATTGGTTACACAATTGGTGGTCTTAACTGCTACGCTCCTTATTTTGCTATGTGTAACGGGCGGTTTGACCCGGAGCCTTGGTTCTCGGCCCCTGGTATCCCGGCAACTTGGAAAGAGTGTTCAGCAAGTAAGAAAATACTCGCCAGGGGGCTTAATCGTCTTTACTACAACTCACACTTATATCAAAGATTAGAGCCCTTTCTCACCGAAAAAATTCGCGGGATACCAAGCTTTGATCTCTACTCCCCCTTTCTTGAGTCAGAAAGAGCAAACGAAACATTGGTATATTCCTACCAATTGAACAGTCATATATATTCTCATCTGGTAAACGAGGTCAGTCAGATCGGGGCAAAGACCGCTTTTATTGTTGTCCCTGTTAAGCGGGCGGTCTATTATGAAATAGACCCTATCTTTCGCGCCAGTCTACAAGCAGAGTTCCCCGCTTTAGAGAAGGCCAATCCAAGATTCCCCAACCAACTGTTCATCGAATTGATGGAGATGAAAGGACTGCCAGTCTTGGATTTGCACCCTTATTTTGTGACTCATCTCCAAGAAGAAGGCGTGGAATCGTTATACTGGGAATTTGATGGCCATTGGAATATTATCGGGAACCAAATAGCGGCGCAAGATATTGCAAATTGGCTCATTGAACAAAAACTTGTACCACTAACATATTAAAATGTCCAACTTTCAGTCTTTAACCTTCCAACCAACTTGGCCAGATAGCCGCCAGTTTTGGCGCAACAAGCGAGTCGTTGTTACAGGCGGAGCGGGCTTCTTAGGCTCTTTTGTGGTGGAGAAACTTCAAGAGCGAAAAGCGGCTGAAATTTTTGTGCCGTGGCGAAAGGATTATGACTTACGCCAATTGGATGCCATTCGACACATGCTTGCTGACGCCCGGCCAGACATTGTCATTCATCTGGCCGCCCGAGTTGGGGGCATCGGGGCGAATCGAGCTTTCCCGGCCGAATTCTTTTATGATAACCTGATGATGAGTGTCCCCCTCTTGCATGAATCATGGCGATTTGGAGTGGAGAAGTTCGTAGCCATTGGTACTGTGTGCGCCTACCCCAAATATACGCCGATTCCATTCAAGGAAGAAGATTTATGGAATGGTTATCCAGAGGAAACCAATGCCCCTTACGGTCTGGCCAAGAAGATGTTGTTAGTGCAGTCCCAGGCCTATCGCCAGCAGTACGATTTCAACTCAATTTTTTTGTTGCCCGTCAATTTGTACGGTCCCGGGGATAACTTTGATTTGGAGAGCGCCCATGTGATACCGGCCTTAATTCGCAAGTGTCTTAAAGCCAGGGCACGAGGCGACGAGAGCATTGTGGTCTGGGGCGATGGTTCTCCAACACGCGAATTTTTGTATGTGGAAGATGCAGCCGAAGGAATTTTATTAGCTGCCGAACGTTATAACAAGAGTGCCCCGGTAAATCTGGGGAACGCTTTTGAAATTAGCATCAGGGAACTGGTAGAAACGATTACCCGGCTAACAGGCTTTAAGGGCAGGATCATTTGGGATACGACCAAGCCTAACGGCCAGCCAAGACGTAAGCTGGACACCAGTCGGGCTGAACGAGAATTTGGTTTTCAGACCAGGACACCGTTTGAGGCTGGATTGTGGAGGACGATTGAGTGGTATCGACAGGTACAAGAAGAAATGACGAGCGAGAAAGCAGGATGATAACTTTAGCCGTTAAACAGGCGGACACTGCTCAAGTAAGCTACCAGCAGGCCCGTATAGCCCATTGGAATGCAGTAGCCCGACAAGTGGATGTCTGGACAAGCTGGGGGGGGTATTATCACCAGCGCCTGGCGCAAGTTTATAAATTTCTAGTCGCTCCGGGACAGCGAGTCATTGAGCTTGGTTGTGGCCGAGGCGATTTGCTGGCAACACTTAACCCGGCCGAGGGAGTTGGGGTGGACTTTTCGAGTGAAATGATCCGACGCGCTACCCAACGGCATCCAGAGCTTCGCTTTATTGAGGCCGACGTCCACAAACTTGATCTGGATGAGAAATTTGATGTCATTATTCTCTCTGATCTGATTAATGACCTGTGGGATGTACAAACAGTTTTTGAACAGATGGCGGAGTTAGCTAACCCTCATAGCCGTATCATTATCAATTCTTACAGTCGCTTATGGGAACCGCCGTTGGCAGTAGCAGAACGACTAAGGTTAGCCAAGCCAAATTTATATCAGAACTGGCTAACCGTAGAAGATATAGCCGGCCTGTTAAACCTGGCTAACCTTGAGGTTATTCGACACTGGCAAGAAATCCTCTGGCCGTTACCAATACCGCTTCTGGACATCTTCTTCAATCGTTTTATGGCCAAAATCTGGCCGTTCAAGTACCTGGGCCTAACGAATTTTATTGTGGCCCGGCCTCAGCCTGAGCCATTGGAGAAAGAGCCATTAGTATCGGTTATTGTTCCAGCGCGCAATGAAGCCGGCAATGTTGACCAGATTTTTGCCCGCGTCCCGGAGATGGGGCGGGGGACAGAACTGGTGTTTGTCGAAGGCCACTCCCAAGACGATACTTATGCCACGATCAAACGAACCATTACTGAACGCCCCGAGCGTCGATGTAAACTATTTCGCCAGACGGGGGTGGGCAAGGGCGATGCAGTCCGGCTGGGTTTTGCCCAGGCCAGTGGTGACATCCTGATGATCCTGGATGCAGACTTGACAGTACCGCCGGAAGATTTGCCTCGTTTCTATGAAGCCTTGCGCTCCGGTAAAGGTGAGTTTATCAACGGGGTGCGCCTGGTTTACCCAATGGAAAAACAAGCAATGCGTTTCATGAATCTATTGGGCAATAAGTTTTTTAGCCTCACCTTTTCTTGGCTGTTGGGACAACCGATCAAAGATACATTGTGTGGCACCAAAGTATTGTGGAAGTCCAGCTACGAGTTGATTGCGGCTAACCGAGCCTACTTTGGCGAGTTCGATCCCTTTGGCGATTTTGATCTGTTGTTTGGTGCGGCCAAGCTGAGCCTGAAAATCGTGGATTTGCCAATCCGCTACCGGGAACGCACTTATGGCAGTACCAACATTCAGCGCTGGCGGCATGGCTGGTTGCTGTTGAAAATGGTCCTGTTTGCTGCCGCTCGCATTAAATTTACGTGACACATAAGTCCAGAAAGGTGATTGTGATCGACGATATGGATTCAATACGGGCCAGGCATGAAATTACCCACGGCAAAAGGCTGGCCGAGAGTGCCCCAGAACTGATTTGGGGGTGGGGCACACCGGCCGGACGGCTGCGGGCCAAACGTCGAGCCGGGTTGATCGCCGCTGGGGCGGGGCTAGGACCGAGAATGCGTGCTCTGGAAATCGGTTGCGGGACAGGAATTTTCACCGAAATGTTTGTACAAACCGGTACTCAAATAGTGGCTGTGGATATCTCGGCCGAGTTACTCGATAAAGCTCGCTCGAGAGGCTTACCGGCAGATAAGGTGCGGTTCCTGGAGAAGCGATTCGAGGACTGTGATGTGGATGGTCCCTTTGATGCGGTAATCGGCTCATCAGTTTTGCATCATCTTGACATCGAGGCCGCGCTGGATAAAATCTATCAGTTGCTTAAACCGGCCGGGGTGTTGAGTTTTGCCGAGCCGAATATGCTCAACCCACAGATTATGCTCCAGAAAAATATACCCTGGCTTAAAGAACGGATGGGTGACTCGCCAGATGAAACCGCGTTTATTCGCTGGCAGTTCTGCTCTCTTTTGTGGCAAGCGGGTTTTGAAGAGGTGGAAATTACGCCCTTTGATTGGCTGCATCCTGCTACCCCTGTAGCCTTGATTAATATGGTCAGACAAACGGGCCGGTGGCTAGAAAAAATACCGGTTTTGCGCGAGTTTGCCGGCTCATTATATATTCGTGCCTACCGGCCACTGATCCAGTAGAACAATCCGCTGACTGAAACCATGGACTAAAAACGCTGTGAACCAAATAAAAGATGCATTGAAAATGGTTAATTATAAAGAATACTAACTAACTGACCACTTCTTTTTTCTTGATATAAATGCAACCCACATTGACTAAACTAAACTCGAAATTAAAATGGTCATCAATGGCTGTAGCCACATACGTTTTGATCTTCTTGGCCACGCGATTGATAAATTTAAAATCTTTTCCTGTATTTGGTGATGAAACTTCATATATTCTCTATGCTCGATCAACTGTGAATGGTGATCTTTTTGCCGGATTAAGGGCTTCATTGAGGCTCACCCATATCTGGCTTATTGTTATTTCCTTACAACTTTTTAGTGATCCGTTATTGGCAGCCCGGGTTGTATCAGTGTTATCTGGACTGATAGGAGGGGGAGTTTATTACAAACTTGCAGTGATGCTTTATCCAGGTCGTCGAATTGGTTATACAGCGGCACTGTTTTATTTACTTTGTCCTTTTGCCTTATTCTATGACCGGATGGCCGTCACAGATAGTTTACTAACAATGCTGATAGGGATCAGCCTAATACTGAGTGTTCAACTATGGCAAGCCCCTTCAGTCAAATGGTCATTAGCTCTAGGGGTTGCATTTGGATTAGCTACTCTAACAAAAGCTTACGCGGCTCTATATTACGCAACGCCAATTTTACTTTGGCTCTTTCTTGGCAGGAAGATCAGTTGGAGCAGGATAGCAAAACTGATGACCATAGTTTACACTGTTACATTATTGGCCTGGCTACCAACTTTTATTGTTGCTCAAGGAATTACTGAAAATAGTATTTCTCACCTAACTATTACCACTTCCTCCAAAGCTGGCTTCTTTGAATTCTTTTGGGATAACCTGTTGTTAGCCGCTGAGTGGCTGAGTGCCTACCTCACTTTACCTGTGGCTGGTTTTTTAATTGTCATGATGGTGATGGTTATCCTAAAACGGGATAAACTCGGTTTCATCATGACGATTTTACTCGGTGGTCATCTGGTGTTCTTTACAATTGCCTTCACCCGTTGGTATCCTCGATACTTGCTGCCAACAATCGTACCCATAAGTGTTATATTTGCCAGGGGTATTGATTATTTGGTTCAGGTTACCTTTTCCTTAATTGAGAAGATCAGCCATAAAAGTATCCGCTCATCTGTATCTAATTTAGTGCTGCAAGGAACTATTTTCCTGGTTCTTTTTATGCCTGCCTTATTGTTTGATTATTTAATCATAACTGCACCCATCCGGGCTCCGTTTCCAGTTATAGATAAGTGGCAATATTTTGGCGGACCATATGCAGGCTATGGCTTAAAAGAGAGCGCCCGATTTATTGAACAGATGACAGAACAATATCCAAAGCTAACAGTTTTAACTGGTCCACATTCTCTTGATATACACGGTATGAGTTTATATCTACTGGATTCGGAGAAGGTTTCTATTGAAACAATCAATGATTTTGATGTAAATGCAATCCGACGTTTAGATACCTATGCTAGAGAAGGACCAACACTGACTATTAGAACTTCTGATGTAAATAACAATGATAGTGAGTTCCTTCTTCCTGATGGTTCCAGGCATCCCCAGGCATGGCAAATTGCCTATTTCCCAAAACCAAGTTTTCAAACAGAATTTGAGTCATACGAATGGCTACGCCTACCGAATAGCCTTCGCCAGGACGCCCTGAGTACCTTGCAAATGGAAATTGATTTATATCAATGGGTTCTGCCACCGGATTTCGCCATTCGCTGGTTTCAGCAGGGAGGGGATAGCGATCCCAGAATCGCTTGGCACGCCTCGGACACGTTGGTGACCGCCACCGGAGGGGTATTGCTTGATTGGTCCCAAATCCCTGCTTCAACTTCAGAAGGTTTGCCACAATCGTTGACCGCAGCAAATGTTGAGTATGTTTTGGCCACGCCTGAACTAATCAGCCATCAACCCGGCCTGTTCGCCCCCTTTATGGCAACAGACGGCGAACGTTTGAGATTAAGTCAATTGCCACCGGGCTGGTGGTTGGCTTTTGTTTATCCCGACATCAACTGTCAGTGGTGTCTCTTTCAACTGAGGCCACCTGAGCACCCAACCCAGGTAATCTTTGGTGAGCGTATTGAATTGACCGGTTATGATGTTTCAGCCACGGCGTTATCACCTGGCGACTCTTTGCATATCACTTTATATTGGAGTAGTTTAGGGCCACTGCCGGAGTCGTATCTCATCTTTGTTCACTTATTAGATACGAACGGCAGCCTGGTCGGACAGGTCGATGAACTTCCATTTCAGGGTAAATGGCTCACTAATCAGTGGCGGGCTGGGGACAGGTTGGCCGATCGACACACGTTAAGATTAGATCCAACCCTGCCGAGGGGTGATTATACCATTTTGGTTGGCCTGTATAACCCTGCGGATTTGGAGAGAATGCCTGCATATGCGGAGCAAAATCCGGTTTTAGATAACGCGGTCACGCTCACGACACTTTCTATTCAGTAGAAATTTTCAATGCTTTTGACATATTATTCAACCTTAAAAAGGTCGTTTTGAGCTAACCATTGAGCCAGTATATCAGCCACGACACGATTGCCTTCAGCGTTCCAATGACCCTCGCCAAGCAAATAAAGCGGCATACCATTGGCAGCCAGATATTCAATCATAGGTGGGGTTAAGTCGATAAATGGAACATTTTGACTGTTAAGAAATTCGGCCAGGGCCTGATTGGGGCGATTAAGTTGCGCTTCGACAAAGGTGGGGTTGTCTGTCAAAAAGATTTCCTGTTCTGCTGGCGAGAGGGCTCCCAACCGCACGATGATTTCGGGACTGATGATGGCTACGGCAAACTGAGCCCCATCGGCCTCAACTTCCCGCTGTAATTGGACGATTATGGCCTGGGTGGTCTGCCAGGCTTGGGCTAGTTCAACTTCGTCGTTGGCAAGGTAGAGGGCCGCGTAGGAAGTGGGATAGGCCCGGCCAAACTGCTGGCGCGGTCGCTTAGCGACAATCAACGGCTCGATTTGTTGATACAGGCGTGAGTATTGATAAAGCTTTCCCAGGCTGTTAATCAGGATTCGTCGGGCCGGTGAGCAATTATTTTGTAGGTGGCTGATACCGGGCGCATAAGTGAGCGGATTGGGATTCAGCTCGCCATCGCACAAGACCAGGTAGGGCGTATAGCAATTGAAGCCTTGAACGGTCATCGCATTGCCGGGTAAGTTGTCCAAAAAATCGTTACCAATGAAAAACATGAGTAACACCAAATCTGGTTGAAAACGCCGCCCCTGCTCCCGGTAATAGATAAGTTGTTGGTTGGTCCCCCAGTTGACGACACCACTGCTGATTACCTCAAAATAAAGTTGACTCGTTTGTGTTCTCTCATTAAGATAGTCTTCCAAAATTTGATGAGCGGTTGAGGCTTCACTCACTTGGACGGCGTGGACAAAGGAGTCACCTAACATAAGAATACGAAAGGTGTTGGGTGCTTTTTCCGGCGTATGTTCAGTGTCGTGCATGCCCAGCGAGTTAAAGGTTAATTCCTGTCGAAAATTTGGGTCCTCCAAAACCCCTTGAAAGTTTGGCGCGCCGGTCCACCCCAACCTATGATGACATGCAAAGATTTTGCCAAGGTCTGCATTATGGGGGGGAGGCAAAAAGCGGGCCACGATCTCAAGGAAAAAAAGGGTGATGCACACGCTGACCAGGGCTAACAAAAACCCGCTCACTGCTTGCTTACTGCGTGATTTACTGTTTGAAAAGGTTTGTCGAGACATAAATTGGTTTAGTTCCCAATAATGAATTCAAAACGGGTCATTCAACACATTCTACTGCTTTTTATCTTGCTATTAGCCTTCTCCATCCGTCTGGCCCATTTGGCTGAGATTAGAGGCGCTATGCCTGATACCCCCACCTTCTTCTGTGGGGCAGATGCGGCCACGTACGATGGTCAAGCTCAGGCTGCTTTAATTGGGGGCTGGCCTGGAGATAGCCATTTTAATCCGGCCCCCCTTTATTCTTTTTACTTGGCCTTTGCTTATAGGATTTTTGGGATTAATTACCTTATCCCCTTAATCATTCAGATGTTACTCGATGTTGTAACTTGTGCAGCTATTTACTGGATTGGCAAATCGATCTTCTCTCCGTTAACCGGCTTCTTAGCTGCTTTGGGAGTGGCTTTATACGGTACGCTTATCTCCCACGAGATGTGTTATTTTCAGGTGGCCCTCACCACCCCCCTACTGGTTTTATCGTTTTACTTCCTCCTAAAGTTTTATCATTCAAGGCAGGCGCCATATCTTGCTGTTTCAGGAGTTATGTTGGGACTGTGTGCTCTAAGCCGTCCGACGATGCTGGTGTTAATCCCCGTCATCTTAATTTGGTTCCTGGCAGAAGAAAAATCTTTTTACCAATTTATCCAAAAGAGCGCCTGGTTTGTAATTGCTCTGATCCTGGTCATCTGTCCAATTACCCTCCATAATTATCGGGCTACCGGCAGAATTATACTGATTTCGGATCAGGGTCCAAGTAATTTTTACTTTGGTAATAATCCCTACTCTACTGGCATCGGTCCCCACGGCGTAGCGGGACAATTCGCTCAGCGAGTCGGAGAAGTGTTTGCTTTTGCTTCAGAATTTAATGAGGTTGAGGCAAAAGTTGCTGCTGGTGAAACAACTTATCTCAAACAGGTAATCGATTATATTTCCGAGTACCCCTGGGATTGGCTCGAATTAACACCCCAGAAGATATACTTGATATTTTTGGAACCAGACTGGAAGTTGACCTTGACCAGCTTTGTCTATGCCAATTCCTCCGCTACTTTCAAAAGTTCGATCTATTTGCAACTGTTGCCAACTGAGTGGGCCGCTCTGGTGATAGCCAGTTTGCTCGCTCTAGTTTTTGGGCGAAATCGCCTTACCTTTTTCTTTTGGCTAGCAATTTTGGCCGTTAGTGCGACTATGATGATCTTTTTTGTAAAGGTCAGGTTTCGATTACCCTTAGCCCCGTTTTTGCTTTTGTTATCGTTTGCTTTGGTCACAGCCGGAAGGGATTGGTTTCATCGAGACCCTCGTAAATTTGTCATTGTTTTGTTGATTCTACTGGCACTATACCCTTTTGTCCCCAGTCTGTTGCTTTTTATCGTCTTGTATGCAATTATCAGCTTATTTCCTTATCAAGATAGCCGCTTCCTATGGCCGCTTCGCTGGCCAATCGTGGCCGGCTGGAGTTACGTCGTGGTCGTTAGTTTTGCTTTGCAGATGTTTGCCCTGCATAGGTCTAATGCCCAAATTCAAAACAATTTTACCGGCCCGGAAATATGGGGACCCGTTATGATTGGGCAAACCTTCTCACCCAATTGTGACGGCCTCCATCAAATCGAAGTTCAATTATCAAGGTCCAGTTTTAGACACGATCAACCCTACTATTTTCATCTGGTTAGAGATTTGAACCTGACAGACGAGATTTACTCAACCCAATTTGCAGTAGATGACGTTGGCAGATGGACTCGTAAAAAATTCAGCTTTCCCCCACAACCTCATTCCCAGCAACAAACCTATTTTTTCTATATTCACTCCCCAAACTCTCATCTCGGCAACAGTGTTACGGTTCGTCTTAACCCTGATCTGCCGACAATTTATGGGCGCTACCCGCACGGCAGCATCTATGCCGGTAATGGGGCTGGACTTCAGCCATTTCCAGCCGATTTGACCTTTGTCGCCTACTGCCAGGAAAGTTTGGACCGGTTATTCGCCAGAACAACCCAGGCTCTGGCTGCTTCAGGACCGGGGTTTCTGGGCTATCCTGCTGTTTACGCCGCTATATTTTTTCTGCATGTGCTTCTTTTAATCGTTTCCCTGCTGAAAATAGGGTTGAATATTATCAAACGTTAGTTCGATTTAGTGACCTCTATGTCCCCCAGCCACAAAAAATCATCACCCGCTTGACCGGCCCCAGCGGTTATTTTTAATCGCTCCAATGTGTCGGCCTGGTACAGGCCAATAATTAAGGGATAGCGACCCGCTGGGGTTTCCGGCTTGATAAGCAGCCGAAACTGGCCTTTCCCGTGCTGTCCGGTTCGCCAGATGGAGGTGGGTAGGCGACAGACAGGCTGGTCATCCTGTTGGCTCCATAGGGTGGTCCCATCCGTTAAGTGGACAAAGGCCCGATAGTTGTCGCCCGGGTTTTTGAGCGCCAACCAATAGAGATCAATGTGGAGGATGTCGCCAGGAGCAACGGTAGTCGTGGACAAGTCATAACCTACAAATTGGATGGCCAGGCCAAATTGAGTCCCCACCCATCGAGACGGTTCGGCTTGCCGGGCGAACTGTTGGGGGGTGGCCAGTTGGTCAAAAATGTCTTCAAAAGCGGCCAATGGATAAATCGTTGGGGCGGCTTGCGGCCTTACCCCGGCAGAAAAAATACGCAGACGTATCTCGCCTTCACGTTGCACCCGTCCCACTTCAGCGTATTGTTCGTCCGCAATTGGTATCTCATCGGCAGCCCGGACAAAGAAATGAGCAGGTGTATCGTAACAGGAGCGAGCCTGGCCGTAATTGTACCAAATGGGGATGATGAAATCCTCGTTGACACTACGAAAATCACCGGGAAACTGACCTTGCGCCCGCAAGGCGCCGATGGTTTTCCAGCCTTCGCGTTTCGGATAGCCAAAATAAGTTCGCGCTTCGGGCAGATCATCGTAAACTACCTCCCAGCTTGAACCGTCCCACTCATTCTGTAGTTGGGTAAAAGCCGACTCTGTTGGCAAAAAGATGGCCACATCGTAGGCGATAATGCTTCCCAGCAGCAGGATGCCTGCTGCCAACATGATGGATGTTACTTTCTCCACCCATCCACCCATCCGCCCATCCAACCATCCACCCCATGCAGCCCAGCCAGCCCCGGCCAGCAACACTGCCCCAGGGTACATAATGTAGAGGTGGGTACGTGGGTCATCCACCAGAAAGACGTAACCGATGAAGGGAGCGCCAGAGGTTAGCCAGGCAACTTTGATCTCAGTCTTGGGAAATAACCAGAAGCAGATTAAACCTAGCAATAGCCAGGGCAGCACAGCCAGGCTGGATGATCCGACCCGCCAAATGTTTGGTAACCAAACCGTTGATGCCAGCAGTAGCCCCAGTCCAACGGTAGCCCAACGCCATTTTTTAGGGAGAACCCCGCTTTGCCAGATAACAAAACTGATCATTCCCAGGGCTAATACCGGCAAATAGAAGCGGGAACTGTAATCTTTATCCAGTTTTGGCAATAGATTGAGATTGTTGTACAGGAGACCCGGCTTTATGCGGGACTCGGTCAGGTAAGCGGCCGTGTTGTTGAATTCAGGATCGAGAAGGTAAGGGATGTAAAAGGAGGCTAGTAAGGTTAAAAAAAGGGCCAAGGCCAGGGCAGCAGCCGTTAGACGGGAGCGCAATAGTAGATCCAAATTTGAGGAGCCAGCATCCTCAGATGCGGCTCCGTTCGGCATCTGGCACAAAGCGTGCCTCATATTATGCCCTGTGGGTACTCCGCGAAAATTGGATCCACTGAGTATAGACCAACCCAGGTAGCCAGCCGCCGGCAACAATAACAGGGCGTCGAAGTGAGCCAGTAGACAAGTCGCTAATAGAATTCCCCCCAAAATTTGCAGGCGAGGTTGGCCGTATTTCCAGGCCAGGTAGAGACAGTAAATAGCCAACGGTCCCAGAAAGAAAATGAGCGCCTGATATTGCACCATTCGTCCAAAACCAATTGCGTAACCGTTGACGGCCCACAGCAGAGCGGCGATTGCTCCGGCTGGCCAATTAAACCAACTACGTCCCATAAAAAAAAGGGTAACCACACTGAGGGCACTGCTAAGGGCGAAAGGAAAGCGGACCAGGGTTTCGTTGATACGATCAGTCAGCAGCCAGAAGGCCACCGGCACCAGCATCTGCGCCGGACCTTTACGGTGCAGAAAAAGAGCGTAATCTTCACCCTGAAACAGGCGCACCGCCAACATTAGCGCCTCGGCTTCGTCCTCGTGAAATTCGGCATAGCCCAGGCGAGGTAGACGTAAAGCCACTGCCACCAGTAATAAGAGGAACAGAATCAGGAGGAGGCGGGGCTGGGTAAGGGAGGAAGAGCCGAGAGATTGGGAGGTTGGGGGACTGAGAGATTGGGAGCCGTGGTGTTGTTTGGACTGCCAGGTGGTTATCAGTAATCCCGTTATGATGACCGCGTTGATGATGATAAGCAGTTGATATAGACCAAGGGGACCGGGCAGGTAAACAGCAAACATTGCGCCGAAAATGGTCAAGGCCAATGACAGACCAATGGCCAGGGTCAGGCGCTCACCCCAATATACTGGCTGATTGGAAAAAGCTGGTAACCAGACCCAGCCGGGTAAAAAAGTCAGCAACACCAAGGCAGCCATATAGCGCAGACCAGAGGGCGCATTCGTAATGATCAAGCCATTGGCTATCATGAGCAGCCCAAGCGGCCAGATATATGGCTTTCGTTTGGAGAAAGGGGATATGGCACGCATAAAGGTTGAGGAGAAAATTTGCCTAGCGATAAAAATAGGGTATCCTTCTAAATTTGTGATTCGGGTTTCTGAAAGGAGATATGTTTTAACCCGTTAGGCTCAATAATATAAGCTAAGGCTATCCTTCTTGGCAAGATTTGATCAGGTGCTTGTCCTGCTGGCATATTGATGATGACCACCCCTGAACCAACTAACGATGTTTCAATAAAAAAATCAGCCACTCAGAAATCATCCGGCACCCCAGCGTGGGTAGGGCTTTTTCTGGCCCTGATGAGCGTATGTGTGACGATCTTTATCCTTGAACTTGCCGTTCGTCTTTTACCTCCTCCTTATGAGGAGGGCACAGGCAACGTTCCCCTGTTTAATGATCAGGCAAACGATATTTTAGTCTGTGACAAAAATTTGGGCTGGACCGGGAGACCAAATTTTCAAAGTGTTGTAGAACAGGCCGGATTTCGAGTAAACCTGGCCTTTAACTCATCAGGATTCCACGATACCGAACATTCGCTGGAAAAGGCTCCCAACACGTTCCGCATTCTGATGTTAGGGGACTCCTTTGTCCACGCGATCCAGGTTGACGAAACCGCCACTGCTCATCAAGTATTGGAAGATTATCTCAATCAGAGAAAGATGGCAAATCCAATCGCTTTTGAGGTTATCAACGGCGGCGTGAGTGGCTGGGGCACTGATCAACAGTTACTTGCCTATCGAGAACAAGGCCGCCGTTTTCAACCGGATTTGGTTTTATTGATGTTTTTTATCGGCAATGACTTTGAGAACAATGTACCCGGCAATGTCTTAACCATTCAAGGTTTTGACTGCTATGCCCCCTACTTTGTTCTTTGCCAGGGGCAGCTTGATCCTGACCCTCTTAAGTATGCGCCTGGCCTTGGTCATCCACAGGATAATTGCTCTTCACTCCGGCGTGCGTTCATCAATACTATGGGCACGCTCTATCAAGATTCACGTCTCTATCAGCAACTTGACCCTCTCATTATCTCCTATCGTCCACCTCAGATGTTCGGCCAGGCCTATCCCAGCCCCTTTTGGGCGCTTTATACACCGACTGAGGAGGTTGAATTGGAACTGGTCTGGCAAGTAACCCAAGGCTTAATTACCCAATTGCAGCAAGAGGTGGAAGCCGATGGGGCTCAATTCGCCGTGGTTTTCTTTCCCTGGAACATACTCATTCAATTGTCCCTTTTCTCACCAACCGAGCAGCAAGCTCTTTTAAAAGAAAATTTTGCCTTTACTGAAGTGGACATTGACCGTCCTAACCGGCGTCTGGCCGGGTTTCTCTCCGAGCAAAATATTCCATTTATTGACTTGACTGGCCCTATGATTGAGCGTCAAGCCTCTCAGGAAATCTCTCTCCATTTTGTTGGTGATAGTCATTGGACGGTGGAGGGCAATCGCTTTGTCGCCGATACGTTGGCCCAATGGTTGGCTCAGAACAATTTGTTGCCGGAATAATGGCTATTCAGTTGAATTCTCCCTCATCAAGTCTATATCGGCACTCACGCCAGTACTTAAATCGTTTTGTCATCCTGGGTATTGTCTGGTTGAGCCTGACCGTCTGCCTGACCTACCTGGCCTATATCAATGAACGACCGTCGGATGGGATACTTTTTGCCCCGGTATGCGGCATCGATGCCCATATTTATGACCAGTACAGTCGGGATGCGCTGCATGGCCTCTGGCCCGGTAACCGCCCTCTGGAACGCCCCCCGCTTTATACCCTGTATCTGATTTTTAATTATCACCTGTTTGGAGTCAATCATTATACGCCACTCATCATCCAGGCCCTGTTACAGGCGATGACCGCTGCTGCCTTATATTCAATAGGCCGGTTTATATTTTCACGAGAAGCCGGTCTGTTGGCCGCCCTGGGCTTTGCTCTTTACGATTCGCTCATTTTCTATACGGGTTGTTTAGCCCAGGTATCGCTGACGGTCCCTCTGTTGACCTTAACCCTCTTTTTTTTACTGAAATCTGTAAGACTTAACCGGTCTTATAATCTCATTTTTGCCGGTCTGGCCCTTGGACTGGCAATACTGGGCCGGCCAAATCTACTGCTATTGCTACCGGTGGTGGTCGGCTGGCTTTGGCTGCGCCGGCAATCCTGGCGGCAATGGCTGTGGTCAATAGCTTGTTTTATCGGTGCTGTGTTGCTAACCATTGCTCCTCTGACTTTTTACAATTACAAAGTATCGGGAAATTTTATTTTACTCTCCACAAATGGCCCCGTAAATTTGTTTATCGGCAACAACCTGGATACCGAGGGCCGGGATATTTTAGCTCCTGGCATTGCTCAGCCGGTTCATCACCGTTTGGGGACGGTTTCGGCCAGTGTTGAGCGGGGTGAAACCACTTTCATCCGTGAGGTGATCAATTATATCCGTCAGGAACCACTGGATTGGCTGGCGCTACAAGCTGACAAGTTGTGGCTCCTGTTTGGTAAATCAGACCTTAATATTCTGACTGTAGCTTTTATGCACCCGACAATAGACCGGCAAATTGCTATTTTTGAGACGATGCCAATCCACTGGCACGGGCTTATCATTTCGGCTTTGTTAGGAATAGGACTGGTTCGGGGTAAACATACGTCGTTGCTGTTGATGTTCTTTTCTTTGATTACTGTGGCCACAATTATGTTTTTTGTGCAGCTCCGATTACGGTTGTTACTGGCTCCGTTGGTTGCACTTTACGCTGCGGCCTTGTTAGCGGCAGGGCCAACCTGGTTTCGATCGGCCAGAGCTAAATTTTATTTTGTTCTATTCACCTTGCTATTTTGCATATTTTTTGCGCCTGCCGTATGGCCATTTGGCTTGGCCTTGATTGGCATTGGAGCCTGGCAGGCTGTCAAATTGAACCTTTGGCCGCAAACCCGTTGGTCTCTCATAGTAGCCTGGAGCCTGTTTGTGTTGGCAGTTTTAGCTTCTCAGGTTATAGCTTCGGTCAATCGTATTGGCCAACAAGAAGATTATTATCTGGGACCTGATGTCGTGGGGAACATAATTTTGGGGCAAACTTTTCAACCGGATTGTGATGGCCTTCATCGCCTCCGTTTAACCCTGGGCATACACAATGAGACCCACAACCAACCGGTTACCTTTCGCTTACGCTCGCAAACGACCGGTGATGATATTTTGGTCAGCCGGTTTACGACTGAGAGTCTAACCGACCGCACCGTCAAAGAATTTGCTTTTTTCCCCCAGCCTAACTCCAGCCAGCAGACCTATTTACTCTATTTAACCTCGCCTACCTCCCATCCGGGTAACAGTATCACCCTGCGTGGCTTTAGCGATCTGCCAATGGATTGGTATGCTGAGGGAACCGCCGTCGTTGGGCAGGGCGAACAAACACAACCCTTCCCCGGCGATTTGGCCTTCACGGCCTGGTGCGATACTGATCCGGTTCAAACGATTGATACTGCTTTTGCCAGGTTACCGGGTCCCAACTGGTTCTATTGGGCTGTACTGGTTGGGCATGCAGCTTTGCTGATGGTGGCGGCTTTTAAAAACAGTAGGATAATTGACTAATTTTCTTGATTCTATAAGCTAAAGGCCATGCCGCAATTAACGTCTAAATCAACCCTGGTACTTTTAATTCTAGTAAGCTTGTTTAGTTTCTGGCTTCGGGTATGGGGGATTCAGTTTGGCCTGCCCTTTGCTTACCATCCAGACGAACAGCAATATATCCTGCCGGCTGTTGGTGTTGTCTCCGGCAACTTTGAGCCGCTGGCCCATTATAACCCGGCCCTATATCCTTACTTCATTGGCCTGGTCTACACCCTGACTTACGGGGGATTTAGGCTTTTTAATGCCCTTCCCTCTTCTTTTGATCTTAATGCGGCCTGGAGTGAGCCGATGCTGCCCTGGATTTCGGGCCTCATTTACCTGGCTCGTTACACCAGCGCGGCTATTGGCCTGCTGACCATGTTGATGGTTTATCGTCTGGGGCGACGCGCTTATGGCCGGGAAACCGGAGTAGGAGCAGCCATTATTTTTGGCTTGACCTTTTTACCTATCCGAGAGGCCCATTTTGCCGTGAGTGATGCGCCGGTCGCGCTGGGAGTGGCGGTTACGCTCTATTTGTGCTTAAAAATTGTCAAACGTGGGCATTGGTCTGATTATTTCTGGGCCGGAGTGGCCCTGGGGCTCTCTGCGGCGACCAAATATTCAGCCGGATTATTAGTTCTGCCTTTTGGAATGGCTCATCTACTCAGCCAAAAGTATCCTCGCTGGACAGAACGACTGATTAATACTTGGCGAATGCTTCTGGCCGCCTTGGTAGCAATCGCCAGCTACCTATTAGTCTCACCGTACACCCTATTAGAATGGGAAGAGTTTTGGGCTGATTTCAGCGAAAATCTTGAATCGGCCCGAGTTGGTTTTCAAGGGCTTGACCTGGACCCAGCCGGAGGTGCGGTGTTTTATCTAAAGGGGTTGATTTGGGGACTCGGCTGGTCACTTTTTATTCTCTTTCTGTTAGCCATCCTGTTTGCCTTATGGCGGCGACGACGTGTTGATCTCGTGCTGCTAACTTTACCGGTATTGGGCTTTTTTTACTTACAACGGCAGGAAATGTATTTTGTGCGTTGGCTTATGCCTTTTCTGCCGCCTATGGCTGTGCTGGCCGCTGAGACAGTCCGGGGAATCTGCGAATCCGCGAATCTACGAATCAGCGAATCATTATTTGTCATTCGTCGTTCGTCGTTGGTCGTTCGTCATTCATCGTTGGTCATCATTATCTTGCTCACACTGCCCTCAACTTACGTCGCCTGGCGAGCCGACTATATTTTTACGCAACTCGACACCCGTACCGAAGCTTTACATTGGATTCGCCAAAATATCCCTCCCGGCAGTAATCTGGCTGTCGAGTTACTGAGCCCTCCCTGGGGACCACCCCTGGCGATGCCCGGCCTGGAAATTGGTCCCTACGACTTTGCCCCCATTCCCGATGGCGGTGTGGCCGAAAGAGATCTTCAGCAATATCTTGAATGGGGTGTCGAGTACATTGCCGCCAGTAGCTTTCATTATGCTCGCCCCTTGCGCGACAAGGCTCACCAGACCCTGCTTGCCGAACGGATGCAAGTTCTTGACAATCAGGCCGAACTGGTTGCCCTGTTTCAGCCCTATGGGCGCGAGTATGATGGTTTCTTTTACCACGATCAAGTCTTCGGTCCGGCCAACGATACCCTATACCGCAAGCAACCGGGACCGATTATCAAGATTTATCGGTTACCTTGAATGTGAAGCGTGAAAGAGAAGCTCGGATGAAGAAACTCGTAGGGTAAGTTCCTTATCCGTGGTTAGCTCTGACGAAAAGCCATATAAGCAATTTGCAACAGAGTATGGTATAATTCAGACAGTAAGTGTAGAGATGTTGCTTGTGACGTTTCTGCCAGTGTGTACTAAACCGTTTAAAATACACCCAAATCAGATTTGAGATTGTGGAATAGGTTTAGGGGTGAGTAAAGTGACCCTTGAAATCCCAACTGAACAGATGGCCATCTATCGGGCTACAGCCCGGCGGCGACAGCAGCAGAAAGCGCGTCAGTTGGCCTTACGTCATCAGCGGGCCTGGGAAGTGGCCCAACAGGCCAGCCAGATTCTAAAAGAGCAATTTGAAGCCCAACGCGTTGTTGTCTTTGGTTCTATGCTTTCTATCGAACGCTTTCACCACCGTTCCGACGTGGATTTAGCCGTCTGGGGATTGGCTGAGAAAGTCTACTACCGCGCTGTGGCTCGTCTACTTGATCTGGATGCGACCATTCCTGTTGATCTGGTTGAAGCCGAGTTGGCTTCCCCAGCTTTACAAGCCGTCATTGAACGAGAGGGGGTATCCCTATGAGTAGTGACGAACAGGCCGTAGCCACTCGCATTCGGGCCGAGTTGGCTGAATTGGAGCGAGCTGTGCAACGAACTGAACGGTTATTCTCTAAAGCGCAGACGCGAACTGATGAAGATTATTTGGATGGTGTGGCGCTGAACCTGCACGGTTTCTACGCTGGGGTTGAACGCATCTTTGAAGAGATCGCCAGGGAAATTGATGGCTCCCTCCCCGCTGGCCCCGAATGGCATCGTAACCTGCTCATGCAGATGTCTGCTGAGATGTCTAACACTCGCCCTGCGGTCATTGGACGCAGCACCCGTGATTGCCTGGACGAGTATCGCGGCTTTCGTCACGTTGTCAGGAACGTTTACACCTTCAACTTGCGGCCATCACGCTTACAGGAATTGGTGGCTGAGTTACGCCCTTGCTATACCGCTCTCGTTCAGGAGGTGACTACTTTCTGCGATTTCTTGGATAGACTGGCCTCAGATGAATAGATGGCTTCAGCCCTGGTAAAACTCGGCAATCGTTTTGACTACCGTTTGCCGCTGTTCCCCCGTTAATTCTGGATAAATGGGTAGAGCTGAGGTTTGAGTTGCGGCGGTTTCGCTGGCCGGATGATCGCCGGCTTGACCACGCCAATCGGCAAAGCACTCTTGCAGATGCAGAGGGACGGGATAATAAATTTCCGTGCCGATTTTGCGCCTGGTTAAAAAGGTCCGTAGTTCATCGCGCTTGTGGCTGACCCGGATGACATATTGGTTGTAAATATGGCGATGGCCGGCAAAAGGTGCCACATTAGCCTCCATACGGTAAGCATATTGGCCCGACTGGCTCGACTCATACGGCAAGGTCAGCAAAGGACCATTATCCCCTGAAACTCCGGTTAGACCTAATTCTGTAAAGAGTTCGTTGTAATGGGTCGCATTCCGCTGCCGTCCGGCCGTCCACTCATCCAAATATTTCAGCTTAACCCGCACTACCGCAGCTTGCAACGCATCCAGCCTGAAATTTCCCCCAATAAATTTGTGGTAATATTTGGGTTTACCCCCGTGCACCCGCAAGATCCGCATCTGCTCTGCCAGGTCGGCCAGGTTGGTAGTCACGGCCCCGCCATCGCCAAAGGCGCCCAAATTTTTGGAAGGGAAAAAGGAGAAACAGCCAATATGCCCTATGCTGCCTGCTCTGCGCCCCTTGTATTCCGAGCCAATGGCCTGGGCAGCATCCTCGATGACATATAAGTTGTGCCGCTTGGCAATCTCCATAATGGGGTCCATATCGCCACATTGGCCGTAGAGATGTACGGGGATGATGGCTTTTGTTTTAGGAGTGATTTTTTCCTCAATTTTGGCCGGGTCGATGTTGAACGTTTGGGGGTCAATATCAACAAAATTTGCCTTAGCTCCCAAGCGGGCCACACAACCGGCGGTAGCAAAAAAGGTATAGGGCGTGGTAATAATCTCATCACCAGGCTTGATATTGATGGCCATCATTGCCAGCAGCAGGGCATCGGTACCTGAGGAAACGCCCAGGGCAAATTCGGTCTGACAATAAGCGGCCAGTTCTTTTTCTAACGCCTGAACTTCAGGCCCCAGAATGAAATATTGCGAATCACAAACACGATTAATGGCTGCTTGTATTTCTGTCTTGATTGAGGCGTATTGTGGTTTTAAATCTAATAGAGGGGCGGTGATCATTAGTTTTTCTCCTAATTTATGTATTGATAATGATGTATTGTTACTCACCAAAACTGATGGGTAGGAATAATTGATATAAAAATTGATAAGAGGCGACCAAGTCTATGTATTTTTCTTCAGTGCCATCCCAGCCACCGACTGCGTAAATTTTGGTATCTACCACCGCTAAACCCATATTGCGCCATTGATGGGTAAAGGGTGTTTCAATGGTGGTCCAGGTATCGGTCTCTGGATCATATTTTTCGCTGCTGGTTAATGCTTTCTGCCAACCACCGCCAATGGCGTATAGATTATTGGCGGCACTGATTAATCCCAAGCCACCTCGCTTTTCCTGCAAAGTCGCCTTTTCTAACCACTTACCTGTTTCTGGCATAAAAACGTGCGTTTGGTTAAATTCATTTTGCCCGTCATAGCCACCTACCACATAAATGGTCTCATTCAGAGTGGCTGCACCAACATAGCCTTTGGCTTGCGGCATTGGGTTGGCTATGACTTCCCAGGTGTTCGCTTTGGGAGTAAAGGCAAAAACTGTATCTTCAAAAGCGCTGCCGTTCCATCCGCCAAATAAGTACAGCTTATCCTGAAAAGCTACCAATCCATATCCACAGCGAGCCTCTGGCAAGGCTGCACCTTGCTCCCAGCTATCGGTTTTAGGGTTATAAATTTCCAGCTTATCTATGGCTTGGCCTTGATTGGTACAGCCACCGGGTACGTAAATTTTGTCATCGAGGACCACCGCCGCAATATTGGCCGTAGCGGTTGGTTTGGCGGCACCCTCTATCCAACTATCTGTGATCGGGTCATAAATCTCTACCAGCCGGGTCGCGCGGTTGTTGCCTCTGACCCCTCCAATAGCAAAAATCTGTCCCTCAAAAGCGACCAGGCCCAAGCCAGCTCTTTTGGTTGGCATAGGTGCTTGAGAAACCCAGGCGCTTGAACTAGTGTTAGGGGGGATGGGGGTTGGGGGTTGAGCATAAATGACCGGCAAATTGGGGCTGGACCTGGGACGGGATTGAGGCATTAAAGGAATGATCATCACCCCAAAAGCCAGTAAAATAGCCAGTAGTAAATAACTTTGTTGCCACCGGGCCAGGATAGACGGTGTCTCTGTAGCCAGAAGATAGGTTTTGGTGGGGGAGGTAGGTTCTTCAATGGCTGCTACCTCATCGCCAACAACAATCCATCCTTCCTGGACAGCACGCAACGTGGCTTCGGTACGTGATTGCACCTCTAATTTTTCAAAAATATTGCGCAGATGAACTTTAACCGTATTAATACTAATCACCAGTTGACGAGCAATCTGTTGGTTGCTGGCTCCAGTGGCAACCATCTCCAGCACCTGGAGTTCACGCTTACTCAATTGGACCGGTGTTTCATTATCAGCCATTGTTGAGGCTCACTATATAACCAAGTTTTGGCTCAACCTGCCAGGAAAACATTCCCCGTGGTTTGTTGTTGAATGAATTATTGCACAGAATTTGGCACAAAGCAAGAGGAAATCAGGATGTATTTCGAGGGGTTTTTTAGAGCTTAAACCAAGCCAAAGAAGTTAAAAGTCATATGTAGTCTGCCCAGACACTATCATACTTTATTACCTCTCCCGCTTATCCCATTTTGGACCTAAAATAGTAATGGCCGGACCCTAGCGGTTTGTCGGAGAGAGATCTTTCGTCTGCGAGCAATTTAGGGTAACATGTGCGGGTACTGAGACAAATCTGATATTGTGAAGACAAGGAGAGATAGCCATGGCCCGCAGTTTCAAAAGAGTTGATTATGAAAAATCTGGACAACAAACGATGTGCCGGGGATGTAGCCGGTTGTAGTGACCGGCCGCTTCGGGTTGTCTGGAGGCTAGCATG
>DAOUMU010000437.1:0-53579 GCA_034409055.1 Anaerolineae bacterium
GGCCAATGGTTAATAAATCGCCGGGATTGAGGGGATACCACTCTGGGCCCAGGCGATACCCGTTGAGAAACGTTCCGTTGGCACTGCCTTTATCTTGCACCAAGCAACGCTGGCCCTCGGTCCGAATTTGGGCCTGATAACGAGAAACACTCAAATCTTCCACCACGATGTCGGCCTCGGAATGGCGGCCGATAACGAGAGACTCTGGACCGACCGGATGCCCCAAGCCCGTGGAATCAACCAGCCAATAGGTGATGCCAGCCGTTGACGGCCGGCTGGAAACGCCGGACCGGGGTTCATCTTTATCTTGACGAGGCCCGGTGGCTGCCTGTAGGGTTGCCTCTTTATCCGGTTCGGTTAAGGTGGACGAGCCAACCACCGCCTCCAGTTCTTTTTGCCAGGCGGCCACGGAATGAGGCCGGTCAGCCGGTTCGATTTGCATGGCATGCACAATCGCCTGGGACACCTGTCGGCTTAATTGTGAGTTCACCTTATGAGGTGGTTCAAACTTACCTTTGCTGTCCAGCAGGCTAACACTATTGGGAGGCGTTTTACCGGTCAGCACCGCGTACAAGGTGGCCCCCAACGAGTAAATATCGGAGGCGGGCGTCGTGCCCTGCCCCCTATACTGCTCCGGCGGTGAGAAGCCGGGCGTGCCCCCCTGGGCCCCGGCCTGGGTCCGGCTGTCTACCTGGGTAACCTGTTTGGCAATGCCAAAGTCTACCAGCACGGCCTGGCGGTTAGGGGTAATTTTTATGTTCTGGGGCTTGATATCGCGGTGAATGATGGGCGGATTGCGCCGGTGCATATAGCTAACCGCCTGGCAGATCTGAATAATATAACCTAGCGTCTCCTTTTCTGCCAGGGGCTGCTGCCTCTGCTGGACCATCTCCCACAAATCCCGGCCCTCAATAAAATCCATCACCAGGTAATGTTTACCGGCCACACTAAAATGGTCGATCACGCGAGACAGGGCCGGGTGGCGTAAACGGGCCAGAATGACCGCTTCTTGCTTAAATTGGGCGATACGCTCGGCAGTCGGAAAGGAATTTTCTTTAAGAGCCACCGGAGCGCCCAGATTCGTATCAAAGGCCCGGTAAATGACCCCCATCCCCCCCCGGGCCAACAGTCCATCAATGCGATAACGGTTGACTAAAATCGTATCTTCGGCCAGAGGCATGCGGTTAACCTGCGTCCCTGTAAAATTTACCCAGGGCTATTATAGCACCATGACATCAAATTCGCATAACAAGTTTAATAATTAGTTGTGAATTGTGAATAATTAATTGTACCGGAGTTAACCTATACCAATATCTTCGCGGGTAATATCTGAGATGGTCGCGACTTCCGTCATTTCCTCCACGGATGTATCAATTCGCTGTAGCATTGCGGGCCTAACCGGCGGCGAAAGAACACAACAACGAATGGGGAAATCAACGAATGAGCGGCAGAAAAAATTCGTTCCCTTCTCAATTCGCTGTAGTGTGCCAACCACAAGCTGATTGAAATCTGTTGAATAGGGCTTACCGTTGAATAACTGTAACCATCAAAAAGAGGAACTTATGGTAAATGATCGCCTAAAATCAAAACAACCAATTCAGTAATATGCCTAAAGCGGCGGTCATTGGTAATAAAGAGGGTAGCTCCGCTCTCTAAGGCGGCACTTACCTGTAAGGCATCAGGCACGCGTAGACCGTACTTGACCCGCATCTGAATGGTTCTTTTGGCTAACACCGGGGTGACAGGCAATGTTTGGACTTGCCGGGAATTCAACAAAGCCTGCTCGTAAATTTGTACCAAGTCGGTTCGGCCATCACGCTGCGGTTGAACGCAGGTTTCAATCAGAGTGATGATTGAGGTAATGCCCTGAACGCCGGGCGTTTTGAGGTAATTAAACAGGGTATCAACAAGAGGAAAATAAGTTCGATTTTTTTTAAACAAATAGATAAAGGGGTTTGTATCGAGACCAATGACTGTATGTTTTGCCAAAATGGCTTCTAAGCCTGCCAACTATCACGCTCCTGGTTGATGTAAGCGTCAGTATCAACCTTAGACCAAACTTCAGCGCCGACACCGGCCAAGGCCAGGAGGTCAACAGGTTCAGTTTCGGTCGCTAAAGTTTGCATTCGCAGGAGTAATTCTGAGATAAGGCGCAGTTGATCGGGCCAGGATAGCCTTTCAACCAGGGTTAGGGCCTCTTGCCAACTCACAGATTGGGTAGTCATAAGTCTGCTCCAATCCAAAAATTCAGGTTAGAGAATATTATAGATTAATAGGTTGGGGTCAATTGAGAGCAATACGGAGGAGATAAGATGTTGGCTGAACGCAGTATTAAAAATAAATTATGGCAGTTGACTGATTGCCTCAGCGCTGCCCTATATTGGAGACTAAATATGTACACACCAAGAAAGGAGGCGCACATGGACTATTAGCTATCTTACCAATTCCCGCCTGAGAATTAGCTAAATTTAAGATTTGGAATTATCCTACTGCTTAATACTGGGAGCTTTGGAACAAAATGGCAGAGAAAAAAGTATTACGGGTCATGATTGCGGACGACGAGGCGGTCATTCGGATGGGTTTAAAGACCATGATGACCGCCCTGGGACATCAGGTGGTCGGGACGGCGGCCAACGGCAATGATGCTCTGCAGAAAACGAAAAGCCTCAAGCCCGATTTATTGTTACTGGACATCAAGATGCCGGGCATGGATGGTCTGAGCGTGGCCGAAAGATTGGCCGAGGAGATGCCACTGCCGATTATCATGCTGACCGCCTATACCGAAAAGGTCCTGATCGAGCGCGCGGCCAATGCAGCGGTGATGGGGTATCTGGTCAAGCCTATTCACGAAGCCAAATTAGGCCCGGCCATTGAAGTGGCCCTGGCTCGCTTTGAGAGCATGCAAGCCACGGCCCAGGAGGTATACCAACTTCGTCACCAGTTGGAGTCACGGGAGTTGGTGGATGCGGCCAAGCGCATCCTGGTCGCCGCTGGTTTACCCGAAGAGGAAGCCTACAAGCGACTGCAGATGACGGCGCGGGAAAAGCGTCGCTCGATGCGCCAGGTGGCCGAGGCGATTATTGCCGTGGGGGAGAAACTCACCTCGTAACACGTATCCAAACCTTAAAAATCCTAAAAAGGGGTTGACAGCCCGCTGGAAGTTTGGTATAATCGCCCCTGTTAAAAATATTAATAGAATTTTGAGCGGCCGCGAAGCCCTCAGCACGAACCATGGTTCGTCTGGGGGCTTTTTGTTTTTTCACCCAATCAAGCACCTTACACCATACGCATCCTGAAGATTAAGGAGGAACATTCTTATGAAACATCGATTGTTATACCGGGCTTTGCCCATCGCTTTACTCCTCACTTTGACGGTAGGCGGCGTTGCTTATGCCCAAGATGGCAGTCCAACCGCCGAAAGTCAGATTGACGTAATCTGGCTGTTACTGGCCGCCTTTCTGGTCTTTTTTATGCAGGCCGGTTTTGCCATGGTCGAAAGTGGCTTTAGCCGGGCCAAGAATGCGGCTAACCTGCTGATGAAAAACCTGATGGACTTCGCGGTTGGGACCCTGCTTTACTTTGCCGTAGGTTTCGGCCTGATGTACGGGGCTTCGGCCAGCGGCCTGATCGGCACCGACAATTTCTTTCTGACCAAGATCGGCTTTGGCCCAGAGAGTGCCTACAATTGGGCCGGCTTCCTGTTCCAGTTAGTGTTCGCCGCTACTGCGGCAACCATCGTCTCCGGTGCTGTGGCCGAACGGCTGAAATTCTCGGCCTATCTGGTTTATAGCATCATCCTGGTCGGGCTGATCTACCCCATCTCCGGCCACTGGCTGTGGGGTGGCGGTTGGCTGGCCGAACTCGGCTTCATCGATTTCGCTGGCTCTAGCATTGTACATAGTGTGGGCGGTTGGGCCGCCCTGGCCGGGGCCCTGGTTCTGGGTCCACGCATCGGCAAGTTCAACAAGGATGGTAGCAGCAATGTTATCCCCGGCCACAGCCTGACTTTGGCCGCGTTGGGGGTTTTCATTCTCTGGTTCGGCTGGTTCGGGTTTAACCCGGGCAGTACGCTCAACGGCATGAACCCTGGTATCGGCTTTATTGCCGTGACCACAAATATTGCTGCCGCCGCTGGAGCCATCTCGGCTATGGTCATCAGTTGGATACGCACCGGAGAACCCTCAACAGAAATGGCTCTCAACGGCGCTTTGGCCGGTTTGGTGGCCATCACCGCCGGTACGGCCAGCGTCACCCCGACCGGGGCGTTGATGATCGGTCTCATCGCTGGTCCGGTGCTGGTCTACGGGCTCCTGTTCATTGAAAGGATCCTGCGGGTGGATGATCCGGTGGGGGCTATCTCGGTGCACGCCCTTAACGGTATCTGGGGAACCCTGGCCGTGGGTCTGTTTGCGGCCCCGGCTGCCGGGGGCTTGACCGATATGGGCGAGGTAGCCGGTCTCTTTTACGGCGGCGGATTTACCCAGCTCGGCATCCAGTTCGTTGGAGTGATTGCGGTCGGCTTGTGGGCCTTCATCACCATCTTTTTTGTCTTCAAAATCACTGATCTCATTATAGGCATCCGGGTCTCGCCCCAGGAAGAACTTGAAGGGCTCGACATCACTGAACACGGCACCATCAGCTATCCCGAATTTGGCACCACTGTTAGCGCCAAGCCCGGTGAGTTGATGATGCCCGGCTCAGCCATCATCAGCAGTCAGTAGACAGTTTTGAGTAGGGGAAGTTCAAAATGAACCTTTCACTTACCCGCAACATCGAAATTGATAAAGACAGGATACCTTACTTCGTCCGGGTTGACCTGTCCACCGAAGTCATTGAACCAAACCGGGTGTTTCATGTCCCCATCTACTGGCAACCGACCGATGGGGTAGGCAGTATCATCAAGGGGCTCTACAGCGCCGAGGTGTGTGGTTTTCGGGTTGAAGGTGGCAATCTCCATCAGATTGTCCGCCTGGTCGGCAAGTTACTGCCTGGCCTGATCAACATGGCCCGGTTACCAACCTATATCTTTATCGCCCGTCGCTCGCACCGCATTTACCCGGTCTATACCATCGGGGACGAAGTGTTCGCCACAACCCCTGGGGGGCCGGTCTTCCGGCATGTTGAGTTGGCTAACGTACGCAGCTACCTTAGTCAGTATCTCCATGCAGTGGGTGAGTTGGGCACACCCGGTAAAAGCGAAACCCTGCATGTACGGGGCGTGCGTACCAGTTCGTTAGCGC
Organism: Anaerolineae bacterium; assembly: GCA_034409055.1. Lineage (GTDB taxonomy): Bacteria > Chloroflexota > Anaerolineae > 4572-78 > J111 > DAOUMU01. The sequence continues at coordinate 5,241 of DAOUMU010000437.1, forward strand.
TTGTCCGGCCCGTATTTTACCTCAAAAAGCGTGTTGCCGGTGAAAACGAGTTCTGGGCGCCCGTTTTCCCGACGAACGATGGCCTCGGTATCTACACCTATGCGGCCAGCGCCAGGCGGGAAATCAAAATTGCCGGCGGTCAGGAAGTTTTGGCCCTGCGCGAGGTGGTGGCCGAGGCCCTCATCGCCGACAAGCGCTTGAAGCACAATCATGACTTGCGTCCAGATCGCTTGATGCCTGCCTATTGGGCCCGTTTGCAGGCCACGTTAGAAAAAGACCCGTTCAAATTGATGGTTTTCGACCACGATACAGCCACCAACGGGAGCAAAATCGACTTGTATAAAAATAGCAAGGTTTGCCTGGCGGCCGAACCCCGTGGCGATGATCATCGGGTCGGTCTTTTCATCGGGCAAACGCCGACGGACCTGCGCGACCGTTTGGCTCAGGATTATCTGCGTCGTGGTCTCATCGGCAGCCCGGATGCCGTGCGAATCGTGTCGGCGCGGCCAAAAGAACGAGTATCATCGTTAGATCGGGTCTTGTTACGGGCAGCGTAGTTACGTAGAGCGTAGAGCATGGAGCGTAAAGCGCCGGTAGTAAAGTTCACGCAATACGCAATACGCAGTATGCCTCAAGTCTGAAACGACTGAAGTCGTTACTACCTGTGTCAATTGTGTCAGTTTTTTCTCAAGTAATGTAATCCAAGCAACCTAAGGAGGTCTCTCAAATGACAACAGCAACAATCACTACCATTATTGTTCTTGGCATTGCCATCCTCATTGGCCTGATTGCCCTGTGGTACTGGCGCTATACCAAGGCCGGTCCCAACGAAATGCTGGTGGTTTCGGGTCGAGGGCGGTACCGCTTTGTGCGAGGCGGAACCTTTGTCGCGCCTATCCTGGAGCGGGCCCAGCGCCTGAGCCTGGCCCTACTAACCTTAGATGTTCACGCTGCCGATGCCTACACCAAGCAGGGCGTCAAACTGCTGGTGGACGGGGTGGCCCAGGTAAAGGTCAAAAGTGACGAGGCCAGCATTGGTCTGGCGGCCGAGCAGTTCCTGGGTAAGTCGACCGATGAAGTCAAGCGGGTGGCCCTGCAAGTCATCGACGGCTACATACGGGCTATTCTGGGCACGCTGTCGGTCGAGGACGTCTATCTGACCCGAGAAGCGTTCGCCCGGAAGGTGCGTGAAAGCGCCCAGCAGGACCTGGCCCAGATGGGTCTACAAATCGTTTCTTTGACCATCCGTCACGTCACCGATGAGGAAGGTTATCTCGAAGCGTTGGGTAAACCTCGCGTGGCTCAGGTCAAGCGCGATGCCATTATCGGTGAAGCCAAGGCCGAAGAAGAAGCCATGGCCGCCCGCTACGCCGCCGATACGGCCATTGCTCAAGCTCGCCGCGACAAGGAAATCAAGGAAGCCGAGTATGCCGCCGAGGTGGCCGGCACCAAGGCCGACAGCGACCTGGCTTACGATTTGCAGAAATACAAAAAACAGCAGGCCGTCAAGCACGAGGAAATTGCGGTCGAACTGGTGGCCAAGGAACAAGAAATTACCCTGCAAGAACGTGAAATTGAACGCCGGAAGCGAGAGCTAGAGGCGTCGGTGATGAAACCGGCCGATGCCGAACGCTACCGCATCGAGACCCTGGCCCAGGCCGAAAAGGCCCGGCTGGAAACCGAGGCCGTCGGTCAGGCCCAGGCCATTCGGGCCGAAGGTCTGGCCGAAGCCGAGATCCTGAAGGCCAAAGGCGTGGCCGAAGCAAATGCGATGAGCAAAAAGGCCGAATCGTGGAAAGAATACAACCAGGCCGCGGTCACGGAAATGTTTGTCAACATCTTGCCTCAATTGGCCAGTGCTGTGGCCGAACCACTCAGCAAAACCGAAAAGATCGTTGTGGTCGGTGGTGGCAACGGAAACAATGGCACCGGTGCTGCCAAGGTAACCCAAGATGTAACCCAGATCATCGCCCAGTTACCAGCCGTTGTCGAAGGGCTGACCGGCGTGCAACTGAGCGATCTCATCAAGGGTGTACCCGGCTTGTTGGCCGCAGCGAACGGAGGCGAGACGACGGAGAAAACCAGAGTCGAGACGGTGGTAACCGACGACTAAAATAATAGCTGGACACAGTACATCCAAATTGGCTCTAGCTGGACCAGTGCAGCTTTGCTGCCTCCCCGTGGGACAGTCAAGCGGCCAAAACGCGGACTGTGGTCCGCTCCGAGCTTGAAAATTGGATCTACTGAGACACGGAAAGGAATCGCTATGACCATAAGTATATCAAATCTTCGCCCTATCGAAGAAGTTGTCGAACTTACGTATGGCACAAACGGGCGGCGCAATGGTAAGCAGCCGGCTATCATTACGCCTGATATCGAGCGTTGCCGAAAACCCAAAGATGTCGTCGAATTCGCTCGCAATCGCAACTTGATGATCGTGGACTACAAATTTACCGACATGCTGGGGCGTTGGCACCATTTCAGCATGCCTATTCACCAGCTCACAGAAGGAGTGTTTGAGCAGGGCCTGGGCTTCGACGGTTCCAGCATTCGAGCCTTCCAGGACATCCACGAGTCGGACATGATTTTGATGCCCGATCCGACCACAGCCCTGGTGGATCCCATCACCCAATTGCCGACCCTTAGCCTGGTCTGTAACATCTACGACCCAATTACACACGAACCTTATAACAAAGATGCCCGCTACGTAGCCTACAAAGCCGAGCAATATCTGAAGGAATCTGGTATCGCCGACCTCAGTTACTGGGGACCCGAGGCCGAGTTTTTCGTGTTCGACGGTATCCGGTTTGACTACCAGACTCGGGGCGGGTATTTCGAGATCGAGAGCAATATGGCCGCCTGGGAGACAGGTCGAGGGCATGAATCTCGGCACGGGCCCAATCTCGGCTACCGGCCGGAAGCCAAACAAGGCTACTTTCGGGTGCCACCGGTGGATGCTATGCAGGACTTCCGCAGTGAGGCCATTATCCGGATGATTGCCGCCGGGTTAGACGTGGAGGTACATCACGGTGAAGTGGCCGCAGCCGGACAACAGGAAATCGATCTGAAATACATGCCCATCCTGCAAGCCGGTGATTCTTTACAACTCTACAAGTATATCTTGAAGAACGTGGCCGTCAATCGTGGCAAAACGATCACCTTCATGCCAAAACCGATGTACGGCGACAACGGCAATGGTATGCACACCCACCAGAGCCTGTGGAAAAATGGGCGTAACATATTTTACGATCCAAATGGGTATGCCGGGTTGAGTGAACCAGCTTTGCACTACATCGGCGGCTTGATTAAACATACCCCGGCGCTGCTGGCTCTGGCCGCTCCGACCACAAACAGCTACAAGCGACTGGTCCCCGGTTACGAAGCCCCGGTGATGATGGCCTACAGTATGCGCAACCGTTCAGCTTGCGTCCGCATTCCGGCCTATAGCGACGAACCGAAGGCAAAACGCCTCGAGTATCGTTGCCCAGACCCGAGCTGCAACCCCTATCTGGCTTTTGCGGCCATGCTGATGGCCGGCATCGATGGCATTATCAACCGCATCGATCCCGGTATGCCGATGGATATAGACCTGTATGAAGAGAAGGTATCGGACGTGCCTCAGGTACCTGGCTCATTGGCAGACGTCCTCACTGAGCTGGAAAAGGACCACGATTTCTTGCTGCGAGGTAACGTTTTTACGAAAGACCTGGTTGAAACCTGGATTGCCTATAAGCGTGAAACCGAAGTCGATGCCCTGCGCCTGCGCCCGCATCCGTATGAGTACATGATGTATTACGACGTATAGGGATCTTCAGCATTTTGCTGGTCAACCTGTTTGACCTGATTTGTTAAATATGAGCCCCTATCTATAATAAGGGGTTCATTTTACTTTTTTATGAAGGTTAAAAAAATAATTGGGGTAGGCTGGGCATCCCTAAGCCCGGCTATCTATTCCCCGATTATTTTCTTAAGTTTCATAAAATATGTAAAGAAAATTCTCATAGTATTAAAACAAAGGAGAAATAAAATGGTAAAAACAGTAAAAGATATATTTAGCCTCATTAAAGAGCAGGACATAAAGATGGTGGATTTGAGATTCACCGATCCCTTTGGCCTGTGGCACCATTTCAGCGTATCCAGCCAGGCTATATCCGAGGACATGTTTGAGGAAGGGTTTGGCTTCGACGGCTCGTCCATTCGTGGCTTTCAAACCATTGATGAGTCCGACATGATCCTGATCCCGGACGTGTCAACGACCTTCATTGACCCAATTTTTCAAGTGCCCACCCTGGATATTATCTGCGACATTTATGACCCGGTCACCCGGCAGCCCTACTCTCGCGATCCGCGCTACGTGGCCAAAAAAGCGGAAGCCTATCTCAAGCAGACCGGTATTGCCGACACCGCCTACTTTGGCCCGGAAGCTGAGTTCTTCCTGTTCAGCGATGTCCGCTACGGCGGCGGCACCAACTCCGGTTTCTATTTCCTGGATAGCCCGGAGGGGTGGTGGAACAGCGGCAAAGAATTTGGTAGCCTGGGCCCCAACCTGGGGGCGCAGATTCCGGCCAAGCGTGGTTACTTCCCCTGCCCGCCCACCGATACCCTGCAAGACGTGCGCAGCAAGATTGTCCTGGCTATGGAATCGGTCGGGATGGCCCTGGAGGTGCATCACCACGAGGTGGGTACCGCCGGGCAGTGTGAAATTGATATGCGCTTTGACACGCTGACCCGCACGGCCGACAACCTGATGATGTACAAATATATCATCAAGAGTATCGCCCGTCAAAATAATCTGACGGCCACGTTCATGCCCAAGCCTTTGTTTGAAGATAACGGCAATGGTATGCATACCCACCAGAGTCTGTGGAAAGACGGCGACACAGTCATGTTCGATGAGGCCGGGTATGCCCAACTGTCGGACACGGCCAAGTACTATATCGGCGGCCTGCTGAAACACGCCCCCGCCTTATTAGCTTTTGCCGCCCCAACCACCAACTCCTATAAACGGCTGGTGCCCGGCTACGAAGCACCGATCAACCTGGTTTACTCGCAGCGAAACCGCTCGGCTATTTGCCGCATCCCGATGTACTCCAATAGCCCCAAGGCCAAGCGAGTTGAATTCCGCGCTCCCGATCCGAGCTGCACCCCCTACCTTGCTTTTGCCGCGATGCTGATGGCCGGCCTGGATGGGGTCCAAAGTCAGATTGATCCCGGCGATCCGATTGACAAAGACCTGTATGACCTGCCACTGGAAGAAGCGGCTCAAATTACCAACACCCCCGGCTCATTGGTCGCTGTGCTTGATGCGTTGGAAGAAGACCACGAGTTCTTACTGCAAGGGGATGTCTTCACGGAAGACTTACTTGAGGCTTACATTAGCTACAAGCGCGAAAATGAGGTCGATCCGGTCAATATCCGCCCGCACCCGCACGAGTTTACGCTTTATTTCGACGTGTAAACGTCCGCTATATTTGACCCAGATTTTGCCACCAGGTCTGTTTGTATACCACCAATGACAGAGTAAAACGGCTCTGCTAGCTGATAGACAGCAGAGCCGTTTCATTTTCAGACTGGCCACAACCGGATTACTATCTAGCAACCAGTAGTTGCAGTCATCATTTTTAGAGTAACCCACTTTATGCTATTATTTAAGCTGGTTTTCGGTAGGAGTCTTGCCACTGGCGCATGGGGATGTGCCAGCTACAGTTTTCAGGGCAAAACGTAGGCAAGGCATCCCCATGCCTTGCCACTGGTGCATGGGGATGTGCCAGCTACAGTTTTCAGGGCAAGATATCGCTACTAAAGGAAGGCGATGGCGATGAATAAATGCGAGCGCGTTTATGCCGCGCTGGAAGGCAAGCCGATTGACCAGGTTCCGTTAAGCCTGTGGCGACATTTCCATAAACAAGATCAAACGCCGACCGGGTTGGCTTCGGCCACCCTGGCCTTTTATGAGAAGTACGATTTTGATTTAATCAAATTGACCCCCAGTGGTCTCTACGCCATTGAGGATTGGGGGGCTCAAATTGCGTTTTCTAAAGATGATGGTCAGCCACCCCGTCTCAAAAAGCCGGTGATCAAAAAGCCCGAGGATTGGCGACATTTAACCACGCTCAGTATAACTGAGGGCAGTTATGGCCAAACCCTGGAAGCAATCAAACTGGTGACAGGCCAACTGACAGAGGACAAGCCCCCTGTTTTGATGACGGTATTCAGTCCCTTAACCCTGGCCTATAAATTGGCCGGCGACACGCTCCTGGACCACCTAGAACATCATTCTACTGACGTTCACATTGGCCTGGCTACTATTGCCGAAACTACCTCACGCTTTGCCAAGACCGTCCTGAAGGCCGGAGCTCACGGTATCTTTTTTGCCAGCCAGCTCTCACGAGCAGACATACTGAGCGAAGAGATGTACCAAACCTTTGTCGTGCGTTACGATCTTATTGCCCTGGAACGGGTCAAAACGGAACCGGCACCTCTGGTACTGCATTTGCACGGCACAAATATTTACTTTGAAACGGTCAACCAATATCCCGTCCATGCCATCAGTTGGCACAACCATGAAACCAGTCCTTCTCTCAAAGAAGCACTAACCTTGACCGATAAAACACTCATGACGGGTCTGGATAGGAACCTGCTAGAACAAGGCCAACCTGAAGCTCTTGTGGCTCAAATCCAGGAGGCTATCAACGTAACAGGTGGACAGCGTCTAATTTTAGCTCCTGCTTGCGTCATCCCGACCAGTACTCCCCCCCCAAATCTGGAAGCGATTGCCAGAGTTGATCGCTCTATACCGTAACTTTTAGGGAGGATACCTTCAAGCAGCTTTCTCTATCAAATCTACCTGGCCGTTATATTGCTCCAATGTTTGCTCAAAAACTTCCAACAATTCTTCGGCGATATTTTCCCAGCTATAACGGGTCACCCAGGCCTGGGTTTGTTCGCTAAGCTGATCACGCAGGACACGGTGCCTTAGCAGCAAAATGATCTTATCGGCCAGGGCTTGTGGATCACGCCCCGGCACCAGATAACCGTTATAACCATCCTCAATACTAAAAGACAATCCGCCTACATCTGAAGCCACAACCGGCGTACCACAGGCCATTGCCTCTATGGCCACCATACCAAACGACTCATAATGAGAAGGCATCACCACCATTTCGGCAGCCGAGTAGTAATAAACCAGGGTATCTTGATCCTTAGCCCCCAGGAAAGTTACCAAATCACTAATATCTAACTCGGCTCGAAGCGAATCCAATCGCTTAAATTCAGCTTGCTCAATCCCCGAGTCTGGATCGGGATCTCCCCCAATAATGGAGACACAGATATTTTTGATCAGAACCGGTTCCCTCTTTTTAACCAGGGCCAAAGCTTTCATCAAAATATCAATCCCCTTCAAAGGTTGGATACGCCCCACGAATAAAATCATTTGATGATGACGAGGGACACCTATACACTCACGTGCTTCAGGTTGGCTGATAGGCTTAAAGCGGTTCAGATCAACCCCTGGAGGCACAATGTTTATCTTGTCTGGATTTGCGCCATAAAGCCAGGTCATTTGGTTTTTTTCCAGCGGCGTAGCGGCCACCAACCGATCAGCAAAGCGCATAATTTCACCTTCGCAGTTGAGGCGCTGGTCGGTTTCACGCTCTGCAGGCGTTTGGGCCACCCGATTCTTCATTTCAGCCAGGGTGTGAAACATTTGCACAATCGGAATATCCCAGGCCTGACGCAAGGCAGCCGCCACAAGACCGGAAAGCCAATAGTGACTATAAATGAGGTCATATTCAATCTGATCCGTAACTGCCTGGGCTTTTACGCCGGCCACAAATTCATCCAGATGATAATAGACATGATTTTTATTGTACGGTCGCTCTGGTCCGGCTTTCACATGGATAACCCGCCCCCCCTCAGCCAGGGGGGGGGTGCGAGGAATGGTTGGATTCTGGGAACGGGTGTAAATATCCACATAAATACCCCGGCGACACAATTCCCGGCTCAAATCACGAACGTACACATTCATTCCACCGGTTTCTTTACCTCCCAGCGTAGCCAGGGGACAGGTGTGCACGCTCAACATAGCTATTCTTTTAATCATACCCCTCCTCACTTTTGCAACTGTACTACCTGGTTATTTCCAAGTCATACACCGGCTCTGGTTGGGCCCCAAAACGAAACTTATAAACCTCATCACCGCGCAAAAAATCGTAACGTTTACGTCCCAGCCTGATGGCATCTTGAATGGTGTAAGCGGTCAGGACGTTGCCGGGGCTCAACTGGGCAAATTTTCCGGGATCATAGCCCGAGTTGTAGAGTAGAAACTCATTATTGTAATCAAAACAGAGCATTGCCGCCGCCTGGATGCCATTCACCTCGAGAAAGTAAAGTTTGAACCAACCGGCTCGAGCCAATTCGACGGCCACGGCTTTGAAGAACAGGATCAACTCGTCACTCCAAAAATCTTCTTTATCTTGGGTTGATTTTTGGTGTAAGTCAATAAACACATCCATGGCCTCGGCCAGTCCCTCTTCTGTGTCAACGACATACCAACGTGTTTCCGCCTCTCTTTCGATTTTACGAATTTTGCGCCGAGTTTCATGGCGTTGTTTTTTATCGAGCCCGGCCAGATAATCGTCCCAATTATCGGCCAGGGTGATGACAGGGCAAACATCCTGTTGGTTGACCTCAACATGCCAGTCACGCGCCCGGGTGGCTTCGGCCAGTTGGGTATGAGTGATCGAATGGTAAGGTAGACTACACAAATAGAGTTTATCCCAGGCTGGTCCATCACTACTATCCAGGCAATCAAGCAGAGCCTGGTATACCGCTTCCACGTAATTCTTGTCGACCAACAGGTCAAGATAATCCGAAATATCCACGCAGCCCACAAAGCTAAGCTCACGTTGCCCGGCGGCATTAATTGCCCTGTAAAGGGGAACCAAACCAACCAGTTGGCCAGCCTCATTGCGAAAAGCAATTAAAACCAGATCATTATTGCCCAAATATTGCCACCAGGTACGTTGATAGACGTATCTCATAAAAAAGGGAGCACTGACCGACCGCATAAGTAGATCATCCCACTCCTGAGCCAATGTATCAAATGCTGTTGCCTCGGTATAAAGTATTGTTTGCATAAACACCTTCCCAAGGGAGTAAGGAGTAAGCAGTAGGGAATAGGTAGGAGATTATCAAATGCAAAAATCTTCTCCTACCCCCTACGCCTTGCTTCCTATTCCACATTCTCCACTGGCAACTCCTGCCAATTTATCTGATAGACCTGAAAACCATTACGACAATCAATATGCGTGTTGACAAGCAGGGGCTCGGAAACAGGGACATCATCTCGATAAACCTGTACCCAGAGCGTATGCTGAGTGGGCTTGCCCTGAATTTCAATCAGATAAGCCCCATTGGCATCGGTCGTATCAAGGGCCAGCAATCCGGTCTGATCTTCCCAAACCACTACCTGGATGCCTTCCAGGTGGTCTCCCTGATTGTCCAGCACCACACCGTTAAAGCCGTAAACCTCGCAATCGGAAAAGCCCTTAATCGGTTCCTCGACGGCAAAAACAACTTCAAGAGGCATTGGCGGGCCAGAGATCACTGTAGCCGGGGCAGCCGTTGGCAAGCTCAAGCTCGAGCGGGGAGAGGTGGGAGTCGTTTCATCGGTGGACACAGGCAGGGTGAGTAGCATATAAACGAGGAGAACCATCACGACCACCACAGCTACACTTAGCAGGCTGAGGAACACCAACCAATATCTACTTCTTGGAGTCGGCGAGGGAGATGATGCCATAAAATATTTTACTAAAAAAAAAGGGCATGCCATTTTGTCATGCCCTACAACCATTACACTGGGGAGCAGGGATTCGAACCCCGACCGGCAGAGCCAGAATCTGCTGTCCTACCATTAGACGACTCCCCACCAAGCAAAGTCTATTGTAGCATTTTCAGGTCGTAAGGGCAAATGGTTACTTTTGTTTGCGAGTAGATGGGTAACACCACTTGCTCAACTTTTTACCTGCGATTACAATAATCAACATGCATTCAACAACCAAATTAACTCACCGTTTGATACCAGTTTTACTCATCATTATCTTAGCCATAGCCGCCGGGTTGCGCTTTTACAACCTCAATTGGGATAATGGTATCTTTGCCCACCCGGATGAGCGCTCGACGGTGGCTTTTTACGCACCTACCATTCGCTGGCCTGAGGACTCTTCGACCATTTTGGATCCGCGCACCTCAACCCTGAATCCCTTCTGGGATGTACACAACTTATCCCGTCGCAGTTACACCTATGGCCACTTTCCCCTCTATACCCTGGTTCTTGTGGCCCGCACATTGAATGATCTAGCCCCACTGGTGACCTCACTGCCACTACCCTACCGGGCACAGGTGGAGGTTCCAACTGCCCTGATCCAATTTTTAGAAACGAGTCTATCCGGGCATGGCTATGCTCAGATTGGGCGGACTCTGGCGGCTTTAGCCGATCTTTTTACCGTCTACCTGATTTTTATATTGGGCCGGCGATTATATGGTAGTTGGGGGGGGGTGCTGGCCGCTGCCTTATCCACCTTTACCGTACTCCAGATTCAATTAGCTCACTTTTTTGCCGTCGATCCTATATCAACCACCTTTACCTTGCTGGCTCTTTACGGGGCTATCCTGATGTATGATCGCCAATCAATAGGTGCTGCTATCCTGACGGGGGTGGGTATTGCTCTGGCTGTTTCCTCCAAATTTAGCGCGCTGCCCGTGGCCTTTGCCCCCATTGTGGCTGGTTATCTGGCTACCCTCCACCAGCCGATGACAAATACCGCTTCTACCCTACCGGGCACAGGCAAGAACCCTCCATCCCCTGGCCCACAGCCCACATCTCACATCTCACAGCGGATGATCGGTCTGGTGGTCTTGGCCCTAGTTGTGGCTTTTATCATCTTTGCCATTACCTCGCCCTTTGTCTTACTCGATTTTGAGAACTTTAAACGGGCTGTGTTGGATGAACAAGGCAACATGGTCAGTGGTGTGGCCGATTTTCCCTTTACCCGGCAGTACCGTCACACGCCTGCCTACTGGTATTTTATCGAACAACAACTGCGTTGGGGAATGGGTTGGCCGTTGGGCTTGTTGGCTTTTAGCGGTTTACTGTGGGTCATTATCAAAGCTGTGCGAGGCAAAGCACAACCGGGGGAATGGATTATCTTGTGGTGGATTATTCTCTATTTTGGCCCCACCGGCCTCTTTCTGGCCAAATTCATGCGCTATATGGTCCCGGTCGTGCCCCTCTTTATCCTCTTCGGGGCAGGCATGGTGGTCGCCTTGTGGCGGTCAAGTGAGCGAATACCCTACCGGGCACAGGTCAGCGAATCAACCGGTCAGCCAGCCAGCCAACCAACCAACCAACTAACTAACCAACCAACCTTCCTGCCTGCCCCTCTGCTCGCCAAATTGACCAGGATAATGGCCATAACCATAGCAATTATCGCCTTGACCGGTGCCGCCCTCTGGTCGCTGGCTTTTGTCAATGGAGTATATGGGACCGAACATACCTGGGTCACCTTTGCGCGTTGGACCTATGCCAATGTACCCGACAACGCCTGCATTGCCTATGAGCATTGGGACGACCGCATGCCTACCGACATTTCTGAGCCGGCTGGCAATGCCCGAGCCCACAACTACTACCAACCCCAGTTACCGATGTACGACGACGACAGCCAACAAAAATACGAATTCCTGCGCGAAACACTGATGAACTGCGATTACGTGGTGCTGGCCAGCAATCGCCTGTGGCGAACCATTCCCCGCCTGCCAGAACGTTACCCGATGAGCACCCGTTACTACGAAGCACTTTTCTCTGGTGAACTGGGCTTCGAACCGGTCTATACGGTCGAAACGCCACCCCGTCTGGGGCCGTTGGTTTTTGACGACCAGCCCGCCGACGAGAGTTTCACCGTGTACGACCATCCCAAACCCATCATGTTCAAAAAGACCCACCAACTCTCCCCCACTGAGTGGGATGTCATTTTGGACGGTACCTGGCAGGGGGCTACGTATGGTTATGTGGGCAAACCAACCCTGCTTATGCGCTTACGTGGTCTTGGCAACACTCCTTCTCCAGTTACGCAGCAACCAACAGCCAAAGAAGATAAATCCCTTTTGCTAGCATCGCCAGTTGACCAGTTGCCTGTTGTTGACGACTTCCGCTGGAATCCTCTGGCCAACGGTTCGACGTTGATGGCCATATTGGTCTGGTGGTTGATAGTCATGCTGATTAGCGTGATTGCTTTCCCGATCACCTATTTGCTTTTTAATAAATTACCGGAGCGAGGCTATGGTCTGAGCAAAAGTTTGGGCGTGTTACTGGTCAGCTATTTTATCTGGCTCAACAGTAGCCTGGGTTGGTTGAGTAATAGACTAATCACAGCCCTTATCGCCGTCATTCTGCTCACCGGCTTTGGTCTTTGGGTTTTTGTAAAACATCGTCACCAACTGGCCGAATTTTTGCGCCAGCAGCAAGGGTTCATTTTGACCACTGAAATCATCTTCAGCCTGATTTACCTTTTCTTCGTTTTTCTGCGTATCCTGAACCCGGACTTGTGGCAGCCGTGGTTGGGTGGTGAGAAAATGTTAGAAATCGGTTTTCTGAACGCCGTCGTCAAAAGCGCCAAAATGCCTCCTTATGATCCTTTCTTTGCCGGAGGCATCATCAACTACTATTACTACGGCCTCTTTTTAGTCGGGGTTTTAATCAAGTTAAGCGGCATTCAGCCCAGCATTGCCTTTAATCTGGCAGTGCCCACCCTGGCCGCTCTAACCGGAGTCAATGTCTTTAGCCTGGCCGTAAACCTGACTGCCTCAAAACTACCATTTGCGCACCTCACTCCACATACACATCCCAGCATCCCAAATCGCAAATTTAAAATCCAAAATCCAAAATCCATCGCCTCCGGGTTATTGGCCGTTCTCTTCATTGTGTTCATCGGCAATCTGGAAGGGGCCGCTCAATTTATGCGTGAGTTGGCCCGGTTGAGCCAGAGTGATTTCCAAAGCGCCATCCCCGGTTTTCAGACGTTGGTCAGAGCTTTGGGTGGGCTGGTACACGTCCTCAATGGCGAAACGTTGGCCACCTACAATTATTGGGACCCCACTCGCGTCATCCCGGCCACTATTAACGAGTTTCCCTTCTTTAGCTTTCTCTTTGCCGATTTACATCCCCATATGATTGGCATTCCCTTTACCGTCCTCTTCTTAAGCCTGGCCTACAACTGGCTCCGCCCAGAGAATAGGCGAATGAGCGAATACCCTACCGGGCACAGGTCAGCGAATGAACGAATCGGCGAATCGGCGAATACCCTACCGGGCACAGGTCAGCGAATGATGAATAACGCTTCATCCATTTCGCCATTCGCCATTCGCCATTCGCTCATTCGCCCATTCTTACGCTGGTTGGCCCTGCCATTTGTCTTGGGCGCAGTGGCTGTGATTAATACCTGGGATCTACCCACTTACCTGGGACTGATGCTGGCCGCCTTTTTATTAAGTCACTATCGCCGTATGGCAGAAACTTTTACCTTTAGCCGGGCGTTGTTTCTCCTGGCCAGGGGGGTCCTTTTTGCTGGAACCTTGTTGGCGGTGACCTATCTCTTATATGCCCCCTTCTTTGCCAATTATCAAGCTGTTGACGTGGGTTTGGGGCTGGTTCACACCAAAACGCCGCTTGACCAACATCTAAAAATATGGGGAGCCTTTTTATTCATTCTTGTTACCTGGCTATGGATTTCACTGCTTTATCCGGCCACGCGTCACAGTTTGCTACGCGCCATTAGCCTGGTTCTGCGACGCTGGAACGTGTGGCCACACCTGACCGAAATTTATCGAAAACTGGTCAAGCCAGAGGCAGGCGGGTACCAGTTAGGGTTGTGGAGTATCGGGGCCGTCCTCTTGGTGGTCATTGTTTTGGCCTTGCTTGGCTATCGGGTGCCGGCTTACCTCTTTCCCCCGGTCATGTTAGCCCTGGTACTGCTCTTCCGTCGGGAAACTACTTCCGAAACAGCTTACCTGGGACTGTTAACCTTTACCGGCCTGTTAGTTCTGCTGGGCGTAGAATTTTTCTTCCTGCGCGATTTTCTGGGTGGCGGCGATCATTACCGCATGAACACCCTTTTTAAGTTTTTTATCCAGGTTTGGGTTATGTTTGGTTTGGTGGCCGCCGTGACCTTGCCCCAAATCTGGCAATGGGGCTGGCGCTGGCCTTTGCCAGCCCAGTTGGGTTGGCAAGTTGGAGCGCTGCTTTTGCTCATGGCCAGCCTGATTTATCCTGTTCTGGGCACCTCCACCCGCATCGACGACCGTTTTCCGGGCGACTACAATCGCCCAGCCATCGGCACTCTGGATGGCATGGCTTACATGACGGTTGGCACTTTCGAATGGCCAGCCGGCAGCCCTGTTGAACTGAAATATGATTACGAAGCCATCCGCTGGTTGCAGGATCATGTCCCTGGCACGCCTGTCATCGCCGAGGCTAAAATCGGTTACTACCGTGAAGGGGGCATGCGAGTGGCCGCTTACACCGGCCTGCCTTCGGTTCTGGGCGGATTGCACCAAAATGAGCAGCGCTACGCTTCCCAATTGGGAGAGCGCGATCACCTGGTCAGTGAGTTTTGGACAATCCCCGATTCGACCCGTACCTTGCAACTGATTGACGAACTGGGCATCAGCTACATCTATGTCGGTCAGATCGAGCGCATTACCTATGGAAACTACATCGAACAGAAATTTGAGCAGTTGCGAACGGAGGGTGAACTGGAGCTGGTGTTTAAAAACGAGAAAACGAAGATTTATAAACGTGGTCATCCTCCACCTTGATTGACTTCCGGTGCCCGGCAACCTAGTTGAGGCCACTGAGCATCTGATCGAACGTTATAACCCGGATTGGCCATTGGGTAGAGGAATCGACCTGTATCCGGCCTGGCTGAACGACGTAGCCATCGCCGATTTCCAAAACATCGAGATATTTTCTTTTGATCTGCAGGTTCCTTACACGTACGAAGCCTGGTGGGAGCGCATCTGGACCAGTGCTGGGGTGACTGCTTCGCTACCGCCTGAGCAGGTCATCCGGTTTGACGCTGAGTTGAAGCGTCTCCTGGTCGAGCAGTTTCCTGATGATTTACTGGAGGTATCTCACTGGGTTTTTGCCGTCATCTGCCAGATGCCATCATGAAAAGGTGATGAGGCAGAACGGCAAGAAGAGTATGCTTCATCAACATTCTAATTTTGGTAAATACTTCTATGTATAGGCAAAAGGGGATTTCTGCTATGACAAACAATAAACTTGTTACGGCTGCTGAAATAGGTATAAGCCGTAGTGAACAGTTAAGAATAGCCTTTGAAACAATGATTGCAAATGATGGTATTGCAGAAATAAAGCAAATCTATGAGGCTGTTGAAAATAGAATGGAAGAAGGATTTCAACTATCTGAGCAAGGAAAAGCAACTCTAAGGTCTTACGTGAATCGAGATGCGGTAACAGCCGGTTATGTCCACAAAGAAGGTGCTGGGTGGAAAATTACTGCTAAAGGGAGAGAATTTCTTGAGGAAGCACTAGAAGATGACGAAGATACTAAAGAAGCGGACACCTACGAAAGTGGCTCGATTTACCCCTACGATATGCCTGGAGAGGTCGATATCAGAGAAAATCCTCACACTGTTTTTGATTGGATGAGAAAATTAAATAGAAAGCAGCTTATTATTGATCCAGAATTTCAAAGAAATCTTGTCTGGAAACATGAACAAAAATCAAAATTTATCGAGTCAGTTTTATTAAACATCCCTATCCCCCCCCTGTATGTAAATCAAGATAAAACAGGTAAATATATCATTGTTGATGGTTTACAGCGAACCTCTACCCTTTCAGAATTTATTAATAATAGGTTTAAACTGACAGGTTTAGAAGTCCTGACAGATTTGAATGATCGTACATTTAGCGATTTAGGGCCTACTTTGCAAACAAAATTCGAGGATAAGAAATTGTGGATTTATGTCATAAAACCTTCCGTACCACTACCAATGGTTTATGACATTTTTCACCGGATAAATACTGGCGGGACTCAGTTAACGAGGCAAGAAGTTAGAAACTGTTTTTATATTGGTCCAGCAACTCGCTTACTGAAAGAACTTTCTGAACAAGAACAGTTCAGACAAGCAATTGATGGGGGAATTTCTCCCAAAAGAATGAAGGATAGAGAAGCAGTTTTACGATACCTGGCTTTTAGAATTTTTGGCTATAAAACAAACTACAAAAACGATATGGACGCGTTTCTGGGAGAAGCTATGAAAAAGATCAATCACATGGAAGATAAAAAAATAGATAACTTAAGACGAGACTTTGAAAGGGTGATGAAACTCACTTACGACTTTTTCGGTGACCGAAACTTTCGATTACCCACAGCTTCTACCAGAGGCAGGGTAAATATCGCTTTACTGGAGTCTGTTAGTTATTTCTTTGCGCTTAAGTCTGATGCTTTTTTGCAAAAACATAAAAAGAAGATACTAAAAAATTATGAGATTTTGCTAAAAAATCCGATTTTTATAGATGCAATAAGATATTCAACGGGCGACACCAGAAGAGTAAGAAATAGATTTGACCTTGCCCAAAAAATACTTGGGAAAATATAATGCTGACCGAAATAAGACTGAAAAATTTCAAGTGCTTTAGAGATAGGATTACTATACCTGTTGGCAATATCAATCTCTTTACAGGTATCAACGGACGAGGCAAATCAACCGCTTTACAGGCATTATTATTGATGCGACAATCACCAGAGCATAGTAGAACCACCAGCCAAATCGTTTTTAATGGCAGTTGTGTGAAACTCGGTAATTTTGATGACATCAGAAACAGTGAGGTTTCGCGGAGTGAAGCGATTGAGTTAATGTTTCGGTTTCAAGAAGATGTTGACTATGTTAACCTACATTATTTTTTCAAAGCCAATGATGAAGATGATATGGTGGCAGATATCGAAAAACTGATTGGAAATGGAAATATAAGTAATAGAGAGTTTACTTTTTCTATAGCAAAATACAATGATTCATATACATTACATGACAACGGGCATACTTGCGAACAGGTTTGGTACAATTTACTCAGTGACAAAGAAACTACATCCCTAAGCTTTACTGCAAAAATCGCAGATTTCACAAACATCCACTACATTTCTGCTGACCGAATTGGTCCCCAAGATTACTACGCCAAACAAAGTTTTACCGAATTTCCAAATGTGGGACGTCGGGGGGAATATACAGCCAATGTGCTATCTAAAAAGAAAGACGATGTAGTTAACAAGCAGCTATGTTTAGATACAGGAGAAACTTTTACTGTTTTAGATCAGACCACAGCTTGGTTGAGTGAGATTTTTGACGGAGGAAAGATTAATATAAAACCACTCGAAGCAAATATTGTGCTTATGGAATTGAGTTCTGAGGACTCCCTCAGTTTATATAAACCGGTCAACGTTGGCTTTGGATATAGTTACGCCCTGCCCATTATTGTCTCCGGTTTAGTTGCTCAATCAGGTGAAATGTTAATTGTTGAAAATCCTGAAGCCCATCTTCACCCTTACGCCCAATCGCAAATAACTAAATTTTTAGCCAAGGTTAGCACTTGTGGTGTTCAAGTATTCATTGAGTCCCACAGTGAGCATATATTAAACGGCCTAAGAATCGCCGTTTTAGATGAGATAATAAGTACAGATGATTTAAATATTCTTTACTTTGATCGAGATACAAATAACCTGATCATAAAAACAATCCCGGTTCATGATGATGGCTCAATTGAAGATTGGCCCAGTGGATTTTTTGACCAAACGGACAAGGATTTCGAGCGACTTTTTGGGATATAAATGGAGATTTTCATAAACGAACTTTCGTTCCACGAACAGTTTTATGATAGATCAGAATTTAAGCAAGCAATTAAAATTTTTTACTCAGTTTTCATTGAGTTAAATCGAAAAAAAATTGAGCATGCCTTATATTGGGATGAAAATCTATTTCAAATATACAAAGCGATAGAGAATGAGATTTTTATATCAAGTTTAAACAAAATCGGTGATAAATCTTTACGTCAAGCACTCATAAACATTTTAAGAAACAAGTTAAATGTTAAAGATTGGAAACTTGAGCAACTACATTCTTCCGATGATTGGTTTGAATGGAATAAAGACCTTGTCACCGATACCAGTCTGGCGGAACTGGCTGAACGGAAATTTCGAAACAGAAATTTGCTTGGTTTACTTATTAATTTTCCACAATCCAAGTTCGCTAATTTATCTGTTATTGTAATAATCAAAAACCAGGATGAAGAAAATCCTATTAATTTGGATTGTGTCGAAAACAAGGGTTCACTCACAGAATGGTTTGAAACCAATCTGCACTTAAGTTCAATTGAATATGATTGTACCTCCACATCACCCCCAACAGATACCCAAACAATTTTAAGAGACACCGATAGATTTGAACCAACTTCAATGTTTCCGCAAGGCAGAAGGGTTTATCGAGAGATTGAAACCGGTTATTACTGGTATGTTGATAACAAACATTGTGGACGTGGATCCCATTTAGAAGTTTTTAGTTCCCAAGGAAAACATATCGGTGTAGCAGATTTAGATGGTAACATTGATATTAGCAAAGTAGACCCAAGAAAAAGATTAGATGTTAGATGAAACGTATGACTGCGCGTGAAACTTTTCAGGATTTATCCACCGTAGCCCTGACTCATGTAATTGAGGCCAACTTAGTCGAAAGATCACTGAGCTTCTGCCGGTCATTGGGGGGACAAATCTATGGACCGAATCCGCTGTGGTTTATAACCGATACGTCTATTTCAACTGCCAACGGCGTAGTCCGAGCCACTTTTGCCCCGGAAAAGATTGACGCCAGCATAAAAAAGACGTTGATGCCTTTCAAAGCACAAACTCTGCCTCTAACCTGGTGGGTAGGTCCCTCCACCGTTCCCACGGACCTGGGGAACTATTTACAACGCCACGGATTCATCCACAACCGCGATATGATCGGGATGGCTATGGATTTGCTTGAGTTGCCCCAGTCCACCTCCCCCACCCTCGAGTTAATCCTTGAACCTGTTAAGGATGTGGACACCCTCTCCCAATGGTATACAATCTTCTTGCAAGGCTTTCCGGCATCATTTGACCAGACCTATTTCGACGCCTTAGCCATCGCCAGCCTGGACTCAGATACAGGCTTGTATCACTACCTCGGCTGGCTAAAGGGCAAAATTGTAACCATTAGTTCGCTCTTTTTAGGTGCAGGCGTGGCCGGGCTTTACAACTTAACCACTCTGCCAGAGTTGCGGGGGCAAGGCATTGGCACTCTGGTGACGCTAAAAACCTTTGACGTGGCCCGAGCCCAGGGCTACCGGGTGGCGACACTCCAGACCACCTATCCCAATGCCTTACGCCTGTATCACCAGCTTGGATTTGAAGTTTATTGCAAGATCAGTATCTATCAGTACCCGTAAGGATAACAAATTCAACCTTCAACCCAAAATTCGATAAATCGTTAAAAGTGAGGAATTTGCATATGCTTAACATTGACAACACCGCCCTACTGGTTATCGACATACAAGGTAAATTGGCTCAACTGATGTACCAGAAAGAGGTCCTCTTTGCCAATGCCCAACGTATGATCAAGGGAGCGCAAATTTTGGACATCCCCATTATCTGGACGGAGCAAGTGCCGGAGAAATTGGGACCAACCCTCCCCGAAATCAGTCAACTCCTGGTTGGCAGCGCGACTCCAATTAGCAAATCTAGCTTTAGTTGCTGCGGCCATCAACCTTTTATGGAGGCGTTTAAGGTCCTCAATCGCCACCAGGTTTTGATGACCGGCATTGAGACTCACATTTGTATTTACCAAACCGCACTGGATCTGCTCAATTTGGGTTACGAGGTCCAGGTCGTCACCGATGCCGTCTCCTCCAGAGTCCTGGAGAACAAGCAAATCGGGCTGGAGCGCATGAAAGCGGCTGGCGCCATTTTGACCAGCACCGAGATGGCCCTTTTTGAATTATTACAGGTAGCCGAAGGAGCCAAATTCAAAGAAATTGCTAAAATAGTCAAATGAGGGGTTAACTATGGCTGAACTACACGAAAAATATGCCCCCATCTTACGCTTTGCCCGGGGCGAGCGATTTTTCCCTATGCGAGTCGACGACTTGCTGAGTTACAGTAGTCTGCACCTTAAAGGCCAGGAAAGGCCCCTGGTACCTCGCGGCCAGGTTACACCAACCAGGCCACCTGGTCAGTAAGGGCCAATCGCGGGAAGTGTTCTTGCGTTCGGTGGATACTGGCCCACTGCTGGGCTCGGAAGTGATCGCCGATTGGAGCAAAGAAGCGGTTGAGATGGTGTACGGCTGGTCGCAAGAAACCGTCTCCAATTGGACCGAAGAGTTGGCCCGTCGCGCTTATAGTTGGTTCAGTCCCAAAACTAAAAAGGCAACCCAACTATTCTGGTGGAACAGTTTGCTCGTCTCTTCGCTGAAAGGGGCTGTCCAGAGTCTCTCAAGCCAGGAGTTGCCCCGGCTCATCCTGCCAACGGAAACATATGGCGCTGCCGTGGAACAGTACGAGGCTCGTTTCAAAAAAGTACCGGACTATACCTATTACCATCGCCAGGTGCGTGATGGTCACTATCTGTGCCTGCAATATTGGTTCTTTTACAGCTACAACGATTGGGCACAGAGTTTTGGCGGCCTGAATGATTATGAAGGGGATTGGGAGTGTATGATGATTTTCTTTCGGCTCGACAGGCAGAACCGGCCCCAGGAACCACCAGCCTATGTGACTTACGTTGGCCATCACTCACGTATGACCAAACCCTGGGATCACGAGAAGGTGGAGAAGATTGGCACGCATCCGGTTGGTTATGTAGCAGCCGGTTCTCACGCCACCTATCCCCAAGCCAGATCTTACCCGCTGATAGAACTATATAAACTGGTCGACCGTGCCACTGGTGACCACGTAACCATTGATCACGATCAGTGGGTTCATCGCCTCAATTTGGACGAGGGGCCTTGGATCACAGCTTACCAGGGATCCTGGGGGACCCGCTTCTGGCTGTCTGTGGAACGAGCCAGAACGCTGTTGAACCTGGCTGCCGGCGCGATTCCATTTGGCTTTTTGGCCACCCGCAAGGCCCCCCGTGAGATCGAGTTACCGGGTGTTAGCGCTCCTCACGGACCCATGTTGGGCGACAGCGGTCAACAGCGTCCGCAATGGGTCGGACCGGTGGCCTGGGCCGACGTACCAGCCAAATAGCTGGACGTAGTTCATAGCGTTTGCCCGCTTGAGACATGGACTTAAGACCCGCATTTAACTATAATACCGACCGAAATGACTTTCAACAATCTTTCTTACCGTGACTTGCTGCGTGAGCAGTTAAGTAACGACCAGATACGCGGATTGCTGGTGCCCGTTGGGTTCGCTGATTGGCGCCTGGCGTATCGTTGTTTGCAACGCATTGCCGATAGCGCCGAGACCCAGTTGGCCCTGGTCGATGGCTTACCCCACTTGTTGACGGCTTTGGCCAATGCGGCCCATTCCGACCGGGTGCTGGTCAATTTTGAGCGCCTTATTCAAAACACCGCCGACCGACTGGCTCTACTTCGCTATTTGGCTGACAACCCCCGGGCAATTGAAATCCTGGTCATTTTGTTTGCCGGCAGCCAGTTCCTGACCGAAATTTTGCTCCGTCACCCTGAGTACTTCGAGCCGCTCACCCAACACAAACAACTGGCTCAACTGAAGCCGGTAAAGCAACTCGCAGCAGAAGTCCAAGCCGAGATTGCGCCATTCCTGGTAGATAACGGACCTGATTGGCAGATCACCCCCAGCCTTGACATGCTGCGTCGTTTCCAACGTTGGGAACTGTTGCGCATCGGCACCTGCGATTTGCTTGACTTATTCGATTTACCGACCGTGACCGCGCAGCTTTCACATCTGGCCGACAGTCTGGTACAGGGTTGTCTGACCATCGCCGCCATACAAACACAGACAGATCCAGATGGTTTCGCCGTCATCGGAATGGGCAAGCTGGGCGGCGAGGAACTTAACTACAGTTCCGACATTGATTTACTCTTCCTGGCTGCGGCCAACGCCAGAGCTTACTGGCAGCTTGGTCAGAAGCTGATCGACGCGCTGGTTCGGGCCACGGGCGAAGGATTTCTTTACCGAGTCGACATGCGGCTCCGGCCCTGGGGACGAAAGGGCCCACTGGTCAACTCGGTTGATGACCACCTGCGCTACCTACAAAAGCACGCCGGCTTGTGGGAAAAACAAGCTTTGCTCAAAGCACGGGTGATTGCCGGGGATGAAGCAGTGGGCCAGGAATTTCTACGCCGAGCCAATCCCCTGCTGTTTAACACGAGCGGGGAAGCGGCCCGGGCCGATGTGCGAGTTATGAAGCAGCGCATTGAGTCCCAACTACGCCGGCAAGGGCGTCATTGGGGCGAGGTCAAGCTGGGCCGAGGCTCAATCAGGGACATCGAATTTGTGACTCAATATTTACAACTCGTGCATGGCGCACAACATCCTGAGATCCAGAGTCGCAATACCCTGAACGCCCTGGCGCGGTTAGATGCTGGTCACTTTTTAGCGCCACGAGAATACCGGGTGCTTGCGGATGGTTACACTTTCCTGCGCACAGTTGAACACCACCTCCAACTTATGTATTATCGCCAAACACACACCCTCCCCAATGATCCGGAAGCCCTAACCCACCTGGCCCGCCGATTAAGATTCCAGGGCTTAGAGGCAGGTGACCAATTTGTCGCCCGTTACCAACAACACAGTGCGGCGATTCGGACCATTTACCAACGATATCTGGCAATCGATGAGGATAGTAGCCAGAAAGCAGAGGTCAAAATGGAAAAATCAAATAACAATCCCAATTCTCAAGTCCTATCCCCTGTCACCCAACACCTGAGACGGATGCCTCCTTCTTACGGCATAACTTTCAGTGACTCCGACATCGAGCACCACGTCGAACTGATTGAGCAACTCAACGACGGTAATCTGGTTAAAGTAGAGGCCGTCCCCCTCGACGGTGAGCACTGGCAAGTGACCATTGTTGGCTACGATTACCTGGGCGAATTGTCGCTGATCTGCGGCTTGCTGTTTGTTTATGGTTTCAACATTCTCGATGGGCAGGTATTTTCCTATGGACGACGTGAAGACAGCCCATCATTCAGATCTGTACCCCACGGCGCACCTCGGCGTTTGAGCAAGCGTCGACGGCGCCCGTTATCCCAAATAGCAAGCAAGGACTCACACCGAAAAATTGTCGATGTCTTCACGGTACGCTCGATGCTGAAGATACCAGAGGACCATTGGGCTCGCTACACCGCTGATCTGGCTGCCCTATCCCGGTGGCTGCACAAAGGGAAATCACACGAGGCGCAAGGTGAGTTAGCCAAGCGGGTGGCAATCTATCTGCGAGATATGCCGGGCAGTACCACCAAGTTATATCCGATCGATATAGAGATTGACAATGATGCTTCCGACCGGCACACCGTCTTTCACATTGACGCACCCGATACCATCGGTTTTTTATACGCCTTAACCAACGCCCTCGCCCTCAACCAGATTAACATTAGGCGGATGGTTGTCGATTCTATTGGCAACCGTGTTCGTGATACCCTGTACGTGACCGATGCCTATGGACAAAAAATAACCTCACCTGAGAAGCAGCAGCAATTGCGCGTGGCCACAGTTCTGACTAAACAGTTCACCCACCTGCTACCTCGATCACCGAATCCGGAATCGGCCTTACGGCATTTTCATCAATTTATTGGACAATTGTTCACCCGCCCTGATTGGCCCGATGAACTAACTTCCCTCGAGCGTCCCGAAGTCTTGGACAGGCTGGCTCGCCTGCTGGGTGTTAGCGATTTTCTGTGGGACGATTTTTTACGGATGCAGCACGCCACGCTGTTTCCTATTGTGCGGGATATAAACGCGCTGACCCCCCGTAAATCTAAGGAAGAATTGCGGGAAGAGCTGGACATTGCCTTACAGACTACACCTAAGGGAGTCACTCCCCAAGCCAGGCTCAACGCCTTCAAAGACCGGGAGATGTTTCGGGTGGACATGCGCCAAATCCAGGGATATATCACCGAGTATGGACAATTCTCAGCAGAGTTGACCGACCTGGCTGAGGTTGTTGTGGGAACGGCCTACCGCCTCAGCGCCGGGGAATTACAAACGCAATTTGGCCTACCCCGCCTGACCGACGGGCAACCCTGTCCGTTAAGTATGTGTGGGCTGGGCAAATTCGGCGGGCGCGAATTAGGCTTTGCTTCAGACATCGAGTTGATGTTTATCTTCGCTGGCAACGGTAAAACAACAGGTCCTCGCATTATCACCACGGCCGAGTTTTATGATAAATTGGTGCAAGAGGTTAACCAGGTCATCCGGACAAAACGGGAAGGCATTTTTGAAATAGACTTGCAGCTACGTCCCTATGGCAAGGCAGGTGGCATGGCCGTGTCCCTGGCTTCCTTTCAACGTTACTTCGCCCCGGATGGTGATGCCTGGCCTTATGAACGACAAGCTTTGATTAAGCTGCGCCCAATTGCCGGTGATGCAAAGCTCGGGCAGCAGGTGCTTAGCTTGCGCGATGAGTTTGTCTATAACGGTGAAACTTTTGACGTAGCCGCGATGCGAGCCATGCGTGAGCGACAGATCAGGCATCTGGTTACAGCGGGTACGGTCAACGTCAAGTTTAGTCCGGGTGGTTTGGTGGATGTTGAATACCTGGTGCAGGGCTTGCAAATCACTCACGGCCATCATAACCTCAGCCTTCGTTTGACCAACACCCGTGAGGCAATGGCGGCCCTGGCAGCCGCAGGGCTTCTGTCAGCGGAAGAATACAAATTACTATACGAAGCACACATCTTTTTACGGCGGTTGATTAATGCACTGCGTATGGTCCGTGGCAACGCCAAAGACCTGACCATCCCGCCACCCGATGACGAAGAATTTGCCTTTTTGGCCCGCCGTCTAAACTATGGGCACAACCTGGCCCTATTACGTGATGACCTGACTCGCCACACTACATACGTCCAGGAACTCAACATGCGGCTGTTGGGGTGAGGTGATGACACCAAGTCGAGCGGTGGGATCATCTTTTAAACTGATTTTAAGTGGAAAAGTTTACAATTACCTGAAAATTTGTAAACCAGGTGATACTCACATTGCCTCAACGTATATATAAATATGAATTTTGTCACAAACAGTGATTGTTAAGGAATAACTCACATTGGAATTCACGCCTATCTTCACCTGGTGGTTTATTATCTTGATATTTGGACTGGCCGGCTGGTCGGTGGCCTTTAGCTTGCTCCGTCACCTGCCCGACCGGGGCTTTGCTTTTGCTCGACCCGTGGGCCTGTTACTGAGTGGGTATATCCTCTGGTTAGGGGGCACATTTCGGCTGCTGCAAAATAACGTGGGCGGTATCCTGGTAGCATTAGTTTTGGTGCTGGTCCTGGGACTGGTCTGGCAACGACAGGTCCGATTCGGGGACAACCTGTCGATGTTCAACTGGTTCCGGCGGGAGTGGCGTTATGCCTTGAGCGTTGAGCTACTTTTTAGCCTGGCCTTTGTCGGTTGGGTTATTTTTAAAGCCTACAACCCCAACATAGAAACCGCCGGTGGCGAAAAATGGATGGAAATTGCCTTTATCAATGGCACCCTGCGCAGCGATTATTTCCCTCCCCAGGACCCATGGCTGTCCGGTTTTGCCATCAGCTATTACTACTTTGGCTACGTCCTGATGGCCATGGTTACCCGCTTGACCGGCCTGGTTTCTACCACGGCCTTTAATTTCTACATCCCCACTCTCTTTGCCATAACCCTCACCGCTGCCCTGGGAATTATAGCCAACCTGGTTAGCCTCTATCAATCATCAATTTCTACAAACCCCGACCCTCAAACCTTAAATCTCCAATCCCACATCTCACACCCCACATCCCACACCCCATATCTTAAATTCTCCGCCTTCTTCACCGGTTTCATAGCAGCCCTGTTTGTGGCCGTCCTGGGCAACCTGGAAGGATTATTAGAAGTATTGCACAAACGTGGTGGTCTCCTGCCGGCTCATTTTTGGCTCTGGCTTGACATTCGCGACTTGAAAGTACCCCCCGTCGGCCTCAGCGATGATAGCTGGATTCCAGACCGGTTCATCTGGTGGTGGCGTGCCTCTCGGGTGCTCACCGACTACACCTTGACCGGTCAGGAGCAAGAAGTCATCGACGAGTTTCCCTTCTTTAGCTTTCTATTGGGGGACGTTCATCCTCACGTGCTGGCACTACCGTTTGTCCTGCTGGTGGTGGCCTTAGCCCTCAATCTTTTAGCCAATACCGTCCAGCCATCAGTCGCCCCTGGTCAGCAATCGAGGCGGTCATTGTCTGAGCGGGATCAAAAGAGATTGTCAGTTTCAGTTGTTGACAAACTACAAGAAATTTTACAAAATAGCTGGCATGAGTTAACTAGGGCTACCGGGGGGCGACTGGCTTTTGTGCTCTATGCCCTTTGTCTGGGTGGCTTAAGTTTTCTGAATACCTGGGATTTCCCCATCTACCTGAGTGTGGTAGGGCTGGCCTTTATCGCCTGGTTGTCTTATCAACGAGCCAGCCTGCAGCTTGCCCTGGAACCAGCCATAGTGGGCATTAGTATATTGGGGCTAGCGGGCGTTATCTTATATCTACCCTTTTATGCCACATTCCAATCACAGGCCAAAGGTATCTTACCCAACCTGTGGAATCCAACCCGTTTGCCCCAATTTTTTGTGTTCTTTGGCCCCTTCCTGGTGGCAGTCAGCGTCCTGCTGATCGTCTTATCCGGTAAAAATAACGGCTGGAAAAAACATTTGAGTTGGTCCGTACTGCTGACAGTGTTGGGACCGTTTTTGGTCATGCTGGTGGCGCTGAGCATGGTACTTATCAGTCCGGCCGGTCGCGATTACGTCCAGGGAATTCTCAACAATCCCGAGGCGCAACAAATCCTCGGCGACACCACGGTCAGTGCCCTGGTGCTAGAAACGCTGCGACAGCGCCTGGCAAATCCCTGGACGTTTTTACTGGTGGGTAGTCTCTTGGGCTGGACGCTGGCTCTGGCGATTGGCTTGAGCGATCCTGCAGAAGCAAACTCGTCCAAAGTCCCCAAAACGCCAGCATACCGGCTGGCCGAGAAATTTGTGGTAATTTTGCTGCTGATCGGTTTGGTACTGCCGTTGGCCGTCGAATTTATTTACTTACGAGATAACTTTGGTATTCGCATGAATACCGTCTTTAAATTCTATTTTCAAGCTTGGGTGCTACTGGCTCTGGCCTCAGCCTTTGCTCTTTATTACGTGACCACAAACTTGCGCCTGATTCCGGTCATTGTCTGGCTAGCCATTATGGCCCTGTTGGTAGTCGGGGGCCTGGTTTACCCGGTGTTGGCCATACCGAACAAGACGAACAACTTCACAAATGAGCCGGTGCTTGATGGCATTCAATGGGTGGCCGAGCATCGTCCCGGTGATTATGCGGCCATCGAATGGCTACGAGCCAATGCCCCCGATAACGCGGTGATTCTGGAGGCACCGGGCGCTCATTATGCCGCCTATCAATATACCAGCCGGGTTTCGGCCTTAACCGGATTGCCCACCCTGCTAGGCTGGGGGGGGCACCAAAGCCAGTGGCGTGGCAATTACGATGAACCAGCTCGCCGGGAGCCTGATATTGAGACGCTCTTTAAGACCTTAGACCTCGGCCAGGCCCAAGATTTGTTAGATAAGTATAATATTACTTACGTCTATATTGGACCGCTGGAGCAGGAGCGATACTCACCACCGGGTCTCAACAAATTTGCCCGATTGATGGATGTAGTTTTTCAACAGGATAATGTAACTATTTACCAACGGCGGTAAGGAGCAGTCATATGCCAGTAAACGCAAACAACTATCCTTATTTTAACTAAACAATGTTGTATGTAGTGATACTTACGTCTGTTCAGCGTATATATGATAATGATCGTGTTGACTTCCCTGTACCAGGCACAGTGTAATGGGGCGAGAGATCCCTTTGCTTGACAGCATTACAATTCCACGAACAGCGTCTATTGTAGAGGCCGATGCTTTCGCTGACCTGTACCGGGCATACACGTATAATGTATTCAATTACTGCCTCTTTCGCGTAAGCGACCGGACCGTTGCTGAAGATTTGACGGCTGATACATTTGAGCGAGCCTGGCGGGCTCGCCACCGTTACCAATCCGACCGGGCCGCCTTTAGTACCTGGTTATTTACCATTGCCCGGCGAGTGGTTACCGATTGGCAACGTCGTCAAGCCCGGCGTGGCCTGATACACCTCAGTCACCAGCAACCGGGTGATACCCCATCGCCGGAATTGCAGTTTGAGGAAACCGAACAGCAGGCTCAACTACGACGTCTGATACAGGCGCTAGACCCGTCTGAGCAAGAGTTGCTCGCCTTCAAGTTTGGGGCCGGAATGACCAATCGAGAAATCGCCCCGGTAATCGACAAAAGTGAAACGGCCGTCGGGTCGGCCATCTACCGCATTATGCAAAAGCTGCGTACGCAATGGAAAGAAACCGAATGAGCCAAACAGAGTTGAATCCAATCTTAAATGAATTTCAGGCGGCCGACGTTGAACTGGCCAAGCAGTTGCTCAGCCTACGCCAGAAGCCCAGCCCGGCCCTTGAGCACCGTATCCAGACCATTCCCCGGCAGAAAGCACGTTCACTGCCGGTTGTTCCTCGCCTGGCCTGGGGAAGTGTGGCCCTGGTAATCGTGGCCCTGCTGTTCACCTCACCCGTGGCCCGGGCGATGTGGGGTGAAGTGGAACAGGTTATTGGACGCATCCAATTGATGGCCATCGACGTTTTACCCAAACCAATCGTGGCGGAGGTCGAGCCAAAACAAACAGAGCCGGTTATCATCAAAAGCACGCCGATATCGTTGGCAGAGGCACAGGCGACCATGCCATTCGACTTTGCCGTGCCAACCCACCTGCCTGATGGTTTGAGGCCCAAAAAGGAAGTTTTGGTCACCAAACTCGAATCGCCTATTGTCACCATCCGCTGGCGTGATATCGAAGGCGGTTTTGTGCAACTGACTGCTCACCCATACCGCACAAAAGACAGACCTATTCAAACCCTGATTGGTGCCGGCAGTAGTCGGACGATTTTGATTAATGGACAAAAGGCGATTATAGTCTCTGGAGCGTGGGACCAATCTAGCCGGAGTTGGGACCAGCAAAGTCAGGTTGTGACCCTTATCTGGGAAGTCGATAATATCCAGTATCAGTTGCTATCATTCAGCAGTGTCGTACCAATAACAGAGCTCATTGCCATGGCGCAGTCGGTTCGTTAAAATGATAATGTGGAGTTAGCCTTGGCTACGAAAGTTAAAAGAAAATCAAGACCCCATCCTTTCAAAATAGAAGATGAAATCAGTGAGGTTGAAGTCAGCCCGACACCTCTAGCCTGGTTCACCTTAGAAATCCTGTTATACGTTGTTGTCTTGACCCTGACTCTGGTTCTGCGCTTGTGGCATTTGGGTGCATATCCTCTGTCCAATGCCGAGGCGGAACAAAGCCTGACGGCATGGGCGCTTTATCATGGGCATTGGCCAGAAGTAGATCATTACAGCCCGCTCCTGCTTTCGCTAAATGCACTCACTTTTTTACTCTTTGGTGCTAGCGATGCTTCGGCCCGGTTGGCTTCGGTCCTGCTGGGCAGCGGCCTGGTCTTGCTGCCTCTCACTTTGCGTCGCCAATTAGGGCCATGGGCCTGTTTGCTCACTGCGGCCTTGCTGGCCATCTCGCCGTCGGCCATCTTCCTCTCACGAACGCTGAACAGTGAAATCGCGGTGGCTACCGGTGCCCTAATGCTCGTCGCCGGCTTCTTCAACTGGACCGAGGTAGGACAGCAACGCTGGCTCCTATTGATGGCCAGTGGGGCAGCCCTTCTGCTAACCGCCGGTCCAGTGGCTTATTCAGTCCTGGTTGTTTTTGGTCTGATTGTGCTGGTCAAATTTTCCACCTTTAAAACATTCTGGGCCAAAGGACTGAGCTATTCCACCACAAACCATCCCCCCTTGCGCAAGGCTGGTATCTTCTTGGTGGTAACAGCAATCCTGTTGGCTACCACAGCCACGTTTAACATCAGCGGTTTTAGTGTAGCGACAACCCTTTTTGTTGATTGGTTAAACCATTTCGGCTTCCAGACCCGGCCTGAGGCTGGATTTAACGCTGTATTTTTGCTAACGGTTTATGAACCCTTCCTGGTTATGGCTGGTTTAACGGGGATAGCTTATGCCATCCTGCGGAAAAATTTACCAGGCTTACTCTTTACTACTTGGTTTGTGGGCCTCCTATTACTGGACATGATCATGGGCGGGCGTCCCAACGGCAACGTGATTTTGTCCCTGGTGCCCCTGACTTTTCTAGCGGCGATGGCCCTGACCGAGCTTGGGCAGGGGATATGGCAATGGGGGACCTGGGGCAATGAGGGTGTTTTGTTGGCCTCCGGTCTGGTGATGGCTAGCCTGGGTTACATTCTGCTGACCGGTTGGCTGACTGGTCTTTGCAGTCCTGATGACTGGACTTGCCAATACGGCTGGCTCTTGCCTGTGACGGTGTTGGTTCTATTTTTTGTGGTGGTCATTTTCTTTGGCGTGATGAGTGATGCCAGGGCCGCCCTGCGAGGCGCGGCGCTGGCCGGTGTGGGTGTTGGTCTATTGGTCACCATCAGCATTGGCTGGCGTTTAAATTATGGGCCATTGAGGCATCTGGCCTACCAACCCCTGGCTGGTATTCCCGCTTCAACGGAATTGGTAAATCTGACAGACACCCTGACTAATCAATCAGCAATCCGAGTAGGCGATACCACGCTATTGGATACCACCCTCGTTAGCCTGACTAATTCGGCCCTGCGGTGGCAACTGCGAGATTATCGCCACCTGAATCAAACCAATACCCTCTCCGAGGGAACAGTCACAACAGCTATTATTACCCCGGTCAGCTACAGTGAGGGACTTGACCTGAACCAGGCTTATGTGGGTCAAGATTTCAGTCTGGATGCCATCTGGTCTCCCGTTGGGTTATCCCCCAAACTCTTCATCAAGTGGCTCATTTACCGGCAGGCTGACAATCAACCACAGGGTCATAAAGCTGTGTTGTGGCTGCGCCTGGACGAGAGCTAAAATTCTGACGTTATTTAATGATCAACTGAAAACTTCACGAGGATAAACAATTGGCAGTTAAAAGCGAATCGCTACAAAGAAAAGTTAGTCTGGATACGCCCCTTTCAACACTCTTTGTCTTGAATTGGGAAATTGCCTTATACGTGGCTCTTTTTGTTATAGCCGTTATCACCCGTTTTTACGATCTAGGCGCGCGAGTGATGAGTCACGACGAAAGTCTGCACACCCTCTACTCCTGGAATCTCTATGCTGGCAAAGGCTACCAGCATGACCCGCTGATGCACGGACCTTTCCTGTTTCATATCAATGCGCTGATCTATTTCCTGTTTGGCGACAATGATTTCACGGCCCGGGTCTCGACCGCGCTCTTTGGGGTCACCCTGGTCATTTTGCCCTACTGGTTCCGACCCTGGCTGGGACGACTGGGGGCGTTGTCGGCTTCAATAATAATCTTGATTTCGCCGGGACTGCTCTATTACAGCCGCTACATTCGCCACGACATCTTCATCAGCGTCTGGACCACGCTAATGATTTTGGCTCTTTTTCAATACATGCGTACCCGCGCCAGTCGCTGGTTATTCATTGGAGCAGCGGCCGTGGCCTTTATGTTATCCACCAAAGAAGTGGCCTTCATTCACGGCTTTATCGGTTTTACCTTTATCCTGTTGGCCTGGATGTGGGAAAATCTTTCAAAGTCGTGGCGCCAACTGGTCACTTATGGCCTGGTGGGGCTTATTGTGCTATTGGCCCTGGCGGTCACTTACATGGCCATTCGGGCTGATGTCCTCACAGTGACCCCAGCCGAGGGAGAAGAAGGTGGGTTTAATCCCTGGTCATACATCGACGTAATGATTATGATCACGGAGTTACTCATCGGCACTCTGATCGTTCAACTGGGGGTTGATCGAACCAATCGGCCGGTGACGGCTGCGCTCAAGAGCCTGAACGAGCGTCTACCGGATATTATCAAGGCAGTCATACTGGCGGCCATTATTTTTACCCTACTTTACACCACCTTTTTCTCCAACATTGCCGGTCTGGGTACCGGCACAGTTGGGGCCGTCAGCTATTGGCTCAGCCAGCAGGAAGTGCAACGCGGTGGTCAGCCCTGGTATTATTACCTCTTTCTGGTGCCTCTGTATGAATTTTTGCCGATGTTGGTAGGGGTTATCGGTGGCCTGGCTTATATAGATCGTAAAGTGCCTAAACTGTGGGTAGTTTTAGCGGCAGTTATCTTCCCTGAACTGGTTTATTCGGTCCCCAACGAGATTGCTCAGCCGTGGAGAGTCATCCTGGCGGTTTCCATCAGCGCCTTGGCTATAGCTATCTTAACCCTTCGTTATTTTGGGCTTTTCCAAAGAAATTCCCAACCTTTCCCGGCCCATACTGATGCTGGTCCCTCCAAAGATTTCCCGCCTGATGGCAAACGTCAAACCGACTTATTGCCCCAATCAGTCTGGCCCTCAGATGGAGGCACTTTCGCAGCCTTTGCCATTTACTGGACTCTGGTAGCCTTTGCCGTTTATAGCTGGGCCGGCGAAAAAATGCCCTGGTTGACCGTTCATATGACCTTGCCCCTCATATTCTTAGCAGCACACGTCATCCAAACCGCCTTGAAAAAACTTAACTGGTCAGAAATTCAACAAAAAGGTGGTCTAATTTTGGGCGGTGCTTCGCTTTTGGTCATCCCGGCCCTGGCTACCCTGGTTACAGCCCAACCTTTCCGCAGCCAATCACTCCAATCCATTAACGAAACGCTTCAATTCATAGCGGCTCTAATTGTTCTACTGGCCTTGGCAGCAGTTATCTGGTATTACGGCCGGCAAATAGGTCGAGCCCAGGCCCAACGTACAGTTTTTGCAGCCGTCCTGCTTGTGCTAACCTTGCTTACCATCCGCTTTGCCTGGTTGCTTTCTTATGTCAATTATGATTATGTGAATGAAATGTTGGTTTACGCCCACGCCTCACCGGACGTTAAAATAGCGCTCAACCAAATCGACGACATCTCACGCCGCACCGTGGGCGATAAAATGATCAAAGTTGCCTACGATAATGACTCGACCTGGCCCCTGGAATGGTACATGCGTGAGTATCCCAACCGGGCCTACTACGGCGAAAACCCCACCCGGGAGGCCCTTGATGCGCCCGTCGTTATTGTTGGTGCGGCCAATGAGAGCAAAGTGAAACCCTTCTTGGGTGACAAATACATCCGCTTTCGCTATCGCCTGGTCTGGTGGCCTATTGAGGATTATAAAGGGCAAACCCCCAACAAATTGTGGCAAAACTACGTAGCCGGATCGCCTCCAGAAAACCCCTTGACCGATACGGCCGCCGACCAGACCACCCGCCGGGAGATTGTGCGACAAAACTGGCAAAAGCTGTTCAAAATCATTTTTTATCGTGATTACGAAGATTATGAGCTTAACGAGTGGCCTTTTGTGCATCGCTTTTACGTGTATGTACGCAAGGATGTCCTTAACGATATTTGGGATTACCAGAGCGGTCCCATTCAATTGGCCCAAACTACCAGCCTGGACCCCTACGAAGGCAAACGCACCGAAACCGACGCCCTTACAGTTTGGGGCAGCAACGGCAGTGGTGATGGCCAATTTGTTACCCCGCGCAATCTGGCAGTCGGCTCTGATGGCTCGATTTACGTGGCGGACAGTGGCAATCATCGCATTCAAGTTTTTGATAAAGATGGCAACTTCCTCTTAAAGTGGGGCAGTGAGGGTGCCCAACCGGGTCAATTTAGTGAGCCGTGGGGCATTGCTGTAGCGGAAGATGGCACCGTCTTTGTGGCCGATACCTGGAATCACCGGATTCAGGCCTTTACCTCAACCGGGCAATTCCTGCGGGCTTTTGGTTCGTTCGTCAATGTACAAAATGATCCCCAAGCTGAAACCGGCAAATTCTGGGGACCGCGTGATATCGCCATCGACGCCCAGGGTAATTTGTATGTAACCGATACCGGCAATAAACGAATCCAAAAGTTTACTTCTACAGGCGAATTTCTGCAGATGTGGGGCGGCGGGGGTATTATCCCCGGTTCCTTTGAAGAGCCGGTCGGAATTGATATTGATAGCCAGGGCAACATTTATGTAGCCGATACCTGGAATCGCCGGATACAAAAATTTGATATTAACTTTAATCCCATTGCCCAGTGGGACGTTGTTGGCTGGGAAAGTGAAAGCGTGGTCAACAAACCCTACCTGGCGGTCGATCCTGAAAATCGGGTCATCATTAGTGACCCAGAAGGCTATCGGCTGATTGCCTACACCAACACTGGCGAGGTGCTTGTCACCTGGGGACAATACGGTCAGGACTTAGCCTCTATGGCCCTACCAACAGGTTTTGACTTCGATAGGGAGGGCCACTTGTTGGTAGCAGATTCTGACAACAACCGGATCATGAAATTTTTGGTACCCACGATTGAGCCAAGCGGCCAATAAACAAATAGACGAATCAGTACGTAGTGAATGATAAAGCCTCGAGACCCCGCCCGGCGGGGTCTTGTATTTTTTGTAGTATAAAAAGCTGATTGTCAGCCGGAAGCAGGTGTGATATACTGATTAAAACCCTCTATCTCCTGGCGGAGAAAAGTCCAGGTCTAAATCAGGTCGACAAGCTCCTCAAAATGAATGACATAAAAGAATGTCCTTTTTGTGGCGAGATGATTAAAG
Organism: Anaerolineae bacterium; assembly: GCA_034409055.1. Lineage (GTDB taxonomy): Bacteria > Chloroflexota > Anaerolineae > 4572-78 > J111 > DAOUMU01. The sequence goes on from DAOUMU010000437.1 coordinate 40,211, forward strand.
CGAAAGCCAAGAAATGTCGCTATTGTGGCGAATTTCTTGAGGGATATACGCGCGAGTCAATCTTGAGAGGCTGGGTAAGCCCTGACAACATAGGTCCCAGCGAGCCAGACAACCTCGTCAGTCCAGGCATCGAGCAGCAGCCCCCGGTCAGGCGAGTTAAAAATGCGAGTGAAATAACCAACGCCCCAGGAAGCGTGACCCTTAGTCCGGCTCTGCGCAATGAGCAGTTTGAGCTTGTGCTGAACTGGGATGGTAAAACGACCCTACAAGAGTTTGATTTGTCCAAGCAAGACTTATCGTCAATTGAGTTAAAAGAGGCCAATCTAGTTAAGGCCAACTTGAGTTTGGCCAATCTACAAGAGATTGACCTCGAAAAGGCCAACCTGCGGGAGGCCAATTTATGGCGGGCCAACCTACAAGAAGCCAACTTGACCAAAGTCAATTTGACCAAGGCCAACCTGTTTGGAGCTAATTTGGTCAAGGCTACCCTGTGGGAGGCCAACCTGCTTATGGCCAACCTGGCCGAGGCCAACCTCAGTGGAGCGGACCTCAGCCTGGCCCGCATGATCGGGGCTGACCTGTATGCGGCCAACCTGAGTCGAGCCAACCTGCTTGGAGCCAACCTCAGCGCAACCGATCTGACCGAAGCAAACTTGCGCGGAGCCAATCTCATTGAAGCTGATCTGCATCGGGCCAATCTGAGCCGGGCTAAACTGGTCGGGGTCGATCTACTTGGGGCTGATCTGAGTGGTGGCACCAACTTATCCCAGGCCAACTTGACCAGGGCCGACTTGCGCGGGGCCAACCTGGACGGTGTCAATTTATTGCGGGCCAATCTGAACGGAACTGACTTAACCGAGGCCCAGTATGACTCCCAGACAAAATGGCCCAAAGGATTTGATCCCGTTGGCGCCGGGGCGATTTTGAAAGACTCAGTAGATCCAAATTTGCTCTAGCTGGACCAGTGCAGCTTTGCTGCCTCCCCGTGGGACAGTCCAGCGACCAAAACGCGGACTGTGGTCCGCTCGGAGCCTAAAAATTGGATCTGCTGAGTCTCAGTGGATCCAATTTTTGCGGAGTGAGGCACGCCCACGTGCCGAATAACGCCGCACGTAGGCGTGCTGGCTCCTCAAATTTGGATCTACTGAGTCTCTTTTTTGCCTTACTTTAGCCAAACTCTCGCAGCCGCTCCCAAATTTTGGCGGCCTGTAGTTCAAGATCAGCCAGCTTCTCTCGCTCTCTTTCAACAACCTCGGGCGGTGCTTTTTGGATAAAGCCCGGGTTACTCAGTTTGGCCTTGCTGGCGGCAATCCGCTTGCCAAGCTGGGCTACCTCTTTCTGCCAGCGTTTTAGCTCAACCTCTACATCAATCATATCGGCCAGAGGTAAATAGACTTCAATCCCACCGCCAATAACCCGGGCCACGGCTTGCCCTGGTTTCTCGGCTAAGGTGGGGACTAGATGCAATTCATCCCCATCCAGTCGAGCCAGGGTGACCAAAACTTCCCGGTACTTGACGAGCATCTCATAATAATCACCGGCCGCAATGTAGGCTGCAATCCGTTTAGCCGGTTCCACGTTATACTCGGAGCGAATATTACGGATGGTGCGGATCATCTCCATCAGGATTGACATCTGGGCCTCAGCTTCGCTGTCGATGAGCGTTTGGCTTTCCCGAGGCCAGGGGGCAATCATCAGGCTTTCACCTTCACGGGGCAGATGCTGCCATGCCACCTCAGTCACAAAGGGAATGAAGGGATGGAGCATGCGTAGGGTCCGATCCAACACGTGAACCAATACGCGCCGGGCCGTCGTCTGAGCCCGAGCATCGGTGCCATACAAGCGGATTTTGGCTATTTCAATATACCAATCAGCAAACTCGCCCCAGAAAAAGTCGTAAAGTTGGCGACCAGCTTCGCCAAAATTGTAACTTTCAACTAATCGGGTGACCTCGGCCACCAGCCGGTTGAGCCGACTTAATATCCACCGGTCCGGCAGGGTTAACCCCGATAAATTCCAGGTGGCCGCCCCAGATTGAAAAGCTGTACCCACATTGTTAACCACAAAGCGAGTCGCATTCCAAATCTTATTACTGAAGTTCCGGTTTGCGGCAATACGATCGATGGACAGATTCATATCATTACCGGGTGTCGAGCCGGTTAGCAGCGTGAAGCGCAGGGCATCTGTCCCGTACTTATCCATCATTGCCAGGGGATCGATCACGTTGCCGGCGGTTTTGCTCATCTTGCGGCCATGCTCATCGCGGATTAAACCATGCAGGTAAACGGTGTGGAAGGGGATGTCGCCGGTATATTCCAAACCACTCATGATCATGCGGGCCACCCAGAAAAAGAGAATATCATAGCCGGTTTCCATAACCTCGTTGGGATAGAAGCGACGCATATCGGGGGTATCATCAGGCCAGCCCAGGGTAGAGAAGGGCCATAGACCGGAACTAAACCAGGTATCGAGCACGTCGGGGTCCTGCTCAATATTTTGACTGTGACAATGGCTGCACTCGGTCGGGTCCACCCGGGTAACGGTCATCTCCCCGCAATCAGCACAATACCAGACCGGGATGCGATGGCCCCACCATAGTTGGCGACTGATACACCAATCTCGAATATTCTCCAGCCAATTGTTGTAGACTTTGACAAAACGTTCCGGGATGATTCTAATCCAGCCATCGGCCACAGCTTGCAACCCTTTCTCGGCCAGCGGCTTCATTTTGACAAACCATTGTTTGGAAACCAGGGGTTCTATAATTTCCCCCCCCCGCTGCGAGCGCGGCACCTGCAGGCGGTAAGGCTCGACCTTCAAAGTCAACCCGGCCGCTTCCATATCGTCCCACAATTTCTGGCGACACTCAAACCGGTCCATGCCCTCATATGGACCGGCGTTTTCATTCATGGTGGCATCTTTATTCATCACGTTGATGATGGCCAGATCATGTTTTTTACCCAGCTCAAAGTCGTTGGGGTCGTGGCCGGGGGTGATCTTTAAGGCGCCTGTCCCAAACTCGGGATCAACGTATGGATCGGCAATGACCGGAATCTGGCGGCCTAAGATTGGCACCCGACATTGTTGACCCAGCAGATGCTTATAGCGGTCATCATCCGGGTGAACAGCCAGCGCGGTATCACCCAGTATCGTTTCGGGACGGGTGGTGGCAACAGGAATATAGGCTTGATCGGCCTCCTCAGGGGAGGTAGCGTCGGCCAGCATATATTTGAAGTAGTAGAGTTTGCCCTCTTCCTCAAAATATTCCACTTCCAGGTCACTGACAGCGGTTTGCAGGCCCGGCGACCAGTTGATAAGATACTCACCCTGGTAGATGAGACCTTTCTCGTAAAGCCGGACAAATGCTTCCCGCACAGCCCGCGAGAGGCCCTCGTCCATGGTAAATCTCTCTCGATCCCAATCGCACGAGGCCCCCAGGCGACGGTGCTGCTGAGTGATAATGCCTCCGTATTTCTCTTTCCAGGCCCAGGTTCGCTCCAGGAATTTCTCACGGCCAATTACTTCCCGACCGATTCCCTCGGCCTGCAAGGCTCGTTCCACCTGTAACTGGGTGGCAATACCGGCGTGGTCACTGCCAGGTATCCAGAGGGCGGCCCGGCCTCGCATGCGGTGATAGCGAATCATTAAATCTTCTACGGAAGCGGTCATAGCGTGGCCCAGGTGCAAAGCGCCGGTCACGTTGGGGGGGGGCATGGCGATGACGAAAGGCTCGGCTTCTTCACCGGCGTATTCCGGTTTAAAATAGCCTTGACTTTCCCACCAGTCGTACAGGGGTGTTTCAAACAGTTTTGGATCGTAGGCTTTGGCCATATTGTTCGGGTCAACAGGTAATTCTTTTGGCGGCATATCAACTCCTCAGAGGTTCGATTTCATTTATAAACCAAAATCCCTTTCATCCCCAAGGACGAAAGGGATCACCTTTTCGCGGTACCACCTTGATTGCCGACCTGGAAGCAATTAGCAGCATTGCCAACGACTAACCGGCCGACCTCTCTCATCGCTATAACGGGCGAACCCGAGGTAACTTACTCAGGCAGGCATGTACCTTTTGGGCTACCCAACTCCCAGGCGACCTTCAGCGGAGACGGTTGAGCAAGGCTTGCAGCTTATAACCTTGCCTCTCTGGCAACCTCGAACCGCTTACTCCTCCTGTTCACCGCTTTTCCAAGCAATGAATGATGATGACCTGCAAGGTTACGCATTAGTATAGTCAACTCCCAAGAGGCTGTCAAGTAAGTTGCGGGGGGAAATTTAGGCTAGTGCTGCTTCCCATAAGTTTTTAGGGTAATTCTTGCTCCCGTCTGGTCCGTGACCAGACGGCTTTGCCCCGCCAAATACGCGGGTCAGTGCGAAGCCTCCCTGTGGGACGGACCCGCTACGAAGAGTTACCAGCCTTTACCCTAAAAACTTTTGAAATGGAGGTCTAGTTTCCAGTGAAAAAGGCTAAAAGAATTGGAGCAGCCAGGTCACCGAGTGAGCCCCGGCCCAGGCAAAGATCGTGGTTTTGATGGTTTTACCCAACCAGGCGGCCAATATAAATTTATAAAAAGCATACCTTGAGGCGCCGGCCGAAATTCCGGCCAGATCAATAAAGGGATTGGGAATCACGGATAGAACAAAAATGGTCAGCATACCGTGATGCTCCATCCAATATTGGAGGCGTTGGTAGAGCTGCCTGTTTTCAATGACGACTGCCCCGCCAAGACCGGCCAGATAACCGGTCGTTTCTCCCAATGCCTCTCCAATACCGGACACCAGCCCAACCAGAGGCCAATGAAGGGCGGCCCCCATGCCGAAGGTCACCGCCAGGCTGGGCACAGGCAAAACGATCGTGGCATTGGCGATTAAACTAATCAGAAAGATACCCGGATAACCGTAATATCGGAACTTCTGAATTTGGGGGGCAAATAGAAGAATGGCAAACGTAATGCCAATGAAAATTAAAATGGAAGTTGCCCGGCCTACGATTTGCCAGGTGCTGAGGCGCCGATGTTGTTCTGGTGGGCAATTAGACGGTAGTGAGCTTGTAGATGTCGTAGTAGTTGATTCGGTCAGAATGATGATATTCCTCAAATATAATAGTATGATGGCTTAAAAATGATACCCTCATCGAGGTGAGGTAAAATGTAAGACAGTGGATAATGATGAATTTAAGGTCAAAATTTTAAGATATGCATTTGAGTGTACCACAAATGGCCTGGGAGTCAATATTTATGACGAAAATGCAAGCGGCCTCCCGTCAACAAGGATTACGAGCGCTTGAGGATGAGGGCCCAATTGGCCGCTTTTTCTTGCTTCAACAGGGAACGCCAACCGGCGGTGGTCGTAACCGGTTGGGGATTGCTGGCCCAGGATTGGACAAAATCGGATAGGGGGACTTTGTCCATGCCTAAGGTCGAGCCAGCCAGTTTTACTTCTTTTGAGCGCAGGTTAATCCGTTCAACCAGGAGGAAATGGCCAATTGAACCGTTCTGGTCGGCGGTCATTCGATACCGGCCATTTTCTCGTTTGACCCGGACCAAAACAACCACCACCCCTCCCTGGCGCAGGTGCTTGATCAAATCTCTGGACCGATAGTTGTTGCCGTACTCTATGGTCAGGGGCTGGCCCAATTCATTGTTGAGGGTGGTCACGGTATTGATCATGCCCCACTTTGATATGCCATCAGCGCCAAAACCGCTACGGACGGCAATATCACGCAGGTGGCTATAATCAACCTCAATCCCCAACCCCAGCCAGGCGGCAAAAAGGGCAACCGGTCCGCAGGCGTTATTGCTACCCGGCGGGAAGAAGGGTTCGGGGTAATAAACCTGGTTGATGACGGGCACGTCAACCGCACTTTTACCGGCAGGATAGACATAGGGCAATGAGATAGTGACCGGTTCCCGGGTCGGTCGGGGGGTGGGGGTAAAACCGGGCGGAAAGCCGCTCTCGGCTAAAACGGTCGTGGCCAGGGGGGTGGGAGGCAGAGTCGGCGTGGCGGTGGGGCGTGGTCCCGGGCCAGGCCAGGGGGTCGGGGTGACAATCCTGGCCCTAGCTACGGCCGGATTGGGTTCTCCGGCCGGCAACGCCGCCGATAGCGCGACCGAACCGGGAAATACAAACACGTACAATATGACCCCGACAATCAACAGGTCAATAACGACGATACCGATAAAAAGATATTTCCAATGTTGAGAGGTAAAGTTAAACAATTGGTCACACTCGCTTTAGAAGCTTACATAATGTCAACTTTACCATAAGGTGAAGATAGAGTCAATGGGATATCTTTCAATTCTGGGAGACAATAACCGGTTGTCAACAGGAAATAGACGTGATATACTACTAATTATGGTATGGCTCATCAGTATACAGTTTGCGCAAACACGCTTCGTAATGCGTAAAACGTGAAATTTACAGGGTTACCTGACAAGATTGGCGTGGTGCTTGCGACGAGAATCATAGCCACGTAAAACACAGAACACGTGACGTTTTGCGTATCGCTTGCCTGTCCCCCAGGCCAGGTTTCACCTGGTGCAAATTCAGATCTTTACAATAAATCCAGCAAGAGTTAGCGCAACGAAAAGTGTTGTTAAGTCGGGGGGAGAGCTACGGTGTATCGAAAGGTACACGCCGGGTTCGGACCAGCAGATGGGGGTCAAGCACCGTCAGGAAACTGGCGGCAAGCGCCTCATCTGACTGGTATAAAAAATATAGCAGGAAACCGCTAATAAAAAGTTGGGCGATGCATCAAGGGCTAGATCATTTGGAGGCAAAATGAACCAGCGGTCCCTTTCGATGTGCGGTGTGATCGCTCCCGTGTTATTCGTGTTCATAACCATTCTGGGCGGTGCCATAAGGCCAGGCTATAGTCACCTCTCGGATACCGTCAGTGAACTATTCTCGCCTGGGTCACCCAACAAACTCCTACTGGACACTCTTTATACGATGTATGCCCTCCTTTTAGCATTGTTTGGCATTGGGGTGCTGCGGTTTGTGCGGAGAAGCGAGCGGTCTAGGCTGATAGGAGTTATCGGAGCATGGATGTCTATTGCTGTGGGGTTAGTGAGTGTAACCACTGCGACGATTTTCCCACAAGACGCCTGGGGTTCTCTTCCCACTTTTGCTGGTGAGATGCACAAGATTCTGCATGGTGCCATTGGCTTGCTTTCTATTCTCTCTATGTCCCTAATCGGTATTTGGTTTAATCAGGCGGGGATGTTTCCAGGATTTGGGACACACTCATTGATCACTGTTGGTGTAGCGGTTTTATCCGCAGGGTTTTTCGCAGCGAATGTGGGAACTCCGATCTTGCATCACCTAACCACTCGCTATTCAAGCGGACTGCCCAAGCTCGGTTTTTTGCCAAGTGGTGTTGCCCGTTATGATGTCTCAAATTGGGGCAAATCGTGCTGGCGAAGTACCTTTTTATCAGCGGGGTGTTTTGTATAGTGCCTCGTTTTATAGCATCGGTTATTCGTGCAGCCGCTGATTGACAGGCGTTGGGCCGTTGAAGACAAAACGCGAAAAGACCGCTTATACGGTTTGTCTGCTTATCTTTTTTGAATTGAGCGGCGCACATTTGCCGTCGAAAGGTGGCGCACGGCCTAAGTCGAGATTTTTATGATTTAATAATCCACCCCCCGCTCGCTCTGCGGGGGGTGGATTGATTATTAGCCAAAAATTACCACAAGCCCAAAATCTTCCACCAGAGGCCGCCAACGCCCACCCAGATGACAATGTTGACCAGGCTGACGATAAAGCCGATGCGCCACCAGTCGTTCATTGAGACGTAGCCATAGCCAAAGTATACCGGGGCCGGGCCGGTGCCGTAGTGGGTCATGCTGCTAAACAGGTTGCTGAAAAAGGCCAGCACCAGGGCGGCCAGCACCGGCGGGGTGCCAACCGCAATGGCGACCGCCAGGAACGCGGCGTACATCGAACTGACGTGGGCGGTGTTACTGGCAAAAAAGTAGTGGCTATAAAAGTACACCAGCGCCAGAATAACAAAAGCGGTGAGCCAACCGTTGCCGCCGACCACGCCCCCCATCCACTCGCTAAACCAGGGAATCAGGCCCAGGCTATTCAAAAAAGAGGCCATCATCACCAGGGCCGCAAACCAGACTAACGTATCCCAGGCTCCTTTTTCCTCGAGAATATCTTTCCAGCTAAGCACGCTAGACACCAGTAATACGCCCAGGCCGGTTAAGGCGGTGACGGTGGCCGACACCTTGAGCGTGCTGCCAAAGATCCACAATACCAGCAGCAGAATAAAGGTACCCAGCATAATCCATTCGCTGGTTTTTATCCGGCCCATCGCATTCAGTTTTTCGCGGGCCAGTTCCACCGCTTCGGGTGTTTCTTTGATTTCCGGGGGATAAATCTTGTAGATCAAGTAGGGAATGATCAGTAAACTGAGCAGGCCGGGCACAATGGCCGCCACGGCCCAACTGCCCCAGGTAATCTCGACGCCCTGTTCACTGGCAAATTTGGCCGCCAGCGGATTGGCGGCCATAGCCGTAAGGAACATGGCGCTGGTGATGACAAGCCCCTGAAAAGAAGCTTTGGTCAAGAAAGCGCCGATCCTTCGGGCCGTGGTTTCGTCCGGTTCGCTGTCGTAGGCTTTGGCAATGGAGGCCAACACGGGATAGATGACCCCACCGCCGCGGGCGGTGTTGCTGGGGATAGCCGGAGACAGGACCAAATCTGCCCCAATCAGGCCGTAGGCTACGCCCAGGCTCTTTTTGCCCAAAGCCTGCATAAACAGATACGCAATTCTGGCCCCCAGGCCGGTTTTGATAAAACCACGGGAGATAAAGAAGGCCACGACAATCAGCCAGATGGTGCTATTACCAAAGCCACTCAATGAATCATTGATGCTCAAGGTGCCGGTTAAGGCCGTGACGGCAATGCCGATCATGGCCACCGCGCCCATCGGGAGCGGTTTGACGATAATGCCCACGATGGTGGCCACAAAAATGGCCAACAGATGCCAGGCCGCCGGCTCAACCCCGGCCGGGGCCGGACTGAACCAGATGATCAGGCCCACAATCGCTGGAATTGCAAATCGAATAAGTTTGTTGCCGGTCATAACGGCTGCCGGCTTTTCTATAGTAGCAGTTGTCATAAGTTAACCCTCCTTGTCCAACTTGGTTGATAGATATTGGATAGTTTTGTAATACCGCAAAAGTCGCTCAGTGATTTCTGAATAAACGACCAACGGCGAAGGACGGATGATTTTTGCTATCCGCCTTTCTATCAACCAGTGTAAACAAAAGGCGTAAAAAAACCATAAAAATCAAATACTGGTTTATAAAAAAAGCATAAAAATTGTTGGGTTCCTAAATAAAAAACGCAAGACGGTGTCCCTCTTGCGCTTTTCATCAAACTACGCCCCCATCAATTCAAGAAATAAAGCAATAACCAATCCCTCGTTCGGTGAGCAGATAGCGGGGGGTTGTTGGGTCCGGTTCTAATTTTTGACGTAACCGTCCAATGTAGACGCGCAAATACTCGGCCTCCTGCCCATATTCCGCTCCCCACACACAGCGGAGAATCGTCTCATGCCGCAAAACCTTCCCGGCATTTTCCATGAAATAGACGAGCAGATTGAATTCGGTGGGGGTCAACTCAATGGCTTGACCGCGTACGGTTACAAGATGCTGATCCAGATTGGCCACAATTTCGCCCCGGATCAGTTGTCCCTTTTTGGCCGGCGTTTCGGCCCAGCGGGCCCGGCGAATGACGGCATTCACCCGAGCCAGCAGTTCATCCACCCCAAAAGGTTTGGTCAAAAAATCGTCTGCCCCCAAATTGAGGGCCTGAACTTTGTGCTGCTCCTCGCCCAAAGCCGATAGCACCACAATGGGCACCAGGGATGACCGGCGAATACGGCCAATGGTTTCCATCCCATCCATATGGGGCATCATCAAATCCATAATCACCAAATCAATATACTCGGCCTCAAACACCGCCAGGGCTTCCAGGCCATTGGCCGCGGTGTGAACCGTAAAATGGCGAACTTCCAGATTTCGGCGGACAAAATCCCTCAACGAGGTTTCATCATCGACAACCAATACAGAGATTTGTTTCATCGCTTCCTAACCTTTTTCACAATCTTGTTTGAGTTGAGGGCTGGACACCGGCAGCGAAAAAGCAAGGCAAGCGCCGTGTGGCTGTGGCTCCAACCAGATTTTTCCGCCGTGCGCTTGCACAAACCCCTGGCAGATAGCCAGCCCCAATCCCGCGCCCGGTGCTCGACGGGTTAACCCGCCGTCAACCCGATAGAAACTTTCAAACACGCGCCGGCTATGTTCCGCAGCAATGCCCGGCCCCTGATCCTGAACCCGGATAACGATTCCAGCCGACTCCCGCGCCGCACAGACCCGAATCGGCGAGTCAGCCGGGGTATATTTGACGGCATTCTCGATCAAGTTACGCAACACAACCTCGATCCGTTGGGGGTCGGCAAAAATGGGGGGCAGATCAGGCGGAAGATCAAGGTGCAGGCGCGCGCCGGGCTGGGGGCGTACCCGCGTCACGGCTCGTTGGATTAGCTGGGCCAATTCGCACAAAACTGGCGACAACGGCAGGTTGCCGGCTTCGATCCGCGACATATCGAGTAGATTATTGACTAGCTCGCTCAGGCGGTCCGCTTCCACCGAAATAATGTTCAAAAAACCGCGCTGCTCCTCGATCTCCCAGGTCACATCTTCGGCCAATAGGGTGCTGGCATACCCTTTGATGGCTGCCAGAGGCGTGCGCAGTTCGTGAGACACGGTAGAAATGAGGCTGGATTTCATCCGGTCCAACTCATAACTTTTGGTGATGTCTTGCACAATCTGCCCCCGGCCAATGGCGCTGCCCTCCGAGTCGGTGACGGTGAAGACCCGGAACCGCAGATAACGCCCGCCCGCCGCTTCTGACAGGGCGATGAGCACCTCGGGTTGGGTCTTTCCTTTTAAGGCGGCTTCCAGGGCGGCTTGAGTTTTTTCCCGATCAATGGCCTGGGCCAACAACCGCCGGCGTAAATAAGCAATAGGGACGTCGGTAATTTGTTGCTCAGACAAGCCGGTCAGTTCGCCGATGGTCCGGTTGGCATACAGCACCTGGCCCTGTAAATCCTCCAGAATCAGGCCGTCTTCCAACGACTGGATCAAGGCTTCCAGGCGATAGGTTTGTTCCCGCAAACGGGCATCGCTTTGGGCGTAAAGCGTGGCATTTTCAATGGCCATAGCAGCGTGGTTGGCAAAACTGGCGAGCAGATTGATTTCCCGCTCACTAAAATCGTGGGGTTCTGTTTTGAAAACCAGCAGCACCGAGGGCGGCGCGTGGACGGTGTGCAGGGGCATGGCCAAAATTGAGCGAATACCCTCGGCGGCTGTGCCGGGTGCCAGCAGTTGGACCTCCGGGTATTGCTCGACATCGTTGATTTGAATGGGGGCGCCGGTCCGAAGCGTTTGCCCGGCGAAACTTGGATCACTGGCCGCCCTGGCCAATTGGCGGGTATATTGGTCTGAAAGACCCCGGCCGGCCTGGACTCGGAACACATTATCTGTTTTGTCAAGGGCCACCACCGCACACTGGGTGATATCGAGCAGATGTTGGAGTTGTTCAAAAATACGGGTCAGCACATCCGAAAAATCCAGGGTGGAGACCACCGAGGCGCTGGTTTCATTGAGCGTGGTCAATTCCTTGAGGCGCTGTTTTATGTCGCGGTCTGCCTGGAGTAAGGTGTTGGTCAGTTGCCCAATCTGATCATTGCGCTGCCCCAGGACGCGGGTTATTTTTTCCTGGCGGGCGGCGGGTTCCTCTTTCTGGCCGACCTGTTGGCCGTATTTGGTGAGTATTTCCAGGGGGACAATGACCCAATGAACCAGCAACAGCCAAAACAGCAAGGCCCCAAACCCAAAGAAGGCCAATGTTTGCCCCAGGCGATTTTGCAAGTTGGTCAGTGAGGCAAAGGCATCCCACGTGGGCCGCTGAATAATGACCCGCCAGCCAACCGATGGTACCTGGGTGTAACTGTAAAGCCATTCAGTGCCGGTGCTGTCTCTGGCTATTTGCCAGCCCTCCGGCGCAAAAGTTTCAAGGCCAGCCAGCAGGTCAGACCCATTTTGGAGTTGATTATCCAATTCTGAATGGACAATCACCTGACCGGCATCATCGACCACAATAATTTTTATGGCCTGTTCCCGGGGAGGCCCCAGGCCAATCTGCCGGATCGTTTCGGCTAAACGTTGTAATTCGATATTGGCTGCTACAACTCCTTTGAATTGGCCGTTCACAAAAATGGGCATTGCACTGGTAACCACGGCTTGCCCGGTGGTGGCTGAAATTCGGCCTTTTGAGTAAACGGGTTTTTGGGTATTACGTGCGGCTTGAAAATATTCGCGGGCAGAAAAGTTTTGGCCCACCGTGGAATCCGGGTTGGGCGGATAATGATACAGCATATCGCCCTCTTCGGAGAGGCGATAAAACAGGTTGATGTCCGGGTCGGCTGTGACGCCGGCGGCAAAGATATCGGTCATTTCGGCGGGATCGGCTTCAACCACCTCCGGCATCTTGGCCAAAGCCTCAACCGCTGTGCCGGCCTTGAGTAAGGTAAAATTGGCTTCCAGGGCAATGGTTCTGGCCAGGCTTAAATCAGAGGCGGCAAAATCCTCGCGCAGCCGTTGTCCGGCGCTGGCGTAAAAGGCCAGAGTCAGGAAAAAAACGGGCACCAAAAAAAGCAGATAAAGGGTCAGCACTTGCAGCCCTAAATCTGTTTTGATTTGGTTTCTTATGACTGCTATCAAGCGTCTAACCAGAGTGAATTTCATACCCCCAGTATACAATACAACCGCCGCCAGGGGTAATCCCAAAACCTCTTTTGTTCGCGCCTGAACGGGTGTTTGGGGCCTGGCATCATTCAAACGGTCATGGCTGAGGCCGTGCCATTGGTCTGGGTCAGTGACTTGTTCAGCGCCCGGGGCAAAGCTAAATCGAAATATCGTCAAACCTGCCTGGCTCATCAACGGCGAGACTTACAATATGCCATTGATGCCGAACGTTCAGCCTGGGCTTATCGTTTGCAACATCTGTTTGGGCGTGCCCAACGGTTAGCCAAACAGCGTCAACATCTGCCCGCACACCTGTATCACCGGGCCGTCGCTCAACTATAGCTTTAAAGAAAAAGATTTTGACTTTGGCAGAGTAAGATAATTTGAGCTATACCACATCTTGTATCTGTCACAGTTATGAAGCCCTGACTGTCTTGTCATCACATCAGAAGAGAGGGGTCATCCGTCACTGCCTTTGACCAGATGTTGTTTCCTTGATTCTGAGGGCTTAAGCTCCTGAAATCAAGGGGTGTCCCACAAATTCAGGG
>DAOUMU010000438.1:0-5379 GCA_034409055.1 Anaerolineae bacterium
TTGGGTTCTTGATGTTGTTTTTCGAGAAGATGACAGTCGGGTTCGGCAAGGTCATGCTGCTGAGAATTTTGCCATCTTACGCCATTTTGCTCTCAACCTACTCCGCCACGAAGAAACCGATAAACGGTGCACTCAAACCAAACGTCTCAGAGCCGGCTGGGATAACAAATATTTGCTCGAAATCCTGACTAGTTTGACATAACAACTACGATTGCCCTGCTCATCTCCCTCTATCCGCTCACACTCTCCCACATTACTTACTCTCCCCCCTTTGGTTTCTGTGACTTTTGCGCCCGATGGTTGCTCACGCCCTCAACGGCGCGGTGTGCAAAGTTAGCACCTTTTATATAAAACTTCATATTTCCTTTTTCTTTTATTTATTGCTCTGTTCAGTGAAAGGAGGATACAGCATTTTGGCTTCTATGGTTCTCTCTGGTTCATCAAACAAAAATTTCACCTTGTCGAAGGTTATATCCTCTAAACCTGACGAAAGATCCAATTTTTCATGATTCAACATAAATGCCCCTTCAATAGGTAGTCGCCCCTCGCTATCGTAATCATGGACGTGATTTTTATTTTCATCATGCGCCATCACCAGGACATACTCCCCATATTCCAAACCGTCAAACGTATAGAGTAACTCTTCCTCTGCAATATTGACAGTTTCAAATCGATAGGGAGGCGCAGTTGTGCTGAAAAGAGGCCCCTTATCATAAAGAACGGCAAAGAGATATCCTACCGGTCTGAGGCCGGTCACGTGTACGTTCAGCGTCCCTCGTTGTTGAGCATTCTCTTGACCGGTATAGGTAAATTTTGACACTGTAAACGCAACAAAAGAAAAGGGTTCCGAATACGTCCTTGGTTCGAGGGACTCTTCCCAGCCTTTCTCATCATTAAGAATTGTCGATACATTCTTTGAGAGTCCGGTATTGCATGTGATATACCAGAATGACTGATGAGTTGAGAACAGGTCCTCCCGATCCTCATCATCGTGCAGATAGGGAGTAAACGGTTCGAGAACGTGCTCCCATTGCGCTTCTATGCTATTGTTAGAGTAATAATGCACAGCTTCGGGGAAATAGTACAGGGCAGGTCCCATGGAATACGAATCGGACGTGACGATAAGATCACCCGGTTGAATCTCATGCTTAAGGCTTTGGGCCACCGCTTTCATAGGGTAATTGAATTGCTGAGTATAGATGTCTTTGAGCGTAAAAACATTTAAGAGCGCAAAGATTCCTACGGCTACTGGTTGCAAAAATCTAACGGGGAGCAAGCTGATACCCAGGCTTAAAAGGAGTAAAAACAATCCTACGCAGACGATCATATACCGGGGGTGAAATACCGGCGCAAGGACCAGCGAGACAATAATCGGCGTTACCATGGTGCAGAAATATACAAACAGCAAAAACAGGTTAAACGTCAGTTCTTTCTCTGCCTTCTTCTTTTTTGCAAAAACCACCCCGAAAATAATCAGGATTAGAGAAAAAAGGAGCGCAATGCTCATTGTAGGCAGCACATCGGGAAAAAATTCTTTATAGGCAAACGGCTTATGAAGCGCTCCTAAAACGGCATCAATAGAAACAGGACCAATCCAGAAGCCCCTTTTGACATCTATAACTTGCTTTACAAACACGACCAGCCAGGGAAGATACCCCGCCAGCACAACTGCGCCCGTGATAAGATAGGCTTTCAAATGCTCCCGCGTTTTTATCAAGAGCCAGAAAAACACAAACAGATGGGTGTAGAAGGCCGCTATTAGGCCATAATAATGCAGGTAGGCGGCCGTCAGTGTTGCCAGGCCAAAACAAACCCAATAGCCCGTGCGATTATACTGAGCCGCAAGATACCCATACAATACGCCGGCGGTTACGGTAAATATGGCCAGGGTGTACATTCTGGCTTCATGGGCATAAATTAAGATGCCAGGTGTGAAGAGGACTAGAGCAGCATAGATAAAGGCGGTCTTATTCCCGAATATCCGGCGAACCGAACCTGCCCCAAGGCCGACAAGCGCCACTGCCCCAACCACAGATAATACACGCAAAGCCCATTCAGAATTTCCTAAAACCACCCGCACCATTCTCAGTAGCAAGTAATAGAGAGGGGGATGATTATCATACGCTACGAAGGTGATAATTTTGCCGAGCGAGTACTCGGCCATTACGGCGGAATACGCTTCATCATACCAGATACTTTCATGGGAAATCCCCGTAGCATAGATCAGACATGCCACAACAATAATCATGATCCACCAGAATGAGGTTCGTAAATCCCATGTATTCTCTTTCGTATTCATTCTGCCCACCTTTGGGTTGTGATACATCTTTTATCCTCTATATCTACCGATCTAAAAAAATTTATCCCTCTGCTAAAGTCTCAAGTAATCCCCATAGAACCCCGTCACACATAACTTGCGAATTTATACAGTTTGTCCGTATCTACGCAGTCCGATGTGCGTCTTATAATATTGAAGTCCAATCTATCCATCCATATTACTTTAAGGAGATGTTGCCATGAAAAAATCACTATTTATCCTACTGGTCGTCGCTATGTTATTAATCAGCGCTATCCCGGCATTCGCGGCCAATACTAATGCCTCGGGACAGAGTACTCTGTTCACACTCACGGGTAGGATTACCGCTATCGAGGGTAGTACCATCACCGTCAATGTGTTGGCCGGCAAGCCAATTGTTCGTCCATATATCGGGCAGACACTCGAAATTCAGACTACAGACAGTACACGTTTCTTGCTCAAGACTCAGACCGGCACTGTAGTCATTTCCTTGGCTGATCTGGCAGTCGATCAAAATGTAAGTGTGCAAGGAGAAGTTGTGAATGGCGTATGGACAGCCACACGGATTACGGTGGGTGCCGACATCATTCATTGGTAAACTCGAACATTGTGTTCCATACAACTGAATAGGGATAGGCGCTGCCCGACCGTTAAAGCGGTCGGGCAGCGTTGTGATTGGGAGGTTATGAGCCTACTGGAAGTCTGCCCGCTTTCGCGTGGAGCAAAGTCTGAATCCCTATCCCTCTCGTTACCAGAGGGCTTTCGCTCGCTTCGCGTCCAGCATCCCTGACCCGCAGCCCTATCGGCTCACCTTGCGGCTCGCTTTCCCAGAGGGAGAACATTGGACTCGCTTGCGCGCAGTTGATAGTCAAGGAGAAACGAAACAGGTAAGGTGGCGTCTTTATCCCGGAGGGGGCAATGATGTCGCTACCAGCTAGTACACCTCGGCGAAAGTCTTTCAGTAGTTATTATCCCACAGGGAGGCAGCAAAGCTGCACAGGTCTTCGCACTGTCTGCTTTTTGCTCCAAGCGGGTCCGTGACCCGCGTCTTTGGCGGCCAAAATCGCCGGTTCACGGAACCGGCTAGAGCGAAAACTACTGAAGGATTTATGCCGAGCAGTACTGGGTTCTCTGGCAGTCCGCCCCTCCTCATACCTTCCCTGGCACTGCCCGCCAGGGCACGTGTTGACCACAGCGTTTGACCTTGTGGGTCAGCAGCCGCTTTCGCTGTTCCCCAATGACGAGACGGCAACGCTTCACCTTCGTTCACCCTTCTGTTTCTTCCCTGGGCCGCTCCCGCTTTACGGCTGGCAGGTTAAGCCGTTGGCCCGTGGGCTTCGCACCCCAAGCCTGCCCCCCAAGTATCCGCCCGAGGAATTCATTCTCGCTGGTATCTGCTCTAACGATTTGTTGCGCAATGTGCGAACACAGGTTTGCTATGGGTATTGCACTAAAAAACCATTTTTATTTTAACCGATTTACTATTATAATTGAAATTGAGGAAATGTGGTATTGGCTATTATGGAGATAACTATATGAAGAAGAATAGGTAATGAAGTTGGCACATGTTTAGAACAAGTGCAAGACAATTATGATGGGTACACAGTGAATATCATAACGACATTTCGTCTAAAAAACATCTTGCAATTCACTCAACCTGAGCTATAATTGGCATTTTGACTGTCGGAACCCTAAACAGATAGCTCCGCACTGGTACTGAACTTGAGCTATGAAATTTTCTAAACTTTCCCATCAAATCCTGATAGTTTTTGTTGTCATAGTAGTTTTATCGCTGGGTACATCTGAATGGGCAGTTACCTCCTTGGCGCAACGTATTGTAACTAACAATATTTTGCAAGGACACCAGATATTGGCCCAACGCATTGCTGATGAGATTACTTTAGAAATGGGAGATGTTCGTTCTCTTCTTTTGTTTATGGCAGAGTCTGATGTAATTCGATCAATGGACCCGGCTGGGGCAACAGAAATCCTCACAGACTATCAGGCTCGTTTCCCTATTTTTACAACTATTTATGTGGTCGAATTATCTGGCGAGCAAATAGCGCGTACAGATAGACAACCTCTGAAAAATATAGCAGGTACGTATGGTTTTCAAATAGCCCAACAAGGTCATGAGTTGATCTCTGATGTTTACCTGTCTGAAAATGAGCAGGCCCTAATGCTCACTATCTTTCGACCCATTACAAAAAATCCTGAATTGGACCCGGCTGGGCAGGTGGTAGGCGTTCTGGTAGCCGAAGTCAACCTTGCCCGGATACAAACCATTTTGCAACTACTGACCTTACCCCCTGACGAAACAGCAGTGATTTTTGCCCCTAATGGACAAGCGATTGCCCATAGCCAGAGGACAGAATTAGCCAAGTTGCCTGCGCTCACCGATTTGGCGCTTAGGAAAGTTTTGGTATCAGGGCCTACCGGTATTTCGGAAAATTACGTTGACGAGTTAGGACGGATGGTTGTTGGGATACACACACCAGTTAAAGAATTGAGATGGGGGGTTGTTATCCAAACTCCCCTAACCAAACTGGAAGCTGAAGTTGCAGACCTCCGCCGGACTATGATAATAAGCTTATTGGCAGGTATGGCTTTAGCGATAATAGCTGGTTGGCTTATGTCCAAACGTCTGACAAAGCCGGTTGAACAATTAGTTTGGGCCGCCGAAGGGGTGGCTGACGGAGATCTGTCGGTTTCGGTAGATATTTCGGCTTCTAACGAACTGGGCCGGCTGGCAAGCACCTTTAACCAGATGGTGATTAATGTGCGACGTGCCCAAGAAGCGTTGTATAAAAGTGAAAATCGGTTTGAGGAGTTAGTAAATTTACGCACCAGTGAATTACAAACAGCTAATCAGAAACTTGAACAAGAACTTACAGAGCATAAGGAAACAGAAAAGGCATTAATAAAAGCTCTTGATAATACAGAAATACTTTATATGAGGGCACAAATCGCAAAAGATGGTAAGAACAGGGTAATAAATAGGGCAACAAGGCAAAAAGACAAGATTTTAGGCCGAAAGCACCGAAATTTCTAAAGAAATAGGAAAGAATTAAGTCTTACCTCTG
>DAOUMU010000439.1:0-41568 GCA_034409055.1 Anaerolineae bacterium
CTCGGGTGCAATCCCAAAAAATGACATTTGACAAAAAATAGTAAAAGAGCATCATCTTCTCCTTAAACCCATAAAAACGCGTTGGCCAAAACGCAAAGGAGAAAATGATGCCAGAGACAATTTTACAGAATTTTGTTGGAGAAGTAAAGGAACAACTCGAACAACTGGAACAAGAACTCAGGCAAACGCTTGATTTGGCTGTTTTCGAGCAAGCCTTGACGGAGATACTCAACACCTTATCGGCAACTCTGATAGAGAGGGTGCTCAATGAACTGTTGTCTGAGGGCAAGTTGTTAGCTTGTCTGAAGCGATGGGGGGGCAAGTTGGCGATGCGGTTTAAGGAGTACCGGTCAGTCACCTTACGTTTGGCGAATGGTCAAACCATTAGGGTGTCTGCGCCCTACTTTACCAAAGCTCGCTCCAAAAAGCGGCGCAAGAAACGAGGACCCAATGGGCGTGGAGCCTATCTGGGGCTAGATGCACTGGGCATTATCGGACGAAGCAGTCCTCAGTTTGTCAGTGAAGTGGTGAAACTGGCGGTGTTGAGCCCCTCGTTTGAGGTGGCCAAAGAGATGCTAGCCGGACGAGGGGTGAGTATTGATGTCAAAACAATGCGGCGGTTATGCCGGCAGTTGGGGGCAGTTGGGTTAGAGTTTCGAGGCCAGATTTCGTTGGCGGGGACCGAAAATCTGGCGGGATACACACTGGTGGTGGGGATAGATGGGGGGCGTTTGCGAGAGCGACGGCCGAAACGAGGCCGAAAAAAGAAGGGTCAGAAACGACAGGGTTATCATACGGATTGGAAAGAGCCCAAGCTGTTCACCCTTTATCTTTTAGACGCCCAAGGCCAGGTGGTCAAAGAGTTCGATCCCTTACACGACGCCACTATGGGCCAACACGAAGCGATGTTTGCCTTGCTGGAACAATACTTGACCGCCTTGGACTTGTCAGCGGTCAAGCGCATCGTCTTTTGTGGCGATGGCGCTCCCTGGATTTGGGCGGGGGTGGAAAAGCTATGTGTCAAGATGGGATTAGGACGTGGATGTCCGCTCTATCAGGTGCTAGACTATACCCATGCCAAACAGAATTTGCAGGAAATTATCGATTTGCTGCCCCTGACCGGCAGAAAACTGGCTAAACTGGCCAAAAAATGGAAGTTGATGCTCTGGCAAGGAGATATTCAGGGTTTGTACAAACAGATATCTGACCAATTGAGTGGCCAAAAGAGAGAGCAGGCCCTCAAAAAATGGCACGATTACTTTGAACGCAACGAGCCACGGATGCAGTATGAAACCTTCAAGGCCTTGCATCTGCCCTGTGGCAGTGGGTGTGTCGAAAGTGCCATCCGGCGGATCATCAATTTACGGCTCAAAGCCGCCGGTACTTTTTGGACCCAGGAGATGGCCGAATACTTTTTGTTCTTGCGCTCACAGTTGTTGTCAGGTCGATGGCATATCTTCTTGCGAAATGTGACCCGCCAAAAAGCACAACTGGTTCACAACTTGGGGGGATCGTGAAGGACTCCTTATCATTTGTCATATTTTGGGAATGCACCCATTTAACTCCCTCGATGAACTGGCTCACGGTTGATATGGCCAGCCTGTCCGCAACCAAACCCATTACCGCCAGCCTGGCCACAGGTGGCCGCATTATCCATACCACCTGGGACTCTTTTGCCCGGACTGATTTGGTCGATCCCGGTCAGGGCCAGCCTTATCAAATGTACATCGACGGGGCGGCCGGCTCGGTGATGCCCCCTGCCGGAGATATCAATTTATTACGCACCGACATCGGTTTTTTTCCTTTTGCCACCGCCCAGCCAAAGCAAGTGCTGGTAGTCGGGCCAGGGGGCGGTTTGGACATCTGGTTTGGCCTGAGCGGTCAAGCTCAAGCCATTACCGCTGTGGAGGTCAATCCGGCCAGCGTGGCTATTGTCAATAAGTTTGCTGCTTATCACGGCGATCTGTATCGACAGCCGGGAGTCAGGGTCATCGTCGACGAAGGCCGCAGCCTGTTGCGTCGTGAAGGCAGAAGGTACGACTTGATTTACCTTTCGCAAGTGGTCACCCTGGCCGCCGAACGCAGCGGCTACGCCCTGACCGAGAACACCATCTACACGGTTGAAGCTTTCATCGACTATCTCGATCATCTGCAACCAGGCGGCCAGATTGCCATGAAATTATACGATGAACTAACTCTGACCCGGGCCATGGTCACAGCCGCCACCGCCCTGAGCCGGGCTCGCGGGCTGTCTGAAGCCGAAGCAATGGCTCACCTGGCGGTTTTCCTTGACCCGGATGCCGACCCACCCATTCCGCTGCTGATGGTGCAAGACCACCCTTTCAGTCAAGATGATGCTTTGGCTTATGCTGGTGTAGCCGCCCGAGTCGATTTTGTGCCACTTTTTGTGCCGGGCGTGGCCGGCGGGCCAACCCTGGAGGGCATCTTGGCCGGTGAAACCACGTTGGCTGATATTATCACCGCCTCTTCCTCGGATGTCTCGCCCACCAGCGACGACCGGCCTTTTTTCTACCAATTTGAACGCGGTTTGCCGGAAAGTTTACGGCCATTGTTGTGGGGCCTGGGAGCGATTGTGCTGATCGGCTTGGTGAGTTTGGTTATCTCCCAGCGACATAGGGTCGAACCATTGGCCCGATATGTGCCCATTTACTTTGCCGCCTTGGGAGTCGGCTTTATTACCATAGAAATTGCCCTCATCCAACAGACTCGCTTATTTCTGGGGCATCCCACGCTGGCCGTGACAACCATCTTGGGGGTTTTGCTCATTGGCGGTGGGGTGGGCAGTCATCTGGCCGGTGGCTGGCCCGACCTGTCCAGGCAAAAACGATTGTTTGGGGTCATAGTCATGATTGTGGGACTGGTGCTGCTGTGGCTCCTCATTTGGCCCTGGCTTAGTCAAACCTTCCGCACCGGTCAAACATTTAGCAGAGGCTTAGTTGCGTCCGTTAGTGTCTTACCCCTGGCCATCCTGCTGGGGATGCCCTTTCCACTTGGCCTCCGGTTCGTCGGCCAGTTTGAAAACGGTGACCGTCAGGTTGCCCTGGCCTGGGCCGTCAATGGCCTGATGACCGTGGTCGGTTCGGCCGGAGCGGTTACCATGGCTATGCTGGCCGGTTTCAACAGCGTCTTGTTGGTTGGGGCCGGGGCGTATGCCATCGCCGCGATTTTTGCCTACATCGTATCACGATAAGCACTTATCTAGTCGAAACATACCATGACAGATCAACTCAAAAACCTATGGGCCTATTTTGAAGATGAGACTAAAAGCTTCAGTGGACAGTTCGGTTTAGCCGCGCAGCGTATCGATGGGGATAAGCCAATTCTCTACCACGCTGACCACCTTTTCCCAACGGCCAGCGTCATCAAGCTGGTCCTGCTGGCCGAATATTTTGCTCAAGTGGCGGCGGGTGAACTTGCGCCCGATTACCAAGTCGCAATCAAGGCCGAGGACCAGGTCGGCGGCTCGGGCGTGCTTAAGGATTTGCAGCCGGATTTACGGCTTAGTTTACAAGACATAGCCACCTTAGCCATCACCGTCAGTGATAACACGGCCGCCAATCTGCTCATCGAGCAGGTCGGCGGCCTGACCCGAATCAATGCTCGCTTGCAAACCTTAGGAATGCTCAACACCACCATGGGCCGGTCCTTTATTTTCGACGCCACGGTAGACAACACCGGCACACCCGCCGACTTTTTAGGCCTGCTGCTGAAGTTGGCCCGGCAGCAATTGATTAATCCGGCCGTTAGCCAGCAGATGTTAGCCCTTATGCGTCGCCAGCAGTATATGACCTACATCCCCCGCTACCTGCCTTACCACCCTTTTGCGGTCGAGTACAGCCTACCTCAGATAATCACCATTGCCAATAAAGTGGGCATGCTGCGCGGTACCGTCAACGATGCGGCCATTATCACCAGTTCCTCCCTTTCTTACGCCCTGGTTATCTTTACTCGCGACTGTCAGGACCATCGGCCTGACCCGGATAATGAAGGGGGGCTACTGGTGGCCCGGCTTTCGAAGCGTATTTATGATTATTTTTGTCACTCTGAGGCGTAGCGAAGCGAAGCCGAAGAGTCTCCCGGCTTC
The DNA here is from genome assembly GCA_034409055.1 of Anaerolineae bacterium. GTDB lineage: Bacteria > Chloroflexota > Anaerolineae > 4572-78 > J111 > DAOUMU01. The sequence continues at coordinate 4,106 of DAOUMU010000439.1, forward strand.
TTTGGACCAACCAAATAGGAGATTCTTCTCGCTACGCTCCTCAGAATGACATGAAAGAGAATAGTTACGAGCAACAAAACAGGCGCTTATCAACTAACCGGTAGGGTCATAGTGAAGGTCGTTCCCCGACCGGGTTCGCTTTCAGCCGCAATCGTCCCCCCGTGGGCTTCAACAATCGCCTTGGCAATGGCCAGCCCTAAGCCCGACCCGGCATGATCTGGTTGGCGGGACTTTTCCCCCCGATAAAAGCGGGCAAAAATATGGGGCAACTTATCCGGGGCAATGCCCGTCCCGTTATCTTGCACGCTCAACAGGACAGCATTTTCTTGATGCTGGCCAGACAGGATAATCTGCCCCCCTTCGGGCGTGTATCGCAAGGCATTACTGACCAGGTTCCCCAACATCTGGGCCATTCGGTCTGGATCGGCCTTTATTTCTGGCAACTCAGCCCCAACTTTAACTTGTACGGCAATATTCAATTGCTGAGCCTGGGGTATATGGGCAGTGGCCGTTCGTTCTAACAACTCTCGCGGAGAGACGGGTTGGCGGTTTAACTTCAACTCGCCTGCGTCCGCCAGGGATAAAGTGCGCAGGTCTTGGACCAAAAGGCTCAGATGTTCGGCCTCCTGGTGCATCACCCGCAGCGTATCTGGGGTGGGCTCTAAGACCCCGTCACTCAACGCCTCGGTATATCCCTTGATTACGCTCAAGGGTGTGCGTAAGTCGTGGGCAATATCGGCCGTCATCTGGCGACGTAACTGGTTGGCCCGGACCAGATCGGCGCTCATCTGGTTGAAGGATGCGGCTAATTCTCCCAATTCATCCTTAGAGCGAACAGGCACGCGCTGCTCCAGGTCCCCTTTAGACATAGCGCGGGTGGCGGTCGTCAGTTCGCGCAAGGGGCGGGTGAGGGTACGGGTCAGAAGAATGCCCAAGAGTAAGGCAATGGCCGTGGCCCCAAAAGCGGCCTTAAGCAAAGCCTGATTGATCCGGTCCAAATATTGCCGTTCCAGGGTATCACGCTCTAGGGTTTCGGCGGGGTTGAGAACGATGCCGACCACCTGGCCGTCAATTTCAACCGGCGTTCCCTGGGCAACCTCGGCAGCCGGCACCCGATCACCCAGGCGGTACTGACCGATAGGGATAACCACGTAGTCGTTTTGATCTACTAATCCAAACCGTGGTGGAGCGGCTGGTGGCGGCGGTGGTGGGGGTAAATTGTTTGTGTCAGCGGCTGGCCTGGGCACCGGAGGGGGTGGATTCCTCTGCTGGCCAAATATGTCCGCAATGCCGGCCCACGAACCTACACTCTGATAGTAGATAGAAACGTCAGCAATAAAGTTTGCCCGGGCCTGTTCTAACAAAAAGCGATCAAATTCGGTGATAGTCGACCACCGGGCAAAGAGGGCCACCAGGGCCGCCCCGATCAGGCTGATAATTAGAAAAGCAAAGATGAGTTTCAGCGTTAGTGAGCGGGTCATCGGTTAGGTTTCGGTCGTCATAAAGTCCGGACAAAAGCGATAGCCAACCCCAAAGACTGTTTCCACATAGCGCGGGTTTTTCGGGTCTGGCTCAATTTTAGCCCGCAGATTTCTGATATGGACATCTATGGTGCGCTCAACGCGTTCGAAGGTATCACCTTGCAGGTAGTCCAACAATTCTGAGCGTGAGAACACCCGCCCCGGGGTTGACATCAACGTGGTCAGCAGGTCAAACTCGGAGGGGGTCAGATTGACGGGCCGGTTGCCCACCTGTACCTGTCGGGCCCCTTTGTCAAGCATGATGTCGGCGGCACGCAAAACCTCCGTGACCAGGGCATCTTTGTTAACCCGACGTAAAACAGCCCGAACACGGGCTACGAGTTCACGCATGCTAAACGGTTTGGTCACGTAGTCATCAGCACCGAGTTCTAAGCCCAACACCTTATCCGACTCTTCTAATTTGGCGGTCAAGAGAATAATGGGGGTTTCCTTTTCTCGGGTGAAGATGCGCATAAATTCATAGCCATCCATTTCGGGCATCATAATGTCGAGGATAATCAGGTCTGGTTTTTCCTGACGCGCCACAAAGAGAGCGTTGCGGCCATCCTCGGCAGTCACCACCCGGAAGCCTTCTTTTGTCAAATACGCCTTGACCAGGTCCCGTAAATTTTTTTTATCATCGACTACCAGAATTGTCTTGGTCATAATGTGTTATTTCCCCGTCTTCGAGATGTAATCCCTGGTATCGTCAAAAAATGTTTCAATTTGCTTCTCCGTCGCCTGGCCGCCCCCCTGGGCCATTTTGTTATCACCACCACCCTTACCCCCAATTCGGGCCAATTGTTTTGCCAGCAGTTCTTTAGCCCTGACGTTAGTGTTGTCGGCACAACTCACAATTACGGATAGCTTTTGACCATCGTAACCGGCCAGCACCGCGATGACATCCTCTTCTTCTCGTAACAGCTTGGCCAGTTGACGCAGCTCATTGAAAGACCGATCTTCGAACGTCGTCAAAATTAACCGGTAAGCCCCAAACTTTTCGGCTCGCTCCAAAAGCTGCTGAGCTTCCAGAGACAAAATTTCTCCCCTAAGCCGTTCGACTTCTCTCTGCGCTAATCGCAACTGTTCTGTTTGCTGGTGGACGAGGTTTGCCACCTCATCAGGCGCTGTACTCAGGTTCCGGCTGATCTCTGTCACGATGTGGTGACAATGCTGAAAATAGTGCAAGGCTTGATTGCCGGCCACAAAATGAAGACGTAACTTTTTGTTTTTGCTCTCGGTCTTAAGGATTTTTACCAGGCCAATCATGCCTGTAGTGGGGCAATGGGTGCCGCCACAGGCAGAATAATCAAACGAATCAACTTCAACCACGCGGATTTGGCCCTTGACGGTTGGGGGACGGCGGAAGGGCACGGTATGGATTTGCTCGTCCGTAATAAAATAGGATTTGATGGGACGATTCTCAAAAATAATGCCGTTAGCAAACCGCTCCACACGCTCTAACTCGGCCTGAGTCAGGTCTGCCAGTGGTACATCGAGGGTGGACGGCGTATCGGCGCTAATCTTGACCGACAGGGTCTCCAACCTCAGCCAGGCTTCCAGAGATCGCGACAGGATGTGTTGGGCAGAATGGTGCTGCATATGGCCCAGACGACGGTCATAATCAATTTTGGCCGGGACAATTGATCCGGAGATGTCCCGGTCAAGCCGGTGCACCACCTGGCCCACTTTGTCCTTGAAGACATCAACCACCTGCGCCTCTCCCAAGATGCCGGTATCATGGGCCTGGCCCCCACCGGTCGGGTAGAAGTAGGTTTTCTCCAGAATAACGTCAATTTGACCCTTGTCAGCCCTGGTCTTATGGACAACCTTTGCTTCAAATTCGAGCTTCAACGGGGCATTGAGATAGGCCAGTTGTTGTTCTATCAAAAAGAAATCTCCTAATACGCTTTCCCTCCCTCATTCATTAAAAAGCTCTCCTACAGAAATACCCAGGTGAATACGGCGAATCACCTCGGCCAGGAGAGGGGCCACGGAGAGGGTGGTCAAATTACTAAATTTTTTATGGGGCGGCAGGGCGATGGTGTTGGTGACCACCACTTCTTTGACCGGGGCTCGGCTCAGCCGTTGCACGGCCGGGTCAGAAAACACGGAGTGGGTCACACAGGCATAAATATCTTGCGCTCCTTGTTTTTTCAAAAAGACTATGGCTTCGACCATCGTGCCGGCCGTGTCGATTTCGTCGTCAAAGATGATGCAGTTTTTCCCCTGTACCTGACCAATGATATTCAGTACCTTGGCCTGGCTGCCATCTTTTTTTTGTACGCGGCGCTTTTCGATAACGGCCAAGGGCAAAACCAGGTCCTGAGCAAAGTTGCGCGAGCGTTTGGTGGCGCCAATATCGCCGGCCACGACCACCGCGTTGGAAATATGCTTATTTCTGACATAATCGCTTATAAGATGAAAAGCCGTAATCTCGTCAACGGGAATGTTAAAAAAACCCTGGATTTGCCCGGCATGCAAATCCAGGGTTAAAAAGCGATCGGCTCCGGCCACGCTGATCATGTCGGCGACCAGGCGAGCGGTAATCGGCACGCGGGGCTGGTCCTTTTTGTCCGTGCGGCCATAACCGTAGTAAGGGACAACAGCACTGATACGTCCGGCCGAGTCGCGTTTGGCCGTATCAATCATGATCAGCAGTTCCATCAGATTATCGTTAACCGAGGCCATCTCTCCTTCTTCGTTATAAGAAACAGCAATGGGCTGAATAATAAAAACATCTTTGCCCCGGACACTGGTCAGCAACTGGCAAAAGATGTTCTGATTAGCAAACTTAAAAACATTGGCCGGGCAAAGTGGTACAGCCAGAGCCTGGCTAACCTCTTGGGCCAGTTGCGGATTGCCGTTTCCACTGAAAAGAGCTATTTCTCCGTACATCATTTTGCCTCCCCGGTGGCAGATTTGCCGGAATGGGGTAAAGATGGACCCACCCTTCTTTTCTTTAAGGTTAAAGCATCGCAAAAATTAAATGGACGACGCCTGTTATTGGTCAGACAAAGTAACATATTTCAGAGCTCACGTTCACCTTTATCTTCCCCTATACTAAGTAGTATATCAGTGGCAGTGTAAGGGTCAAGCTGGCGTGTGACCACTTTTTCCAACGTTTGGTTCAGTTGAGCCGACGACAAATTGGCCCTCAAGTTGGCCAATAAACGCTCTTTGAGAATCTGCTCGATTTCGAAAATCAAACGGCCGCGTTCTCGTTGCCGCAACACCCCGCTGGTCGTTTGATGGACCTGATGTTGAGTCAGGAGCTCTACGACTTTTTCAACCCCCTGACCGGTCGTGGCAATGGTTTGGCAGACAGGGACGTGCCATGTGGCTTCTGCGGCCGGGTCCTTAGATGAGGGGGGGACGTCCATAAAGAGGCCATGATGCAAAACAGATTTAGAGGGACCGTTCCGACCTAAATCAAGCATCATATTGAGGGCGGCTACTGTTTGGTCCGCGCCTTCCCGGTCCGCCTTGTTAACAACAAAAATATCGGCGATTTCCAGTAACCCGGCCTTAATCGCTTGCACATCATCACCCAGACCGGGTGCTTCCACCACAACCACACTGTGGGCCAGACGGGCAATCTCCACCTCTGCCTGGCCGACGCCGACGGTTTCGATGATGATGATTTGAAAGCCGGCCGCATCAAACACCTGGATAGCGCCGGCTGCGGCGCGAGCCAGGCCGCCTAAACTGCCCCGGGTGGCCATACTGCGCATAAAAATGCCGGGGTCGCCGGCCAAATCTTTCAGACGGATGCGGTCACCCAGAATAGCCCCCCCGGTGAAAGGGCTGGTCGGATCAATGGAGAGGATGGCCACGGTTTGGCCCTGGCGGCGATAAACTTTAGCCATCTCATTAACGAGGGTTGATTTACCGGTGCCGGGCGCACCCGTAATCCCAATGAGGTAAGCTTGACCGGTGTGGGGGTAGAGTTCTATCAATGTGTTGAGCGCCCTGGCCTGATTGTTCTCAATCTGAGATATTTGCCGGGCAATGGCTCGTCGCTTGCCCTGTAGAATCTGCTCAACCAGTGACGTCAACGGCTACGTTCTCACGAATGAAAGCAATAATATCATTGGTTGACGTGCCCGGTCCAAAAACACCATGGACCCCGATTTGCCGTAATGGTTCAATATCCTCGTCGGGAATGATACCGCCGACAACCACCAGCACATCCTCTAACTCATTTGCCTTGAGTTGCTCGATAATTTTGGGTAGCAGGCTCATGTGGGCCCCCGATAAGATGGAGAGCCCCACCACGTCCACATCTTCTTGCAGGGCTGCTTCGGCAATCATTTCCGGGGTTTGGCGCAGACCGGTGTAAATCACTTCCATGCCGGCATCACGCAACGCCCGGGCAACCACTTTGGCCCCTCTATCGTGCCCATCCAGACCGGGCTTGGCCACCAGGATCCGTATCTTGCGTTCACTCATTATAGGCTTTCACCTTGTGCTAGAATGCGCAATATTATACATGAATCAAACGTCAAACGTAAAAATTGTTTGGCAGTATGATTCTCTAGGCGGCCGTGCCAATGGCCCGAAGGGTCAAGCCCATCATAAACAGGCCAGCCAGGCCCCAGATGAGTGAGGCTCGCCGGTCGGTTGCCCCCCGAGTGTAGACCCATAGGGCCGGCAAAGCCAAAACGGCCAGGCTGCCGTATAAAAAATGGATGGGACGAGCTGGAGACAGGCCGGATATTAACAGGATGATGCCCATACTGGCCTGAGTAAGCATCATGATTTCACCGATCACCACAGCGCCGATGATGCTACCATCCACATGACGACCCCGTATATAATTAATCAGACTCAGAAGACCGACCAGGGCCATAAAGAGGGGGGCTGCGTTTCCCACCCGGTCGTGCAACCACAGCACAGTTCCCAAATTCATCTTACATCTCGCGCAAAGCAGTCAGCAGACGATCCACTTCGGCCTGGGTGTTGTAATGGATCAGACCAACCCGGACCATCCCCCCGGATTCCTCCAGGCCCAGTCGCTCGGTGACACTCAGAGCGTAGTAGTTACCATCCCAGACAAAAATACCCTGGTTGCCCAGGTGAATGGCAATCTCTTGGGGCGTAAAACCCTCCCTGGTAAAGGCCAGGGTGGGGCAGCGTTCATCAAATTCTACCGGGTTAGTGATCCCATAGACGGTTATACCGGGGATGGTTTGTAGTTCGGCCAACATATAAGTGAACAGGGGACGTTCATAAGCGACCACACAATGCATAGCTTGTTTCAGCTCTTTTCGTCGCCCCTCATAATTGTCCAGTCCGGTGGTTCTCTCCAGGGTAGCCTGGTTACCATATTCCCGGCCCAGGGCAGCCAGGTAATTGATGGCGGCCGTAAGGCCGGCCAATCCCTCGTGGTTCTGGGTACCTGTTTCGAATTTATAGGGCGGGTTGGGGTTTGCCGGCCGAACTTTGTAGGCCGCTAATTGCTCCAACAATTCCAACCGTCCCCACACCACGCCCACGTGCGGGCCAAAAAATTTATAGGCAGAGCAGACCAAAAAATCACAGCCCAACGTTTGCACATCAATGGGACCGTGCGGGGCATAGTGCACGGCGTCGACCCACAGTTTAGCGCCGACATTGCGGGCCAGAGCGGCAATACGGCTAATGGGGTTGATGGTACCGACAGCATTGGAAGCGTAGCCTACGGTCACCCATTTGGTTTTCTCGGTGAGAAGTGAGGCCAGATGCTCAAGATCGAGCCGGCAATCTTCTACGTCAAAATCGGTCCATTTGACTTCCACCCCTTGCTCCTCCAGGGCCAGCCAGGGCGCTATATTCGCATCGTGATCCAGGCGGGTCACGATAATTTCGTCGCCGGGGCGCAGGGTACGGCCAATGGCCCGGCTGAAGTTAAAAGTGAGGGTGGTCATATTGGGGCCAAAAACGATTTCCTGGGGTGAGGAGGCGTTGAGAAAATCAGCCATTGCCTCTCGGGCCTGGTCAACGGTTTCATCGTTACGCCGGCTGGTGATGAAGTGCCCCCCATGATTGGCGTTAGCCTGCCTAAAGTAATCGGCTATGGCCTCAATCACGGTTTGTGGCACCTGGGTACCACCCGGTCCGTCGAAATAAACGTAAGGACGACCCTGCTCGTCCGTTTCCTGTAAAGCTGGAAATTGGACTCGCACTGACGAAAGGTCCAGGGGTTGTTCAGACATTAAAAATGCTCCTAATTGAATAAATTCTCTTGGTTATCGGCTCTTAGCTCTGGCCATAAACTCGGTCTGACTATCTCTGGGCGTTTCATTATCGCCAGGTACGCGTTGTACATAGGTACCATCAGCCCTCAGCTCGCGAGCGTTGACATTGTCGGCCAGCGAAATTTCGAGCGACTCGATCAATTCTTGTTTGATAGTCAAATCTTCGATAGGAAAAAGGGTTTCAATACGCCGATTTAGGTTGCGAGGCATCAAATCGGCCGAGCCGACGTAAATGTCGGGATTATCCCCGTTATGAAAATAGTAGATGCGCGTATGTTCCAGAAAGCGCCCGACAATACTAATCACCCGGATGTTATCGCTGAGATTAGGAATACCCGGCCGCAAGCCACAAATGCCGCGCGCCACCAAATCTATCTGCACTCCCGCTTGTGAAGCCTGGTAAAGTTGTCGAATAAACTTGGGATCGATCAGGGAGTTCATCTTAAAAATGAGTTTGGCCGGAACACCTTTTTGAGCCCATTTGATTTCCCGGTCGATCAAGGCAGCAAAACCTGTACGCAAGGTGTGGGGAGCAACCAGGAATTTTTTATAATCTTCTTTTTTCGAGTATCCGGTCAAAGCATTAAATAAATCCGAGGCATCGGCCCCAAAGTCGGGTCTACAGGTAAAAAGGCCCATATCTGTATAAATCTTGGCCGTAATGGCATTATAGTTGCCGGTAGAAAGATGGACGTAGCGACGAATGGAGTCATCCTCACGCCGGATAACCAGGCAAATCTTGGTATGTGTTTTCAGGCCCATAAAGCCGTAAATCACGTGCACGCCGACCCGTTCAAGGGCTCTGGCCCAGACAATATTACTTTCCTCATCAAAGCGCGCTTTTAGTTCAACCAGAGCGGCAACCTGCTTTTCGTTCTCGCTGGCTTCCATCAAAGCATCAACCACGGGCGAGTTGGTGCCGGCGCGATAGAGCGTTTGTTTAATGGCCAAAACATCCGGATCACGAGCAGCGGCCTTGAGAAAATCGACGACCGGCTCAAATGAGTCATAGGGATGATGCACCAAGATGTCGCCTTCCCGGATGGCATCGAAGATTTCGGAGCGACGCTCCATGTTGCGCAAGCGTGGATGAAGGATGGGTTGGTATGGCGGTTCTTTTAAATTGGGCCGGTCTATTTTCATCAGGCTCATCAAGCCACTCAGTCCTAACGGTCCTTTGCTTTCATAGATATCTTCCGGGGCTACCTCAAGATTTTGAGCCAGTAGTTGGCGCATATACCCCGATGTGCCTGCGGCAACGGTTAGCCTGACCACAAAGCCAAAACGCCGCCGGCGCACGTTGGCTTCGATGGTTTCCAGCAGATCACCGGCTTCATTCGCTTCAATTTCCAGGTCGGCGTTGCGGGTAATACGGAACTGATGCGTTTCTATGATCTCGTAGCCGGGATAGAGATCAGATAGATTATGAGCAATTAAATCTTCTAACCAGACAAAGCGGTAGGTATGCTGGCTATCGCCCCGGATCCGTTTGACGGGTACCAGCCGAGGCAAAGTGCTAGGCACCTTAATCCGGGTAAAAAATTCAGAACCATCTTCCGGGTCGCGCACTAACGCGGCCAGATTCAGACTAAGGCTGGAAATATGAGGAAAGGGACGACCCGGATCAAAGGCCAGCGGGGTCAGGACCGGAAAGATTTGATTCTTAAAATACTCGTCGACCCCATTTTGCTGGGATTTGGTCAAGTCCTCGTAGTTAAGCAAGTGAACGCCGGCTTCGCTCAACTTGGTCAGTATGTCTTCAAAGCAACGATACATCACTTTCAAATTAGCCCGCACTTTTTTGCGAATAGCCACCAATTGCTCGGCCGGCGTTAGCCCATCTGCTGGAGCATCGGTCACCCCCGCGTCCACTTGCTGCCTCAAGCCGGCCACCCGAACCATAAAAAATTCATCCATATTTGAACTGTAAATGGCCAAAAATTTGGCTCGTTCCAAAAGCGGTAGACTTTGGTCCTGGGCTTCTTCTAAAACACGCCAGTTGAACTCTAGCAAACTAAGCTCCCGGTTTATATATAAGGCCGGATCGTATAAATCATAGGTGGTTGTTTCCGGGCCAGTCGTTATCGCTGTATCCTTGGAAACAGTCGCTACCAAACTTTTTAGGTCGGGGGTCGGGGCTACAGACATAGCATTCCTCCATATTCAGTATTATTTATTTAGGAAATGTGCTATCGAAGCAGAGAGATGGACCTGGCAAGATCAACAGGTACATAAAATGACTGACTGCTGTTAACCAACCACTAATACCAACTTTGAGCAGCAAAACACAGGCGCCCGGCACACCGGGCCATTATTGTCTTGCACGCTTAATCAGAAAACAATCTTGGCCAGGAGCGAAATGGAGATTAAAACGATGACCTATTTTGCAAAATAGTCCATTCAAAGCAATGGGGGTTGGTCCTTATTCGATTTCTTTGGCTGTTTTTGCCACCGGGTGAATAGCTACGAGTTTTAATCTTATTATGGTCGGTTGTTGAGACTACGGAACGTAACTTTTGACCTTATCAATTAGCTCCGTCAGAATCAAGCTTTTTGAAACCAACTCCGATGCGCCAGCCTCCATCGCTCGTTTGGCTTGATCGCCTCTAGTATAAGCTGATAGAATAAGAATGGGGATGTCTTTGGTGGCTGGATTTTGTTTAATGTGCCAGATAGCTGTTGCCCCATCCATCACTGGCATCATTAAATCCATAATCACCAGCGCTGGCTTATTCTCGATAGCCATTTCAATACCTTTTTGTCCATTTGGTGCCTCTAAAACTCGATACCCGGCCCGGGTCAGGGCCAGACGTAAAAGCATCAGTTGAGTAGGTTCATCGTCAACACAAAGTATGGTTTTCATATGTTTCAGTCAATACTCCAGGTAGGGGATATGGTCAAAGGCTAAAAGAGATATGCCACTTTGATTATACCACCATTAAGGTAACTCACAAATGAAGATTTAGGAAAGTGGCTATACATTTAAGGAAGAACGGTTGACGTAAAACAAGGGGATATAGTATAATCGTCACAGTAAGGTTTTATAAACTATAGCCGGTAACTAAATAGAGCGTTAGTGCTGCCTGTTTTTATCCCCAGAGGGCAACTTTAGGCAATCCCATTTTTCATAGATAACTTTGTGGTAAGCCGGACTTTTGTTTTGTCTTCAATTCTCGGCTGTCCTGGTTTTACGAACTTGTCAATTTACACCACCTAAAACTTTGTTCTACCACTTATTTTTATAAGCACAAAAGGTTATATTCGCTGGTGAATGTTGGCAGATGAGGGATAAGTACCAGTTGCATTTAGCGGTATGAACAGATATAATTAAGAAATGAGAATTTCTTGATAATCAGGAGAATATAGTGACGTGGGAAACGCAACGCCTGCCAGAATCGGAATCTCAAGGCTCAGGTAGCTTTGAGGAAAATATTTTGCCAAAAGGGGCTGTCCTTCAAAAGCGATATGAAATTATTAAGGTTTTGGGCGTTGGGGGAATGGGGGCTGTTTACCTGGCTCAAGACTTACGCTTTAGTGGCGTCACCCGAAAGTGCGCGATTAAAGAGATGATTAGCACCACGCCGGACCCCCATGTGCGCCGTTTGGCTGTTCAAAGCTTTGAACGCGAAGCAAACCTGCTGGTGCAATTGGATCATCCGGGTATACCCAAGATTTTTGATTACTTTACCGAGTCTGTTCGTAGCTACCTGGTTATGGAGTATGTTGAGGGTGAAGATCTAGAAGATGTCCTTGAAAACACCGAAGGGATGTTAAAAGAGGAGACGGTCTTGGATTGGGCTACCCAAGTTTGCGACGTTCTGGTATACCTGCACAACCAGGACCCACCTATCATTTTTAGAGACCTAAAACCCTCTAATATTATGCTCCGTAAACGAAATAGAATTGCCTTGATTGATTTTGGTATTGCTAAAGCCTTTGAGGCTGGTGAAAAACATACGATGATTGGTACGGAGGGGTATTCTCCGCCAGAACAATATAAGGGTATGATGGACCGCCGGGTTGACATTTATGCATTAGGGGCTACCTTACACCATTTACTGACCAAACGAGACCCACGTTTAGAACCTCCTTTCACCTTTCATGAAGAACCACCTATATTATTAAATCCTTCTCTTTCCCAAGAGACGAATGGCCTTATAATGAAATCCCTGGATTATGATCCGGACAAACGGTATCAATCCGCCCAGGAACTAAAAGATGCTCTATCAACCGCATTACAAAAAGACAAATCCCTGCCTGAGGGCGCAGCTTCCACCCAAGTTTTACCGGCTTCATCGCCTTTCACTGCACCGCTAACCGGACAACCGCCTGCTTCACCACAATATCCGCCCCAGTATCCACCGCAATACCCACCCCAACAGTATCCGCCACAATATCCACCACAATACCCGCCCCAGCAGTATCCACCGCAATATCCGCCTCAGTATCCACCGCAATACCCCCCTCAATATCCTATGGGACCAATGGGAGAAATGGTAGAGGCTGAGGAAATTGGAGACTCAATTCTGCCCATCTGGAAATTCAAGTGCGAAGATGAAGTGAGAGGATCGCCCGCAGCCAGCGAAAATACGCTCTACATTGGCGTTTACGATCATAATATATATGCTCTAGATCTTAAAAGTGGCGAGTTTCAATGGAAATATGCCACGGAGGGTGGTATTGCGGCCAAGCCCTTTTTATATAAAGATCGTTTGATTTTTGGCTCTGAAGACAGGGTTGCCTATGCTATTACCACGAATGGTCGACTGGTTTGGACCTGCCCCACAGAAGGACGTATTCGCTCCTCGGCAGTAGTAGCCTTTGATCATGCCTTTTTCGGCTCTGATGATCATAGACTGTATGCCGTGAATGCTCAAACTGGACGGGTTATTTGGAGATTTGAGGCACTTGAGGCCATCCGTTCCAGTCCTATCCTTGGTGATGACTTGGTCTACGTTGGCTCAGAAGATGGACATGTTTATGCTATAGATATGTCATCGGGAGCATATCGCTGGAAATTTAGAGCCAATCGAAACGTCACTTCCAGCCCGGCCCTTTATCAAGATATTCTCGTCGCTGGATCCTCTGATTGGAATGTATATGGTCTTGATGCTAAAACTGGCTACACGATTTGGCAACTGCGAACCGCCCAATCCGTTATTTCAAGCCCTGTGATTTTTGAAGAGACGGTTTATATTGGCTCAACCGACAAGCATATGTATGCCATCGATATAAAGACCGGGAGACAGCAATGGAAGTTTAATGCTGAGTCACCTATTGTTTCAACACCAGCCGTTACTAATGAGGCCGTTTATTTTGGCACGATGGCAGGAGAGTTGGTTAGTATCTCCCGGAAGGATAAAAAATTGCGATGGCAATTTAAAACCGGTAAACCGGTTCCGTCTTCTCCGCTAGTATTCGATGGGATTGTCTATATTGGTTCAATGGACCATCATGTTTATGCTTTGCCGGCTTAGTTATGCTCTTGTGACAAAACAGGTTGTGTATCACAAGGGTATTGGAGTTTAACATTCAATGAATTTTCTTCAACGCCTCTTTTCGCGGCCAAAAGTTGAGACCGCATCAGAAACGCAAACACAAACAGATAAAGTAAAAAGCTCCGGCAAAGATAAGAAGGTTGGTAATCTCAACCGTCTTCCACCTGGTTTGCACGTTGGTAAACTTTCTGATATTGGCCAAGAACGAGAGCGCAATGAGGACTCTTTATATGTTATTGAATCGCTAATTCAGCACGATTATGGACAGGAACCTTTTGGTTTATTTATAGTGGCCGATGGTATGGGTGGCCATCAAAAAGGAGAAATGGCCAGCTCGTTAGCTACCCGTGCGGCTGCTAAACATATCTTAAAGAAAATTTATTTACCATATCTTGCTGACAATGATCAATCTGCGGCAAATGAGCCAATCAACCAGGTTTTAATAGCAGCCGTGGAAAGCGCCAACACTTTAGTACAAGAGGCGGTTCCAGATGGGGGGACCACCCTGACTGCTGCCCTGGTGATGGGTAATAATGCTTATATTGCTCACATCGGTGATACCCGAGCGTATTTCTTCAAAGAGGGTCAGATCAAACAAATTACGAAAGACCATTCTCTGGCCCAACGTCTGGAAGATTTAGGACAAGCCACCCCGGCCGAAGTCGCACACGTTCAAAACGTGCTCTATAGGGCGATTGGACAAAGTAGTACTGTGGAGGCAGATACCCATATTCAACATTTACCTCCTGGTAGTTCCCTTTTGCTTTGTAGTGATGGCTTATGGGGGGCTGTGGAAAACGGTGTTCTTGAAGAAGTGATAAACATTTCCGATACACCTCAAGAGGCTTGCGAGCAACTGATCGCAATGGCCAATGAAAATGGTGGCCGAGATAATATTACAGCCATTATTGTAGCAATGGGCGTTGAAAATTAAATAATTATTTAAGCAACGTTCGGTGCTTGCTCCATAACAAAGGCAGTTATTTTCATCATTGGTAGCCAGTGGTGTCCGATGATATTTCCTAACGAAAGCAGATCTGATGAATACCGATAAAGATTATTACGAAATTCTCAAAGTAGATAGGAATGCGAGTGAAGATAAGATTCGCGCAGCTTATCGAGCTTTGGTGCGTGAATATCATCCTGATGTGAGCAGCAGCCCGAAAGCGGCAGAAATGTTCCAAGATGTGCAGGAAGCTTACGAAGTTTTGACAGATCCGGAACAACGCCGCACCTACGACCGTCTGCGCGAAGCAGAAGGGGCGGACCGATCTTCTGCTATCAGCCTCCGCGTCACAGTTAGCCACAAATTTTTATTGACCAATCTTGAGGAACAGGCTTTCTACGTCCTATTAGATGTGGCCCCGGCTGCAGATTTGTCCATCGAGCGATTGCCCCTCAACTTATGTTTAGTGCTGGATCGCAGTACATCTATGCAGGGGATGCGTCTGCAACAGGTTAAAGAAGGAACACGCCAAATTATCGACCGGCTCAATACAGATGACGCCCTGAGTGTGGTTGTTTTTAGTGATCGGGCCCAGGTTATTCTCCCCAGCCAAAAAAATATAGATAAGGCTATGGCAAAATCCATTGCCAGCACGATCCAACCCAGTGGTGGGACAGAGATGCTTCAGGGCCTGGTGGCCGGGTTAAGGGAATTAGAACGAAATCGCACCCCCGAATCGGTGAACCATCTTATTCTACTAACCGATGGCCAAACGTATGGGGATGAGGCCGAGTGTTTGGAAAAAGCAGAATGGGCCGGTCACCATCAGATAAGCCTGACTACTATGGGCATCGGTTCAGATTGGAATGAGAATTTGTTGGATCAAATGGCTACCGTATCTGGAGGAACGTCGGTTTATATAGACTCCCCCAGAAAGGTTGTGGACATTTTCAAATCCACAATCCGCAGTTTGGGCAGTGTTGTGGCTCGTGAATTGAGCATGGGTATCAACACCTTAACCGGGGTTACCCTGAATGAAGTCTTTCAAGTTACACCTCATATCCAACGTCTGGATGTAAAAACCAACAAAGCAGTGCTTGGCCCTCTGGGAACAGGCCATGGAAAAACCCTGTTAATGGAGTTTAGAGTACGTTTCGAGGCTTCGGCTGGCAAAAAACGCCTGATGCGAATAACCGTAGAAGGCGACGTACCAGGCCAAGGTGGTCGTCGAAACTGGGAATGGGTAGATATTTTTGGCGAATTTGTTGACAAAATTGAAGAAACTCAGCAAATTCCTCCAACAATTGTGACAGCGTTAGGGAAATTGGCCATTTTCAAAATGCAAGAAAAAGCGATGACCGACCTGGCCAATGGTCGCATTAGTGCTGCGACTCAACGGTTGGAGACGATGGCAACTCGATTACTAAATCTTGGTGAAACTGATTTGGCTCGTGCGGCTCTACTCGAAGCCGGACGATTGGCCCGAACCGGTGATCTTTCGGCAGAAGGTCGAAAAAAGATTCGTTATGGTACACGTGCCCTATCAATTTTACCAAAGGAGATCAGTCGTGATTAAGTGTCCTTTTTGTGGAACATCTCACGTAGCAAATACACTTTTTTGTAGCGAGTGTGGTACCTATCTATTAGAAGACGATCGTCGGGGTACCGATCCTTTAGGCACAGACGAGATTGGCTGGGTGGGTGAAGGCGAAGATGAGCCTGAAGCAAGTCCTATGGTCAAAGGAACCGGCCCACTCTCAATTCGCTTAAAAATTGGTGACAGTAAACGGGAGGTTGAGGCTACCCTAACTAAAGCTATTCACCTGGGCCGTCTGGATCCGGCCAGCGACGTTTTCCCCGAAGTTGATCTGACCAGTGATAATGGATTAGAAAAAGGGGTATCTCGACGGCATGCTCGAATTCTTAAACGAGAAGGAACTGTCGTTGTTGAGGATTTGGGCAGCATCAACGGCACCTTTATCAACGGCAAACGATTGGCCCCTTACTTACCAGAAGTTTTACATCACAGTGATCAACTTCAATTGGGCAAACTGTTGATTGAAGTTGAATTACGTTAAGCACTTGATAATTAAGGAGACACACGATGGCAATTACAGTGATTGTTCATGTGATGAATGCAGATGCAGTTGTCGCTGAAATAGATGAGTTACCGGAGCCAACCTCTGCTTTTCTTCTTTGTACGAACCCCCGCGCTCGCGATGGTAAGCCCGTTGCTTATATTGAGCGTGAATCGACGCGGGTGATCTTCCCATGGCATCGGATTAGTTTTGTGGAAACCATGCCCAGTGAGGAAGATCTGGTTGAAGTAGAGACTTTCTTCCGTGACTAACCTAAATAAAATAGCTCAAAAAAAGACCGTCACATTTCCTATACTGTGACGGTTTTTACTTTCTTTGACATTTTAGGCTGTAGCAAGTAAGATACTTCTCACTGCTGACCATCATACTACAGTTACGTTAGCAAACATTACAAGAAAGGTAACGCAATCTTATGGCTGCTCAACAGGTCGTGCCGGCAACTTGCTCGAACTGCGGGACTCAATTTACTGTTCCTGTGCAGAGCATCGTGAATGGTCAAAACTTGGCTCTGAAATCTGCCCTTTTGGAGGGTAAGCTGAATGTTGCTCAATGTCCGCAGTGTGGCTTTACCAGCATGCTAAATGTGCCAATATTTTATTATGATTTAGAGAAAGAGTTAGCCTTTGTGCTGGCCCCCGGTGGGCTTCATATGGCCGGCGCCGATCAGGAAAAAATGATCGGCAGTTTAACCAACGCCCTTGTCAATAGTTTGCCGGCAGAACAACGAAAGTTCTATCTCTTGAATCCCAAACAGTTCCTGACATTAGATAGTATGGCTAAAGCCATTTTAGAGGCAGACGGGATTACTCCAGAAGCGTTTGAAGCCCAGACAGCCAAAGCCAAACTCATTGAAGAATTTTTACAGATTACCGACAAGGATGCTTTGCGAGAAAAAGTCAAGGCGCATGATGCAGAACTCGATCGTGAATTCTTTGAAATTCTGACTGCTTCTATTCACCATGCCCAGGCAATTGGGAATGGAGATGGCGCACAAGCACTTTTGGCTTTAAGAACAACGCTGGCTCGATGGAGTACCCAAGGTCGGCAAGCTGTGGCCGACATTGATGCCGAGTTAGGCTTGATTTTCGTTAAGTCTCAAGAGGATTTGCTAAAAAAGTTGCAGGCTGCTGAAAACGATGAAGAGTTTGAAGCCTTAGTTGCTGCCGGATATCCGCTGCTTGATTATGGCTTTTTCCAAAAATTAACTGCCCAAATTGACGAAGCGACCCAAGTAAATAATACGGCAAAGGCAAATACCCTGACAGAGCTACGAGCCAAAATTTTGGATACCAAAGCGCGTCAGGAAGAAAAGACTCGGGCTGCTTTAAAGAAATCGGCCGAGCTGCTTAAAGACATTTTGCGCTCTGGTCAACCTGAGAAGATATTGGCCCAAAACATCGATGAAATAGATGAAACCTTTTTTATGGTCTTATCGGTCAATATTGAGGAAGCTCAACGGCAAAAACAGAATCAAGCAGCCCAGGCAATGGCAGCCATTGGCAATATGGCCATGGCAATGCTTAAAGAGCGTCTGTCACAACAAGAAAAGGCTGATCAACCTGATACACCCAAAATACACATAGCCCGCTGACAGATCTGAACCGTTAGGGCAGGCCGTTTTGTTGGACATCTCTCATGAACGCGAGTTTGCTTAAACTCTGCCGCAGACACCTGTTGACGAAACCGGTTCCAAAAGGTATAGTATATATTAAGCAGTTAGCCGTTTTTCTCAAGGCTGGAGGCTGAATACAGAGAGCTTATCATCAGTCACCTATAGGAGGCAATAAGTATGGCAGAGAAAGCTAAAACAGATCAAGGCGGTCCCTTCAAAGAATTTGTTTTTGAAGAGTGGCTGCGGGATGGTGTTGAGGGTATTCGTCACAAAATGACGAGCAAAAAAGCACATTTTAACCTGTCAGACTTCCGCACTCACATCCGCAATGCTAAAAAGGAACAAATGCTGGCTGTGCGCAGCCTGATAGATAGTGCGATAGAATGTCTGGAAAAAGCAGAAGAAAAAGATAAAGCGTAGTATGTGAGGCATAGTGCGGCGAATCCCATAAAGCCCACCTTATAATATAAGGGTGGGCTTTATTGATTACCACTATAAAGCTATTGCCAGCAGTTGGTAGGTGTGCTATATTGGATGTGATAAAATCGATCTCTGCCAAGGAGAGGTCGCGTGCAAAGGAGGCAAGGAATGGATCCCATCACGATGGCCATCGTGGCTGCTCTTGATGCCGGCGTAGTTGGCAGTGCCGCTGAATCTGGCGAGAAGACAATCCTTGAAGCCTACCAGGTACTCAAGATTGCCCTGCGCCAGAAATTTGGAGCGGACAGTGATCTGGTCGATACGGTTGAGAAGCTGGAAAGGAAACCAGAATCAGTCGCACGTAGGGATGTACTGAAAGAAGACGTGGTAACAGCCCAGGCCGACCGGGACCCTGAGCTCCTGGCTCTGGCCCAAACTCTACTAGATAAAATTAATGCTCAGCCTGATAGCAAACCATCTCCCGAAGTTGTCTCTTACCCCCTGCAACGTCCGCCCCGCGCTGATTACTTCCGTGGCCGTGAGCAGGAGTTGGCCCAACTACTGGCTAACCTGCAACCCAATCGATTGGTGGCCCTGTATGGGCCAGCGGGGATTGGCAAAAGCGCCCTGGCTGCTGAAGCCGTGTGGAAATTGGCCCCCGGTGATGGGCCACCCGACCTCTTCCCAGATGGTATCATCTACCACAATTTTTATAACCAGCCTCGGGTTGATATAGCCCTGGAGGAAATTGCCCGAATTTTTGGTGAAGAACCGAAGCCTACGCCATATGATGCCGTCCAACGGGCTCTAGCTGAACGGCAGGCGCTGCTAGTGTTGGACGGCCTTGAACAGGCTGATGACCTGCCAGGTATCCTGGCCGTACGGGGTAGTTGCGGTATATTGGCCACCAGCCATCAGAAGCATGAGGCCATTCCCGAGCAGCAGGACATTGCCCCTCTGCCTCTTGATGAGGCCGTGAGCTTGTTGCAAGCCTGGGGGAGGTGGCGGGCGACCGATCAAGCAGCGGCACGGCAGATCTGCGAGTTGGTCGGTCGGTTGCCATTGGCCGTGCGCTTAGTTGGACAGTACCTGACTACCCAGAAGGAAAAATCGGCCGATTACCTGGCCTGGTTGGAAAAAACTCCGTTGTTTGACTTGGATACCGACCAACGCCAACAGGAATGTGTGCCTCTACTGCTGGAGCATAGCCTGGCCCAAGTAAGCGAGACTGCTCAACAAGCTTTGGCAGTAATGGGACTGCTGGCTCTGGTGCCTTTTGATCAGGAAGTGGTAGCCGAGACCCTAACAATCGAAGCCGATCAAGGATTTTTGTCTGCGATTCGGAAAATTTTCAAAAGCAAATCTGAAGAAAAAATGCCTGACGTCAGTCTGGCGATGGGTGAGTTGGTCAATTACGGTTTGCTCTGGCAGGTGGGGCAGCGCTATGAAGTCAGCCATCCGCTAATCCATACCTATGCTCGAGCGCACCTGACTGCGCCAGCAAAAGCGATCAGGCGGTTAGCCACCTGTTACGTAGCGCGTGCCTGGGAGCAGAACGTGTTAGAGCCTGACGGTTATGCCAGACTGGATACCGATCGACCACACATTATGAAGGTTTTGGCCGAGTGTTTGGAGTGGAAAGATTGGGAAGCAGCGCACGGCCTGGCTGCGGCGATTGAGGATTACCTGGACCGGCAAGGCTACTGGGCCGAGCGCGTGATTGCCAATGAGATTGGCTTAATTGCAGCCTGGCAGTTGGGACGCCAGAGTGAGGGGGCCTGGCTGGGTAATTTGGGAGATACCTACCGCACAATGGGGCATGCCAAGTGGGCAATCGAGCATTTTGAGAAAGCCCTGACCACGGCTCGCCAGACCGGCGACCGGCACAGCGAGGGCAATAGTTTAGGCAATCTGGGGCTGGCCTATCGAGACCTGGGACAGATAGAACAGGCCCGGGAATACTTGAAGCAATCACAGGCTATCTTTGAAGAAATCAACTTACCCCGGGGAGCGACCCTGGTTCGAGAGTGGCTGGTCGAACTTGAAAAAGGTGAGAAGTAAACTTTACACTTTCTATTCTGTTCTTTTCGCCATTCGCCGCTGAAATTGAATGGCCTGGTACATAAACGCTTCCAGGCGGGTGTTAAGGTTTGTTCCTTCCTGGGCGTCGTAGATGATATCCAGCCAGGGAATATTATTTAAATCGGCCCGGAGGCGAGGGGCCATACCAGCGGTGATGATGCCGGGCATACAGGAAAAGGGCATAATATTAAGGATGCCGCACAAGCCCTTCTGGGCAAATTCGATGGCCTTACTCATGCTCAGGACGGCTTCAGTGGCCAGGAAAGGATCATAGTAGGGACGGATTCTGTCTATTAACTGATTCATCGGCGATTCGTAGGGATGTCTGAGCAGATGTTCCACCGGCTTAACCAACTTATGCTCCTGGCGTTGTTGGTATAGGTCTACCAAAAAAGTTTTAAAAAAGTCCAGGTACATGTTAAAGAACTGGGTATACGTCTTGAAAGACCAGTTAGTGAAGTAAAACCACTCCATCATGCTGGCCGCCATCACCTCACCACCGGCAGTTTCTACCTGGCGAATGATGTCCTGGTTGCTGTAAGTGTTGGCACGTAGATAAATTTCACCGACCAGGCCGATCAGAGGCCGGGGTTGGCTGCGGTCTACGGGGAGAGCCTCGAATTGTGTTGCTATCCACTTCATAACCTCAACCATTTGCTTGCCGCCCCCGGCCCTGGTAGCAGTCACGATGCGATCCAGAGCAAGGCGATAAATTTCATCCGTCTGGCCCGGGTTCACCTCGTAAGGGCGGTATTCGTGGAGCAGCTTTTGCAACATGTCAACAGCCACGACGCCTTGCCAGGCCAGGGCCCGCAATTTAGTGGGATTGTCGCCAAAGCCCTGATAGGAATTGGCCGCGCTGGGGGAGAGAATTTCCAGTTCGGCTAACCCTTGCCGGTCCAGGATGTCTCGCTGAAGGGCACAGTATTGTCCAAAGCGGCATGGGCCGGCCGTGGTCGCCATCAGCAGCGCTGCCTGGGCCGGATCAAAATCGGGTTGGCGGGCGCGACGGATGATATCACCCGTGGTGGTAAAACATGGTAGACATTCGCGCCCCCGGCACAGATCCAGACCAATCGCCAGCGTCTCGTCGTCGGGGGGCGGCAGAACTTCGACCGGAATATGGTGTGCATGAAGCGCCGCGCCCACGACGTAGGCGTGGTCACACATATATGGGATATAAACGGTTTTGGGTTTACTGTGACCGTTTGTGGTCATGACAAAGTTCCTTTCCCCATATTCAAACTCTCGAAAAAGGCTTCGCAGCGAGTGATGATCCCCGCATCGGCAGTGTGATCGTCCATCTCCAGTTCCAGGAAAGGCTTATGCCCCATAACCTCACGGAAGAAGTTGATGATGAATGAGTCAGGACCACAGTTGAAGTTGGTCAGGTAGATGGCCTGTAAACGCGGGTCATCACGAATAATGGTCGCCGCTGCCAGGATGTCCTGCCCACTACGCCAGAACATATTGTCGTAGCGGGCCGATAAATCGACCGAATCGAGAGGTAGATAATCCATTGGAATGGGCAATATACCCAGCTTGCGTAGCTTGAAAGGTAAGGCCTGACAAACACCTGTGTCGCAGGTATTGTAAGGCCGGCCTACAATAACTGCCGCCGGCTGGTCCGGTTCCAGACTATCCAGAACCTCCCGTCCACGACGACGGACGGTAGCGTAGAAATCCTGCTGCGCCGTCTCGGCTGCGGTAGCAGCTTGAGCAATGCGCCTGGATGGGATGTCTAGCTGCTGGCCCAGGTAGTTTAACTCTTTCTTTTTAGCCTTTGCCCATAACATATGCAATGGGAAATTCAAGGAGTGGTGCCCCCTGGTCTCGAGGTCTAGATGAGCCGTGACCAGATGAGACATAGCCGGAATGAAGGGACAATAGGCGTTTTCATCCTGGCCACGGGCAATATTTTCGCGGTTGACAACGCTGGGCAAAAATATAAAATCGGCCTCTGTATCCAACAGGTCAATCACGTGACCATAAACCAATTTAGCCGGGAAACAAGTTTCTACCGCTGCGTACTCCGAGGCGAGGCCGACGATTTTTGGATTAGTGGGTTCAGAGAGGATCAACTCGATGCCCAGAGTGTTGAAAAAAGTACGCCAATAAGGGAACAGATCATAGAAAGTTAAAGTGCGTGGGATGGCCAGGCGTAAGCGTCCATTACGTCGGCCATTCGGTGGTGGGGTGTAATCACCGAATAACAGAGCATTACGCTCGGCGAAGAGGTCTGGTATCTTCTCTATAAGCTGATTACGAGTTCGCCCTGCTTCCTCAAATCGATCACAACGCGCCCCGTAGAAGATGGGGGATTCCCCGCTGATAACCACTTTGTTAACCTCACACAGGTTGGGGCAGGCTTTGCACTCAAACACCGTCGATTGATAATGCCTATGGCTTAGATCAAAGCCCTTAAATTTTGTTGGTTCCGCTGCGCCTTTGTCCCTTCGCTCTGCCAATGTCTCCATAGCCAAAATGGCTGCCCCAATGGCTCCGGTTACATCATGATGAGGCGGTACGGTGATTTTGCGTCCGGTCAGTTTTTGAAAGGCAGCCACGACGCTTTGGTTCGAGGCCACGCCACCCTGGAAGAAAATATTTTTACCGACAGATCGCCCGTTGACTACGCGGTTGAGGTAATTCTGGGCGATGGAATAGGCCAGGCCCGCCGTCAACTCATCCACCCGCGCCCCCTGCTGCTGATGATGTACCAGGTCCGATTCCATAAAGACGGTGCATCGCTCCCCCAGACAGGTGGGACAGGTCGAAGCGAGGGCGATACGGCTGAAATCTTCCTTGATGTCGATTTGCAGGCGGTCGGCTTGTTCTTCTAAAAAAGAACCGGTCCCAGCCGCGCAGGCGTTATTCATAGCAAAATCAACCACGGCTCCGTGGTCAAGGCTGACGTACTTGCTATCCTGCCCGCCGATTTCGAAGACGGTGTCTACCGTAGGATCAATAGCCACGGCAGCCCGGGCCTGGGCCGTAATCTCGTTGCGAATCACGTCGGCTCCGATAAAATCACCGGTGAGATAACGCCCCGACCCGGTTGTACCCACGCCTCGCACTTCTACCCGGTGTCCCATCTCCTCACCAATCTCCCGCAGGGCCCGGCGTACCGCTTCCAGCGGCTTACCGACCGTAAACAGATAACGTCGGGCCACCACCCGTCCTTGCTCGTCGATAAGGACAGCGTTGGTACTAATCGAGCCGACGTCAATGCCCAGGTAAACAGGGAGGCGGTTGGCGATTGAAGCTTGGAGATTTTTCACCAACTCAGAACGCATCACGCGCCACTCGCCGCCGGTAAGCGGGGGCATACTTTTTCGCTCATGTTTGCCAGCGCGGATATAATCTTTCAGGGGGTCAAATCCACAGAAAGGAGACAGGCTTCCTTCAGCCGCCTCGTCCATCGTGACAAAGGCGGTGCCCAGGGCGGCCATCAGAGGATGATTGTCGGGCACGATCAACTGGCCGGGTTCCAGGTCTAAGACCGACTCAAAGGCGCGCACGACCCCTTTGTTGTAAGCCACGCCACCCTGGAAGAGAATAGGCGGGATGAAAGCCTTGCCTTTGCCAATGACGCTCTTGAAATTACGGGTCAGAGCCAGGCATAAACCGGCCAGAATATCGGGTAATGGCGTGCCCTTTTGCTGCAGGTGGATCATGTCTGATTTGGCAAAGACGGTGCAGCGACCCGCTATCCGAGCCGGATTTTTAGATTGTAGGGCATAGGCCGCGAACTCATTTTCTATGGAGATGCCCAGCCGATCAGCTTGCTGGTCTAAAAACGAGCCAGTGCCCGCCGCGCAGAGCGTATTCATAGCAAAATCGACCAGCACCATTTTGCCGCTTTTTTCGTCCCATTCCACCGACAGAAATTTGCTGTCCTGCCCACCAATTTCGATGACGGTGCGCGCTTCAGGATAAAATTGGCCAACGGCGCGGGTCTGGGCGACCAGTTCGTTGACATGATGCCCGCCAATTAGCCGGGCGACAGGTTCACCCCCAGAACCGGTCAGCCCTACCCCCACGATTTGCGACGAGTCAAAGTATTGGTCCAGATCCGCCATCGCCCGCAATAACGTCTGTCGAGGTTGACCATTGGCCCGAAGATAGCGATGGGCCAACAAGGTTCGCTCTTGATCCAGCACAACTACTTTGACCGTTGTCGAGCCAATATCAATACCGAGATAAATGTCTGTCATAAGCCCTCCCCCCTTCTGTGAAGACAATTTGACTCTGTTCTAAAAAGGCAACACGTTCTGTTACCCACTGTGAAAATATGTTTGGATCGAGGCTGGCCTTTATTTAAGTATATCAGATCGTGTCGAAAGGCCGAAAACGCGTGGAAGAGATAAAGAAGAATGCAAAATTATTCTACTTTAAGATAAGGCTTTTTTTGAAGTGAATTTTGTCATCCATCTTTAATGACATTTGTCACCTGTTACGGTAATCTTGAGAAAAACTCACATTTTCATCCTCTCCAAAAGTAAGGGCGAGGCAAGTCGGAGTGGTAGTGATCGAAGCAAACAAGCCGCGCTCCGACTTGCCTCGCCCCTACGTCACCAATAAATTTAAAGAGGATACTCACATTTGGTAGAAATTCTCAAATACTGATACTATAATAAAATTCTTTTAGAAAGAGGTCTTAAACTTGTGGTAGACGTAGAGTTCTTTGATGAGCCGGTTAGGGTTATTGCCTCCGTAGATGACCAGGGCCGCACCGTTCTGCAAAGCCTCACCTGGCAGGAGAGACAATACACCATTGTAGCCGTCGGTCGCCAGTGGGATCAAGAAGATGGCCGACACATTATGGTCGAGGCAGCCGATGGAACGCGCTTTGAGTTACACCTACGCCGTGAAAATTTAATTTGGCACGTCAGAAAAGTATGGCCAGGGCCCATGGTGGCCTGAGGCGTTTGATGACCGACGACTGCCGGCTGAAAGCTGAGTTCGTACCCGGTGTGAAATGGAAGTGGGGACATCCCTATGCCAGCCGAAGTTTTGCCCAAAACGTGTGCCCTCGTAAATTTTGCGCACCAAAAACAGGCTAGCCGGTGGTAACCATCAACAGGATTAACATGCCCAGCCCGCCCAAGGCCGTTACGGACAGAGAACCAAAAATAATAACGGCCAGGAGGTTGACTTCCTCCCCCTCTTCCTTTTTGTTACCCCTGGAGCCAGATGGGGAAGTATTGGGGCTTCGATGCTCCTGAGTTGACGCGGCAGGTGGATGGGAGGGGGGAGGCGTATACCCTACCGGCATGGCCATTGTGGAATTTGAGTAAATAGCCGGGTTTTGGGGCAGCGGTGACTGAAACTGAGGTTGGGGATACGAAGGCATACCCACTGTACTATTTTGCACCACCGGAACAGGCTCGGATGGAAGCGGCGTTTGCCCATTCATCTGGCCCGGGAATTGCCCTGGCAACGGCATCCCCATCGTCGTGTTCGAGTGAATAGCTGGCACCGGTTGGGAGGGATTTTGGGGTTGCAGATATTGGGTCGGCATGCCCATCGTCAAATTGGAATGAACGGCCGGTACCGGCTCATAGGCAGGTGGTAGTTGATACCCCTGTCCGGCAGGTACTGTTTGGGAAGGCATCCTCATCGTCATGTTTGGGTCAGTCACCTGTACCGGCTGTGATGGTCGTGTTTCATGCGGCACCCCAGGCCCGGTGAAGGATGGTTGGGCGGCCGGCATGGCCGGCTGGGGTGAATAATACGTTTGAGCAGGTGCATTTAGGTGACCTGTTGTTTGCAACTGGGCCTGTGATTGAGCCGTCGTTCCTACTCCCATACCCGTCTGAACAACTGGCACCGGCTCAGAAGGATGCTGCCATTGCCCCGTCTGCGGCTGCGGTTGGGGACTGGCCCCTGTTTGAACGACCGGTACCGGTTCGGAGGGATGCTGCCATTGCCCCGCTTGCGGCTGCGATTGGGATCCGGGACCAGTTTGAACGACCGGCACCGGCTCAGAGGGGTGTGGCAATTGGCCTCCTTGGGGTTGCCAGGGGGGACTGGCCCCAGCTTGAACGACCGGCACTGGCTCGGAGGGATGTGGCAATTGGCCTGCCTGCGGCTGCGGTTGGGGACTGGCCCCAGTTTGAACGACCGGCACCGGTTCGGAGGGGTGTTGTAATTGGCCTGCCTGTGGCTGCGGTTGGGGACTGGCCCATGTCTGAACGACCGGCACCGGTTCGGAGGGGTGTTGTAATTGGCCTGCCTGTGGCTGCGGTTGGGGACTGGCCCATGTCTGAACGACCGGTACCGGTTCAGAGGGATGTTGTGGTTGTCCACCTTGTCCGGTTGCCTGCACCTCCGCCGGCATAACCGCAGCCGGATTAGTGGTCAGCGCCGGTGTTGCTTTGGGTAGATTGCTATTGGTTTGAGAGGGGGGGGCAGATGTTTCTTGAGCTGTTTCGCTAAAAGGCGGTTTGATAGGGGTGAAAGGCAACTCGTCAACAATCGCTTTCGGATCGATGCGGAAAGGACGTCGCTCCTGGGCTGGCGTCGATTGGGATTCTGATTGAGGTTGTGGCGGAAACTCGGGTTGAGGTTTTTGGCTCGGCTTGGGAATTTTGATGGGCTGGGAGTCGCGGGGCACCTTAACCGGGCGAGAGTCAGAAACAACGATACCCAATACCTGCAAGCCTCGCCGGGCAATTTCATTATCAGGGTTGATAGCCAACACGTGATACAGGCAACGGGCTCGTTGTTCATCAGTATTCACGACACTACTCATCCATAACCAGGCCATCTCATCATTGGGGTTTTGTTGAATGAGCAAATTGAGTAACTGCCGTCCCTCTTCCTTTCGGTCCGAGCGGATGGCATTGATCGCTAATTCTAGAGATACCGCCATAAATGACCCCGTTTCTGTCCAGTGGATTTGCCACTGTCACTGCCAGGCATTTACTTTCCTGTAGAACAAGTTGCCAACTTGTCCCCAGCATCATTGACAAGTTATTCTTCATAACTTGTCATAATAACTTCGCATAATGTCAATTATACCACAAATGGTATTGACCGCAAAGTGCAACCCTGGATTACGTTGAGCCGTCCCCCTAGATTTCGTGGTATGACTTTCCTCACCACGAGATGTACTGTTTACTCAGGATGCTACGCTTGAGTAGTTACAAAGAGAGCGGGTCCATTGTCGGACCAGGATAAATGTGATACAATGACCTGAGAGATAGGTTCACAATTTCCCAAACCGAGGCAACGGTCAATGAAGACGATTTTTGAATTGGCAATTCCCCGGAGTGAAGTGCGGCGAGGCGACTTGCGTGAAGATATGTTCGCCGCCCGGCTCCGAGATGTGATGGAGCAGACCGCCGACGACGTTTATCGGCACCCCAACCGCTTCTTTGAAAATACCTTTCCCACTGATGGGTTAAAAACGTTGCTCCAGGAGGTCCTCGGCCGTCTGACCGGCCAGGCCCCGGCCAATAACCCCATTATTCGGCTGGAGACCTCCTTTGGGGGCGGCAAAACTCACAACTTGATTGCCCTGTACCACGCCGTCAACGGCCAGGTCGACCCCGCTTGCCTGAAGCCCTTTGTCGATAATTCCTGGCGGTTACCCCAAAAAGGCGAGGTGGATGTCGCTGGCGTAGTTGGCTCCGACCTGGACCCTTCGACCGGCTTATCCCACCCGACCGACAACATCACCACTTACACCCTCTGGGGTGAGTTAGCCTATCAACTGGGCGGTCGAGCCGGGTACGCCCTGGCCGAGACGGGCGACCGCAACAAGGTAGCCCCGGGCACGGCCCTCTTTGAAAAGATTATCGGTGATCGACCGACCCTGATTATGATCGACGAGATTGCCCGGCACATGCGGGCTGCCGTCGGAGTGCCGACGGCCACCGGCAAGTCGAACCTGGCCGAGCAGACCACGGCCTTTTTGATGTCGCTGATGGAGTTTGCGGCCAGTCAAAAGCAGGTGGTTTTGGTGCTGACGATGGCCAGCGAGGCCGATGCCTTTGCCCAGGAGACCGCCGAGTTGCGCAATGCCCTGGCCGAATCGCTAAAAGTCTCGGCCCGGCAGGAGCGGGTGCTGACCCCCACCGGCGAGAACGAGATTGCGGCCATTGTCGTCCACCGTCTGTTTCAGCAGGTGGACCGAACCGGGGCAAAGACCACCATTGATCGTTATGGGACCTATTACCGGGAATTGGAGGGAAAAGGGGCTCACGTCCATGACCGGGCCCTGCGAGCCGATTATCTACAAGAGTTTGTCGCGGCCTATCCATTTCACCCGGAACTGATCCGGGTGCTGAACTTGAAGGTTTCGACCATTCCCAACTTCCAGCGGACGCGAGGCGCTCTGCGCCTGCTGGCGGCGGCCGTCCGCCAACTCTGGACGAAAAGACCAGACCAAACCTGGTTGATCCATCCTCACCACGTCGATCTGGCCCAGCCACAAATTATCGAAGATTTGACCAGCCGCCTGGACCGACCCAAATTCAAGCAGGTCTGTGAGGCCGATATTGTCAGCCCCCAATTGGGCATTCCTGCCCACGCGACCGAGGCAGACCAGCCCCTGGTGGCCAGCGGCAAACCGGCCTATGCCCGGCGGGCCGGCACGACCATCTTTTTGCACAGCCTGACCCGGGGCATTGCCAGTGGGGTGGAACTGCCGGAGTTGATGCTGGCGGTCGTGACCCCGACCGAGACCGATGGGGATGACCCGACTGTGCTGATGCGTTCGCTGGAGCGACTGTACGATACGGCCTGGTTCCTGGAATACGACGGTTATAAGTATCGCTTCAAAACGGAACCTTCGCTCAATAAGATTATAGATGATGAAACCGGAGCCATCGGTCCGCTTAAGGCCAAACACGAGATCGATACCCGGATCAGAAAAATCTGGCGCAAGGGCTTTTTACAGCCGGAGTATTTCCCGGCTGTACCCGGCGACCTGCCTGACGACGCCGGCAAGCCCAAGCTGGCCATTATACATTACGATGCGGTCAAGACTGAGGCGGCGACAACCAAGCCGCCCGACCTGGTGCGTAAACTATACGAGCATACCGGGGCGCTGGAGTCCTTCCGCACCTATCAGAACAACGTCATGTTCCTGGTGGCCGATCTGGATCAGGTGGAGCAGATGGTCAACGTCACCCGCCGCTATCTGGCCATTAGCCGCATCACCGGCAGTGCCGACCGCATGCGGGAATTCCATAAAGAGCACCAGAAAAAGTTGAAAGAGATGGGCCAGGCCGCCGAATTGGATGTGCGGGTGGCCATTACCAGGGCCTATCGCTATCTCTTTTACCCGACCAGCGATGCGCCCAAAGCCCAGGGGTTCTTGCGTCGGGAAACGGTCCCACCGCAGGATCAGGGAGACACCGACGTGGACCAGACCAATGTGGTCGTGCGAGTGCTGCACAATCTCCAGAAGGTGCGGACCGCCGACGATGATCCGCTCCCGGCTCAATATTTGCATGCCAAAGCCTGGGATAAGAACCAGGTGCAGATGAGCACCGAGGATTTGCGCCGGGCTTTTGCCCGCAAGATTGGCCTGCCCTTGCTGCTGGATGTCAACCAACTGAAACGCTCCATCGAAAGCGGGGTCAAAGCCGGCGTGTGGGTTTACTATTCGGCCCAGGAGGATTTTGCCTACGATCACGAGTCACCCCCTGCTATGTGGCAGATTGGGGATAACACCTATCTGTACACCCCGGCTGAAGCGGCCCGCCTCAACCTGCGTATTAAAGGCAAGTGGCAGCCGCCGCCCGTTGGTGGCGACATAGGAGGGATCGAGGAAGAGGAAGAAGAACCGCCTGAAGAAGAACTGGAAGCAATCACCGGTCAGACCCGTCCCCGGCAGGTCAAAGGAACAGGCGTACCGGCCCAGGCTTTCCAACAACTGCTCGATCAATGCCAGGAGTATGAAGTGGTAGGATTGCGCCGGTTGCAGTTGGCCTTCCAGGGGATCGACAAAGGGCGAGCCACCGACCTGAAGGCCATTGGCCTCTCTATCCCCCAGATGGGCAAGGCCGAGTTTGGCCTTAAACTCAGGCTCATCATTCAATTTGACGAGCAGCCCGATAAATACTTTAATCTGGAGTTTCAAGGGGATTGGGATCGTTACAAGCGCCTCAAGCAGATCACGGATACTTTTGCGGGCGAAGGCAGCCAGATTAATGTGGACTTTCGCCTGGTGGTCGAGTTTGAGACCGACCTCGCCCCAACTGCCCCCGAACTGGGGACGATCCGGGACGTGCTGGAGCAGATGGGCATGGGCACCATTCAACTCGAAGCCGAGGCGGTTTATGAATCCACGAATTAACCCGAATTTTCACTAATTTTTTATTCGTGTCAATTCGTGTAGATTAGTGGATAAGCTTATGAAAGCACTCAGTTTTAGACAACCCTGGGCCGAGTTAATTCTACAAGGCCGCAAAACACTTGACCTGCGTACCTACCCCACCCATTACCGGGGACCGCTGGCCATTCATGCCTCCAAAACTGTCGAGCGCGAGGCTTGCCTGGAGCACGGTCTTGAGCCGGACAAGCTGGCCACCGGGGGCATTGTCGGGGTGGCGGCACTGGTTGACGTGGTTCCCCTGACCCAGGCCGATTACGATAATCGCCGGACCGAACACCTGGCCGGGCGTTCTTTCCGGGAAGGCATGCACGGCTGGGTCCTGCGAGACCCCCAACGCTTGCCTGAATTAATTCCGGCCCGAGGCCGCATGAGTCTGTTCAACGTGTCGCTTACCTCAGCCCAACTCGGTCTGCCGGAGGAGGCCCAGGTCAGTCAGGTGGTATCGCCAGGAAACAAGGTGGAAGCGCAACCGTCAACAAAGCACAAAGCACAAAGCACAAAGGCCCCCCCCCCTGCTGCCTACTCCCTCCTGCCTACTCCCTCCGCCACCACCGACACTCCCTTTGAACTGCTGGTTAAAACCGGTGCGAATAGCCGGCCTACCGGCACCACCGACTATACCCTGACCCTGCGCCAGCGGGTGGTCCATCCCCCGGAGGCCCAACAGAGCTTTTATGATCGCCACCCGGCCACGATGACCCCCATCGTCACCCTTGGTGGTGATAGCCTGCGGGCCGTCTCCGACCACGTGCTTGATGCCCTGCGCGAAGCCGGTTATAAGGCCACCGATTTGTCGCCTAACCGGCGCGCCCCTTTTTACTTACCGGAAGCGGCCGGCGTGCGCCTGGGGCTGGTTTTTCTGGCGGTCAGGCCCCTCAGCAAGCTGGACCGAATCGAGGCCATTTCCCACGGCATCCGGCAGATGACTCTGGAAGAAATCTATTACTGGTACAGCAAATGTACGGCCACCGATACCGCCGAGCGGGCCCAGAAAGCCCTGCGGGTGCTGCTGGCGGCGGAGTAGAATCCACGAATGGACACGAATGAGAAAAAAATTTGTAAAGATTAGTGCCAATTCGTGGCTCAAATTCGTGAAAATTCGTGTTCATTCGTGGATAGGAAAAACGATTGGCTCGTCCGGTCCAGAGCCAAATTCGTTCCTTTCCTTAATTCGTTGTTGTTATTCAGGAGCACACCGATGTCCCATCCCCCGACTTTGATTGAAGATTGGCTTCCTATTGAAGCCTTGGGTGCAGAGAGTAAACGCGAACGCGGGGCCAGTAGTGCTCTGCCCCCGCTATATTTCCTACATGTTTGGTGGGCGCGGCGTCCACTAGTGGTTAGCCGTGCAGCATTACTGGCGGGCTTATTGCCCCCTTGGTCTAAGGATTGGCCTGCAGATCTTAATGAGCAATTTCCTACACTAGACTCGTACCAAGCTTGGTTTGTGAATTTATTAGGAATTTTGGGAGATCCTGTTGAAGCACGAAAGAAAATTGATACAGAGAAATTAACGGGTATTCGCACCCCAGGAAATAAGTATGGTTATCCACGAGCATTTACCCACAACCCAACGCGGGAAGACTTGGAAATTTTGCGTGAATTATTAAAGTTAATATGGGGAACGAGTGAACTAACAACGCTTGACTCCTTTGCTGGTGGTGGTTCTATTCCGTTTGAAGCATTACGTTATGGACTGACTACTTATGCTAATGATTTGAATCCTATTGCTGCTGTAATTCTAAAAGCTACCTTAGATTATCCTGCTCGCTTTGGGATCGGTTTGGTTGATGACATTAAGATATGGGGTAGGCGTTGGTATGAGTTGGCCAAGTCCCAACTTGAACCGTTCTTTGATGCACCAGTAGGGAAACCCAAGAGATCAATTTTTATGTGGGCACGCACAATTACTTGTCCTGTAACAGGTAAAATCGTGCCTTTGTCACCAAATTGGTGGATTATGAGAGGCGAAAATCCTATTGCAGTGCATTTGCTTACTAATACGGAGTGGTCTGAGCCTCGTTTTAAAGTATTTCAGGGCGAC
Organism: Anaerolineae bacterium; assembly: GCA_034409055.1. GTDB lineage: Bacteria > Chloroflexota > Anaerolineae > 4572-78 > J111 > DAOUMU01. The sequence continues at coordinate 36,917 of DAOUMU010000439.1, forward strand.
AGTATTAGATTTGATCCAGATGTTGGCACAGTAAGAAGAGGTGTAGGTCGTTCTCCTTGGACTGGTGATGTGATAGGAGGCGAATACATAAAATGTGAAGCACAGGCAGGGCGAATGGGACAAATGCTTTACTGTATGGAAGTGCAAACATCATCGGGTAGAGAATACATCGCTCCGACCGATTTTGACGTTGAACTAACCAGTCGTGCGGAGCAGGAACTTGAAAGCAAGAAATCGGAATGGATTGCAAAAAATATAATTCCTACAGAATTGATTCCAGAAGGGAATAAAACATCTGAACCACAGCGGTATGGCATACGAACCTGGGATGATATGTTTGCACCTAGACAACTGCTTACGATGGGTACATTTGTTGAAAAGTTGTGTGAACTCGAAACTGAAATTCGGTCGGAGGTGGAGATCGAGCGAGCAAAAGCTATTCTTACCTACATGGGTATGGCTCTAAGCAAAGGTCTTAACTACAACTCTCGCATGTCAATCTGGCATCCACTTCGTTCTACAGTAGCAAATACATTCAATCGTCATGATTTTGCCTTTGCCTGGTCGCATAGTGAGTATAATGGAGCAGGAAATTTATTACCTTGGACAATTGATCAAATTGCTGACGCTTATAAAGGCATAGCTAACCTTTCAGCTCCGGCTCAAAAATCTCTGATTACTATTCAAACTACTAATTCAGTTGAGCGTCTTTCCATTACTAAGGGATCTGCCAGTAACCTTACAAATTGCCCTGACAACACTTTCTATAACATCACAATTGATCCACCATACTATGACAATGTTCAATATGCAGAATTATCTGATTTCTTCTATGTCTGGCTCAAGCGCAGTGTCGGTCATCTCTTCTCCGAATTTTTTACCGATGAACTGACCAACAAAGATGACGAAGCCGTGGCCAATCCCGCTCGCTTTGCCGCCATGGGTCGTAAGAAAAAAGAGTTGGCCGAGCGGGATTATGAGCGCAAAATGGCTGCGGCTTTCCGGGAGATGCACCGGGTCCTGCATCCCAATGGGGTGTTGACAGTGATGTTTACCCACAAGCGGGTCGAAGCCTGGGATACGCTGGCTACGGCCCTGATCGGGGCCGGCTTTACCATCAAAGCCTCCTGGCCGGTTCATACCGAAAGCGAGCACAGCCTGCACCAGGCCAAAAAGAACGCCGCCGCCAGTACCATCCTGCTGGTTTGCCGCAAAAGAGAGGCAGAGCCGCAGGGGAGCAGGGGAGCAGGGGAACCGGTCTGGTGGGACGATATTCAGGGGCAGGTGCGGGATATGGCCCGGCGTAAGGCCCAGGAGTACGCCCAGCAAGGCATCAGCGGGGTGGACCTGTACATCAGCACCTTCGGTCCTACCCTCAGCCTCATCTCGGAACGGTGGCCGGTGTTGACCAGCGAGATCGATCCCAAAACCAACCAGCCTCGCCCCCTGCGGCCGGAAACGGCCCTCGATCTGGCCCGGGTGGAGGTCATTCGCTTGCGGAAGGAGGGGCTGCTGGCCGGGCGAGATGTCCAGTTCGACCCGGTCACCGATTGGTATCTCATGGCCTGGGACGCTTTCCGGGCGGAGCAGTTCCCCTTTGACGAGGCTCGCAAATTAGCCATCGCCCTGGGCCTGGAAATGGATACCTTGCTAAAAACCAAGCGGCTGGTGGCCAAAAAGGGGCAGTACGTGGTCTTGCAGCAGCCCCACCAACGCCGTAAAAAGGGCATGGTCGATCCCGAAGCGGCCTTGTTTGAGCATTGGCTCGATGCCCTGCACACGGCCATGCTGATCTACCAGGAGGACGGGGCCGGGGCCTGCGATGTCTTTTTGCTGAACCGGGGGCTGAAGCGGGACAGCACTTTCCGGGCCGGCTTGCAGGCCATGCTCAACGCCATCCCCCGCACCCAGGTCAAAGGCGACTTCGTCCGCCCCGAAGCGGATCTACTGGACAAGATCCGCCTGGCCTTTTATGCGGATGAGTTGACCGTGCCGGTCGAAGAGGAGCCGGAGTTGCCGCAGGCGGAGCAGTTGTCGTTGGGGTTGGGGTGACTAGTTTCAGCTGAGTAAACTATTTTTCTAGCTGTTCTGTTTTGCACTATGAGACGGAGTATCCAATGCTAAACGTACGCGACAAAGCGATAGACCAGATACACGCAGCTTTATTTGTTGATTTTGATAACATATTCATTAGCTTATCGGAACAAGACTCCGACATTGCCGATCATTTTGCCAGCAACCCCGATCTGTGGCTGAAGTGGCTAGAAGAGTTGATGCCGGTTATTTATTCGGATGGGTCGGCGCAAAAACGGCGTATTCTATTCAGACGATGCTACTTGAACCCTCAATCCTTTTCCGACTATCGTCCTTTTTTTATTCGCAACGCCTTTGAAGTCATCGATTGTCCTCCGCTGACCACTCGCGGTAAGACCAGTACCGACATCCATATGGTGATGGATATCTTGGACGCCTTGAATCATCCTACCCACTTGGATGAATTCATTATTCTCTCCGGCGATGCCGACTTCACCCCGGTTCTGCTGCGCCTGCGCAAGCACGCCCGTCGGAGTGTTGTACTATCAGCCGGTTACGTCTCTCCTGCTTACAAAGCATCCGCCGATTACCTCATCAATCAAGAAGTCTTCATCCAGGAAGCTCTGGGGATTGCCGAGCCGGAGGAAGAGTTAGAGCTTGAGTTGCCAGAAGGAGCCATAGATGAGGACATTATCCCGCTCTTGGAAAGCATGGCAGAGCGGCTATATTCTGAGGCCGATTATCCCGGCGGTCTTGAAGCCAGTGATTTGCTGGCCATCTATAAGGAATTCGAAGAATTCCGACAGGGTACGCATTGGCTGGGGTTTCATTCCCTGCGCCGTCTTACCCAGGCCATCGTATCCCAGCGAGATGACCTGACTATCGTTGAAGATGATCCTTGGCGAATTGCCCGAGTCGACCTGGATAATGGGATAGATCTACTCCAATCTTCTGTCTCGGGTGAAGACATCAGTGAAACTGCCAGAACTTTTCAAAACGAGAAAGTGGAGATAGCTAAAACAATTCGAACCTATGTCAAACAGTCTAAAGAACCGGTGAAAATGGCAACATTGGCATCGAACATCCACGATCAATTTGGCCACCAGACAAGTGAGACCAATTGGTTTGGTTCCGGTGGATTCAAAAATTTATTGACTCAGTTAGACTTGAAAGGGCTAAAAATCTTAAGCAAAGCACCGGGTTACGTGTATGATCCAGAGCGTCATAAAGAGCCATTACTTTCAGAGAGTAAGCAGCGTCCAGTTGTGGTGAGCAAGCCCTCTGATCTGTTTGCCTCAACGTATCCTGAACTGGCTCCTCTGGCGCGCAAGATTAAACAACTTACCGATACTCCCTACTTGATGCCTGAACATTATGCGGTGTTACTGCGGGAAATCGCCCGAGCTATCAACGAAGGAGGCTACCAATTTACCCATACTTCGAAAATTGTACGTGATCGATGTGTGGAAAAAGGTGCACCGGTTCCTCGATCTGCAGCACATTTTGTTCTGAACGGTATCAGACATACAGGTTATCGATATGGGCAAGACCCACCTGAAGAACCTCTGCGTTTGGGTGAGGCGCTAGTAAAAAATACGATCAATCTGTGTGAGGCTGCCCAATTTACCCCCACCGAGGAAGAGGTAAAACAGATCAACGATTGGATCTTGAGTAAGCTTTCAGCGTCATAAATTCGTATCCCTCTGAGGCAATTATAGAGACTTCCCTATGGCTTACTTGAAGGATGTGCAATACCGGGTTTTCTACCGGCCCAACGACAATCCATTAGAAACCTTTTATCTGCCTACCCTGGCCGCCAGCGTGCGCTATGATCGGAGCGCGGGTTTCTTTCGCTCCTCGGCCCTGGCGGTGGCAGCGGCAGGGATCGTGCGCCTGATTCAGAATGAGGGCCGTATGCGTCTGTTGGTCGGGGCTGAACTTTCGGAGCAGGATGTCGAGGCCATCAAAAAAGGCTACGAACAGCGCGATGATGTTCTGGCCAGAAACATGCTGGGCCAATTCCCCGACCCTGGCGATGGCCAGTTAAAGCAACGCCTGGACGCCCTGACCTGGATGGTGGCCAACGGCACCCTCGATATCAAGGTGGTGCTGCCCCTTGACGAACAGGGCTACCCCATTCCCGGTTCAGAGGCCCACGATTATTACCATACCAAAAAGGGTATTTTCACCGACGCCGGGGGGAATCGGGTCGGTTTCTCCGGCAGTATCAATGAGTCGGCTCAGGCCTGGAAACGAAACTTTGAGGAATTTACCGTTTCCAAATCGTGGGGGAGTGACTACGAACGGGAAGTCATCGGTGACCTTCAGGCCTCATTTAATGAGTTATGGGACGGTCAAGACCCCCATTGGTTGGCCGTTGAACTCCCCACAGCCGTCAAACAAGCCTTGATCCGCCGCGCTCCCGCCCGTCCACCTACCACCGATCCTCTGGAACGCCAGCGCCCCCGGCGCCCGATGCGTGATGGCGAGGCCGTATAGAGTGTCTTGAAAAAAAGGTTTAGTATGGGCTGTGAGCGAAGGCTCTCGTTGCACATTAACATAAAGTTATAAACATCATCGACTATTTCTCATTACCACGGCGATATTTCGGACGGATG
>DAOUMU010000440.1:0-5950 GCA_034409055.1 Anaerolineae bacterium
CTTGTTTTGGTGGGGTGTCAAATAAAGAATCGGTCTGCGGTGACGGGGATGTTTAGCGACGTTTCGGTAAGTAGGATTAAGACGATCGCTTTTATGTTGAGTGCACTATTAGCGGGTCTTGCAGGCATCATGGCCAGTTGTAACTTTTCAGGTGTCCACCCTAATGCAGGAACCGACCTGGAATTTCAGACAATTGCCGGCGCAGTCATTGGAGGCACAGCATTAACTGGTGGTGTTGGTACCGTTTTAGGCACAATTATGGGATCAAGCACTTTATTAGCATTACGAGCTGGCCTTGTGCTAATGGGTGTAAATGTATATGTGTATAGGATACTGCTGGGTCCGTTACTTATAGCTGCTGTTGCTATGAAGGAAGCCTTACCGAGGCTGTATAAGAAATAAGTGATTGTATGTATGTGTACTAAGTGTTCCGCGCGGTCGCATACCTAGCTTCTGACGAGTCCGGCACAATATCCGATTCTATAGTGGATTTTGATCAATCAGTCGAGGCAGGGGATGGCTGCAAACATTCCCAACCGGACCTATTCCATGCGGAGGCGGCGTTAGGTTGTATTGCAGTTGAAAAACCGACATTGTAGGAAAATCAACTATGAGAATTCGATGGGGTATTTTATCCACCGCCCGTATTACCGACGCCTTGATTGGCCCGATAAAACAGGCCAAACGTAGCGAATTGGCTGCGATAGCCAGTCGAAACCTGGACAAAGCCAGGGCCTTTGCTCAAAAAAATGGCATCCCTCAGGCCTACGGCAGCTACGAGGAGCTACTGGCCGACCCAACCATTGATGTGGTTTACATTCCGTTACCCAATAACCTGCACTGCGACTGGACGGTCAAAGCCGCCGAGGCGGGCAAACACGTTCTGTGTGAAAAACCAATGGTCACCACAATGGAAGAGATGGATAGAATTGAAGCGGCGGCCAGCGCCAACAATGTCACCGTTTTTGAAGCCTTTATGTATCTGAATCATCCCCAAACGCTAACAGTGAAAGAGATGATTGCGGAAGGCAAGCTGGGCAATCTTCAGTTTATCACTAGCTGGATGGGCTTCTACCTGCCGCCGGAGAACGACTGGGACTATCGCCTGAACCCGGCGATGGGCGGCGGCTCGATGTGGGACACCGGCGTTTACCCCAACAGCCTGTCCATCAGCCTGGCCGGCCTGCCGGAAGAAGTGTGGGCGCGGCAAATCCTCGGCGAAACCGGTGCGGACGTTGCTTTCGATGCCCAGATGAAATTCTCTAACGGCGTGGTAGCCCAATTGTCTACCGGCTTCCGCACTCCCATCCGTGACGGCGCCTATATTGTGGGCGATAAGGGCGCCATTCACCTGAGCGATCCCTGGCGCTGGCGGCGCGGCGCCCCCAACCAGGACAGCCGGATTGTGTTTACTTCGATTGACAATGAGGAGGAAGTGGCCGTTATCAGCGCAAATCCGTTCCTGTGTGAGGTGGAGGCGATGGAAGCGTGCGTGCTGGATGGCGCGACCCCCAACGTTCCCTTAAACCTCAGCCGAGATTTTTTGCGGCGCGCGCTGGCCCTGTATGAGTCGGCCAAAACCGGCCAGGTGGTTAAATTGTAGAGGTAACATGTATCGTTTATCAATTTGTGCGGACACCGTTTTTCTCGATTTACCGTTTGAAGAACGCCTCAAAAAAATCGTCGGTGCCGGTTTTCTGGTGGAGTTTTGGGGCTGGAAGGGGCGCAATCTGGATGTCATCAGCCGGAATAATATTGAGGTGTGCGGCTTTTCCGGGACGCAGGGCGGCTCCTGCGTTCACCCCGACGGACTGGCCGATTACGTGGCCGGCATCGCCGAATCCACCCCTGTTGGTAAAAAGTACGGTGCGTCTTTCCTGGTTGTTCACGGCGGCGAACTTGGCCCCAACGGCGAGGTGGTCCACAAAATCTCCGGCAACCCGGCCACCCACTGGATCACCGCCTACAAGGCCCTCAGCCAACTGGCGAAGTTGGGCGAGGAGAACCAGATCACCTACACCCTGGAAGTCCTCAACACCAAGGTTGACCACGCCGGTTACTCCATCAACATCATCGAAGACGCGGTGCGGCTGGTGAAAGAGGTAGACAGCCCGCACGTCAAAATTCTGTTTGACATCTACCACACCCAGGTTGAAGAGGGCAACGTGGTGGAACTGCTGCAAAAATATCATCCCTACATTGGGCACATTCACGTGGCCGATGTGCCCGGTCGCCACGAGCCGGATACCGGCGAGCTGAATTACCGCTTCATTGCCCAAGCGTTGCGCGACATAGGCTACGAGGGCATTGTGGGCATGGAAGCCTATGCGCTGGCCGATAGTAATGAGGCCATGGAGCGCTTCCGGGCCGCGTTCAGCTAGAATCGCCTGTACTTGTTCCCAAACTCCAGTTTGGGAACACACTTGCCAGAGAAACTCCGTTTCGGGTACGGTGGAAACAGAGTTTGCGTGGTAATTGCGTCCCCAAACGGAGTTTGGGAACGAGGAAAAAAATTACATTTCATATAGGAAGAATAAAAATGATAAAGGAGAATGATATATGCTAGGAGCAGTGTTTGAAGGCAACGGAAAATTGGTGCTTAAGGACAGGCCTAAGCCCGAATTGAAGAAAGATACCGATGCGTTGATCAAGGTGACCGGTGTGGGGATCTGCGGAACCGATTTGCATATTTTGCAGGTCCCGCCGGCGCATCCGGCAAAGCAAAACATTATTTTGGGGCATGAATTTACCGGTGAGATCGTGGAGGTCGGCAGCCGAATTCCCGACTTTGCGCCCGGTGACACCGTTCTGATCGATCCCCACCCGGGCTGCGGGCTTTGCGAAGAGTGTAAAAACGGCAATACGGATATTTGTATTTCGCTGATCGCCGCCTCAGGGGAACCCGGCCATCCCGCCACCATCGGTATTTTTTCCGATGGCGCCATGACCAGTTATGCCATTGTACCCCGGGAGTCGTTGTTTAAGGTAGACCCCAAGATCCCTTCCCATATTCGCGCCCTGGGCGAACCGCTGGCTTGTATATTGAATGCCACCAATAAATTGAAGGCGCAGCCCGGAGATACGGTGCTCGTTCTGGGAGCGGGTCCCATCGGGCTGCTGTTCACCGCCGTGCTGAAGGCCAATGGTGCCTCCAAGGTCATCGTATCCGAGATTTCCGATTATCGCAGAGAGGCTGCCAAGGCGTGTGGCGCAACTCTGGTTGTCGATCCTCAGAAAGAGGATCTCGAAGCCATTGTGAAGCGCGAAACCGACGGCGGACCGAATATCGTGGTTGAGGCCGTGGGTCCTCTTCTTCCTCAGGCCATCGAGTTGGTTGGCCACCGGGGGACGATCCTGCAATTCGGGCACGACGAGAACGTCGAGCCGGCCATTCCGGTGGGCGTGATGCTTAAAAAGGAAGTCCAGATTTTAGGCGCCTATATCGGCCGCTACAGTTTTGAGCGGGCAGCGAAAGTTATGGAAAGCGGCCAACTTCCCCTGGACCAGATTGTTTCCCACCGCCTTCCCTTGTCAAAAGTTCATGAAGGCATTGAATTACTACGCCAGGGTAAAGGATTAAAAATCATCCTCGAACCTGAGGAATATTAATAAAGGAGGAAACAAATATGAGACATACGGATCGAGTGGCCATTATCACCGGCGGGGGAAACGGCATTGGGCAGAGCACATGCGAATACATGGCCCAATTGGATTGCACTGTTATTGTCGCAGACATCAAAGAAGGTGATGCCAAGAAAGTTGCCGAAGGCATTCAGAAAAACGGCGGCAAAGCGCTGGCAATGAAAGTTGACGTGACCCAAAAGGCCGAAGTGGAACAGATGGTGGCCGATATTCTCAAAACCTATGGGAAAATAGACATTTTATTTAACAACGCCGGAACCGACATCAAAGGCCATATTACGGAAATCAAAGAAGAGACATGGGATTTTCTGATCGCCTTGAACCTTAAAGGTACCTTTCTGCCCACACAGGCTGTTGCACCATCCATGATAGAACGCAAATACGGCCGTATTATCAACATGTCCTCAATGGCAGGCAAAACAGGGGAGCCATTAACCAGCGCCTACAATGTAACCAAATTCGGCGTGGTTGGGTTTACGCAAGCTGTTGCCCTGGACCTTGGCCCCCACAATATTACCGTCAATGCGGTCTGCCCCGGAGCCGTCGCCACGGAATTGCATAAAAAAAGCGTCGCTCAATCGGCAGCCATAAAAGGAATGACCCCGGAAGCCTTCTTGAAAGAATTTTTCATTGATCCGACACCTTTGGGCCGCATGGCCCAACCATTGGATGTGGCGCAAGCGGTGAGTTTTTTGGCATCCGATGAAGCCAGCTTCATTACCGGCAGTACATTGAATGTTGCCGGTGGAAGAGAAATGCACTAGAGGATAGGAGAACGATAGTGACTGATCAAATTAAACTCGGAATAGTGGAATGGGCCTTACCTGTAGATGGACCTTATGGCTGTAAAATTGCCGCCGATGTGGGATTTGAAGGCATCCAGTTGGATATCGGCAGTTATCAACGCAATTTTCCTATTACCAAACGCTCTGTCCAGAAGGCCTATTTGGAAGCAGCCGACCAATTTGGCATCGAATATCCAGCCATTGGTTGCAATGCGCTGGATATTTACGGCATGGTGGCCCCCAAAGGATTCCCGGAAAGGGCCATCGCCCTTAAGGTCATGACTGGCGCTATTGATGCTGCCGCGGCCATAGGAATCCCCGTGGTGATGATCCAGAGTTTCAAGGCCAGCGCCATTGAAACGGAACAGGATTTTGAACGGGCGATCAATGTGTTCGGCGAAGTGTGTGAATATGCTCTGGATAAAGGGCAGATCACTATCGGGATGGAAAATTTATTATCTGTAGATGACCTCATTCGGTTGATCGATGAAGTTGGCAAGCCCAATTTGAAGGTTTTCTTCGATACCCAAAATTACTACCTGGACCAAAAAGCGGATACCGCGGCCATGGTTGAACCGTTGATGCCCCACATCTGCGAGGTCCACGTCAAAGATGGCTACGAAGCCGATATTGAACCCAGCGGCGCCCTGTTGGGCGAAGGCGATAGCAGATTTTTCGACACCATTGCCGAACTGCGCAGATGTGGGTACAGCGGCTGGTTCATTTCGGAGAATTTCTATGATCGCGGCCCGGTAAGCAGGCTGAGTGATGATCCGATAGAGCTGTTGTCGAAAGATTACCAGGTCATGAAAAGTGTTGCCTGGTGATAGAGGTTACAGCCAAGCCTTTAAATTACGGAATGGTCGGCGGTGGCAGAGTCGCCCTCATCGGTAAGGTCCACAGAACATCTATCGCGCTGAACAGAGACTGCCGGCTCGCAGCCGGGGCCTTTTCGTCTTTGGCGGTAAAGAACCTGGCCTCCGGCAGGGAACTGGGTGTTGATGAAGACCGGATTTACGCATCCTATGCCGAGATGGCGCGTAAAGAGGCCGGGCGGAGGCTTTGTGTTCACCATCCACAATGTCCAGCCCAAGAGTCCGGTCAAAAACGTATGGGCTATGTATGAAACGGTGCGCGAACACGGGCATTATCCCCTCAGTTAGCGAATGATAGTTCAGTAATCAGTGAACAGTAATCAACTGGCGACTAACATTTGTAGCTCTGCGATTTATCGCGGGGCGGGCGTTATGGACTCAATGCATGCTTTTGATTTCCGAGCCGTATAATCCAAAATCGTTTTAGAGGAGAGTAATACCTCAACGTTCGCTTAAATTTTGTCAATAAAATCAAATTCTGTTATACCTCTGGTTATGAAAAACGAGAGACGAACAGAACCGTATAGAGAGTCTTGAAAAAGTAAATTGTACTGACTACAGTGCCTAAATGTCATAAAAACATAGCCACGGTTTGACGAGTCAGGAGTTCGAGGCGAAAATCAAGGCTCAATTCTTGTACGAGCGAGG
>DAOUMU010000441.1:0-7695 GCA_034409055.1 Anaerolineae bacterium
TAGTGTCCCTGAACTACGTGTATGACGAAAGGCTACTAGATGTAGCGGTGGCACTGCCTAACTTGACGCTCAAAAGCACAAGATATGGTGGTAGTTGCGCTATACACGTATATGAGGGACACTACCCAAATTTGAACGACTCAGTGTATAGCAATCCTAAAGGTCTTTATTCCCCTTTTCAGTCCAGGGTCAAAATGCCCGCCGGAAAACGGGGGCTCTCCTCAACACCAGAGCGCTAAATCCCCAGCATAGAAGTATGGCCAGAATAATGACCACAATCGCCTTCAGAAAAAGTGGCAGAGATATTTTTACAAAGACATAGGCTAACGGGTATAAAATGAGCGGATGAATGTAGTAAATACCATAGGAACTGGCCGCTTGACTTTGCCAGAAGAAACCGGTCCCGTTCACATAACGTTGAAAGAATGCCGCCCCAACCATTAGAGAGGACAGACAAAAAGTATTAAAAAGTATGGCATTGCCTGCTTTTAGAATGATGGTTGTCTGGACAGGGGTGGGGATTGTCAGCCGATAAGCAAGATAGAGTAGGCCGGACAGGACAAACAGGATTGCCCAGGGCACAAGTCGTGGTTTGTAGCCCTCTGCCCTAAACCAGGCCTGCCGGTAGGCGTATATACCTAACACAAAATAACCGATATACAAGGGCACTCTCAAGGGTTGAAAAACAAAAATATAAGTGGAACGATGCCAGGTATCAAGGGGGAAAAATTGATTCATGAACAGGAAACCGGCCGTGGTAATAGCCCAAAACAAGGCGAAGAGTTTCCAGGAGGGCATAAAAATTTCCTGTTTGCTCGAACGAAGATCGCTATTCAGGCTATAAACAAAGCTTAATACCAGAAACATAAAAAAGAGAATGCCCAGGAACCAGTAAACAGACTGTTGGTACAATTCTCTCCAAAAATCGTTACGCCAGAATTCAAGAAATCCCACCGGCACGTTTCGCGAAAAATAAATCATATAGGCCGTCGGTGGGGCCAGAAACAACACGCCAAAAATCCAGGGAGCCCCTACTCGGATAAACTTATCTTTCAAAAATACCTTGGGGCCTCGTTTTGTAAGAGAGGGCAGGGCAAAGTAACCGGCCAAAAAAAACATAACAAGCATAATCGGGACATCTATCAGCAAGACCAACATCGTAAAGAACAAACTGTTTTCAGGGTCAAGCACGTACCACCAGGAAGGCGCATAGGCCATATAGGTCATAGAACCGTGAAGGACGACAACCAGCAGGATGACAAACGCGCGCAAATTATCCAAAAAGTAAATTCGATTTGATTCAGCCATTTTTTTCTCCGGTAAAAACTTTTTAATTTATCTCTCTCCAGTTTTGCAATAGGATGACATAAAGGTTGATTTTATGTAAATATACCAACCGGGCTAACAGTAGCCCAACGCCAAAAAGCCGACCAGGTAGGTCAATTTTGAAAATCCTGCTCGGCCACATTAACAAAATCATCGCTTCAGGCCACTAAGCTAAGAGCCGTTGCAGGATCAACTCGGGCGGTTGACCTCCTTGATGCTGTTGGACAATCCAGTCAACCAGATAGCCCAATAACTCATCCTCGACCGCTCGACACCGCTGACCAGTTGATTGAAACTGACCACGCACCGTCCATCGGGAACGTCCTGGTAGCCCTTGGTCACCCAGCAGCGAATAGGCTACGAACGACAGATACCAATGTCTTTTGATACCGGGCCACCGTCGTAGTTGTGCAGCTGCAAAGGCCAAGTTTCCCTTGACATCCTGATTGAGGGTTTCGGTCGGCCAACGGTCGAGATATGTCCTGAAAATGCGGGCCAAGTTCCAGTCCAGACGGTTGGTGACATAGAATAGGGGCGTTTTGCTCAAGTTCAGATGAGTGTCGTAGACGGCCACAAAGCGTAACTTGCGTCGGTGGAGAAACTGGGCCCGCATGGTTTTGGCAAAGAGCCAATACAGGTGGTTGTTAATCTTAACCGGATGATAATCTTCCGCGGCCAGGCCTTTGATGAAATCTGCTAGCGGTTGCCAGCGGTTTTGATACAACACCTTGCGGTCTTTGGGACAGCCCCCGATCCAATCCTTATCCAATTTCTCCACTTGTTCAATCAGGGGACTGCGAGTGAACCAACTGTCCCACAAGACCAAGCTGAACGGGAGATTGAGCTCAACGGCCGTCTGCACCAATTGACCAGCCAACTTGGTTTTAGGCTGATAGGCTTGCTGACGCTGATGATAGCTCAACAAATCAACCAGGTGTTGGTGATAGCCGTCTAATGTCGGCTCACTGGCTAATTGCTGGGCAGCCTGCCGGATCGTTTTCGTTTCATATTTGATCCGAAACTGATGATAGGGCCGCAAGTCAATCGGAAACTGATCTTGCCGGTTCACATAGTGGGCCGTGACCACATTGTGCGCCCAGACATATCGATTGACCGTATGATCTTTCAGATAAGCTAAGCCCTCGATGGCCCCCTTCTTATGCTCAGCCAGGGTATCATCAATGATCACCCGGCCGGCTTTGGCACTGACCGGGCGACGATGGAGACGAGCCAACTCCCACTCAACCCGGAACCGGTTCAGTTTGGTTTCGTCCCACGGCTCCTGGGTCACAAACTTGTTCAGGACGCTTTGGTCCTGTCTGTCCAGAAACAAATTGTTAATGGCCTGCACTGTCCCTTTATCACCAGCTATCAGGCCCGTCACATACTGGCAAAAATGCCGGCGTTGAGCGGCGGTCTGAAATGCTGGCCCAAAGTGTTTCAGGCTGGCAGTGACTATCTGCGGATAGGCTACAATGGGTAAACGCATGGGAAATCCTCCTGATTTTAAGGTTTTCTTCCCATGTTCGCCGATTTATTTGCTTACGTCAACCTCCTTTTCGCCCAATTCGCCCCAGATGGCGAAAAAATGCCGATTGTTATGTTTAGCTATTGCAAAAGTCGAGGTATCTCTCTCGTAGCGAGGGCATCCCTATGCTACCCGGTCCCCGCATGGGGATGCGGGGCCTCCGGCAAAAACTTTTTAATTTATCTCTCTCGTAGCGAGGGTATCCCTATGCTACCCGGTCCCCGCATGGGGAGATGGGGGCTACGGTAAAAACTTTTTAATTTATCTCTCTCGTAGCGAGGGCATCCCTATGCCCGGTCCCCGTATGGGGAGGCGGGGCCTTCCACTATTAAACAACCACCGAATTATAAGACAGCAATACCCACCAAAGCCAGTGATAAATGTCACTATTAAACCGGTATAGATGTCACTTTATACCCTTTTCTCACTCCCCCAAAAATCCTCTTGTTCCCCAGGCTCATCTTGTGTTAAAATGGGGAATGTAGTAGTGAACTTGTATTTCACCTCGAGTGACGGCTAAATTCCAATTTGAGTAACTGCCTACCCTCATGTCATTCCGAGAAGCGCAGTACCCAAAGGGCATAGACGACGAGGAATCTCCGAAACGTTGGCCCAAAAGAGGTCTACCCTGTGCCCCTTGGGTATTTACCAAAACCCTGGGGATTCTTCACTCGCTGCGCTCGTTCAGAATGACATGGTAGGTAGTTACCAATTTGACAACTAAGGCAGCGAACTATGATCGACCGTCAACAAATTGAGCAAACTATAGCTGTGCTACAAGCTCAGCGGGCTACGTTGGGCGATGACGTGGTTGAAACCAGCCTGGCTGTACTGAGCCAACAAGCGGCCGCATTGGCGCAGCAGGAAGCCGCGACGTCAGCTTTGCGCGGCGAGCGCAAGCAGGTCACGGTCATGTTTGCCGACATCTCCGGCTTCACCGCTATGAGCGAGAAACTGGACCCGGAAGAAGTGCGCAGTATGATCAACGCCTGCTTTGAGCGACTGGGCGCAGTGATCGACCGCTACGACGGGCACATTGACAAATTCATTGGCGACGAAATTATGGCCCTCTTTGGAGCGCCTGTAGCCCATGAGAATGATCCCGAACGAACCTTGCGAGCCGCCCTGGATATGGTGGCCGCCCTGGAGGCATTTAACGCCGAACATGCCGAACGTATACCCAAACCGCTGGCCCTCCACTTTGGTATCAATACCGGCCTGGTCATTGCCGGTGGCATTGGCACCCGGCAACGCCAGGATTACAGCGTGATGGGTGATCCGGTTAATCTGGCTGCCCGCCTGGAAGGGCTGAGCGAAACCGGTGAGATTCTGGTCGGCGAAGATACTTACCGCCTGACGGCCCTCCTGTTTGAATTTCAAGCGTTAAAACCGATTAAAGTTAAAGGTAAAGCCAAACCGGTCCAGGTGTACCGGTTGCAGGGGGTTAAAAAAGGCATTCCTACCCAGATCCGAGGGGTCGAGGGGCTTTCTTCCCCCCTGGTTGGGCGGCAGAAAGAGATGGCCCTATTAAAAGAAACCCTGGCCAATTTCCAAAAGGGGCAGGGAGGGGTTGTCTCCATCATTGGCGAAGCGGGCCTGGGCAAATCAAGACTGATTACGGAACTGGGCCTTATGTGTAGCCAGAAACCTCAGGAGGAGCAGCCTGACTGGGCCGAGGGTCGAGCCCTCTCTTACGGTCAGAGCGCCAGTTATCTCGTGGCCCGCGACCTGCTGCATCATCTGCTGGGCGTTAACTCGGAAGCCGCACCGGCTGAAGTAGACCAGGCGCTCCGGTCTGAAATTGAGCTACTTTTCCCGATCCAAACCGCCGACATCTATCCTTATCTGGGCCATCTGCTCGAAGTTCCCCTGGACGAAGAATCGAAACAACGGATCAAATATCTCGAGGGTGAGGCCCTGACCCGGCGAATTTTGCAGTCGGCTCAGGATTACATCTCGGTTAGAGCCAGGCAACATCCCCTGGCTCTGGTGTGGGAAGATTTGCATTGGGCCGACCCCTCCAGCCTGGGTTTGTTAAAAGCCCTACTGCCTCTCACCGAACAATGCCCGCTCTTGCTGCTCTTGGTCTATCGTCCCAGGCGTGAGCGTCGAATCTGGACTTTCCACCAGGAGGCCAGGGAAATGATGGGGGAAGCTCATCTTGCTATTGAGCTTGCGCCCTTAACCTTAGCCGAAAGCCGGGAATTACTGACCAACCTGTTGGGCGTTTGTGATTTACCCGAAAAAACCAGCCAATTAATTTTAAGTAAAGCCGAAGGGAATCCCTTTTTCGTGGAAGAGGTCATCCGTTCCCTGATTGAGAGTGGGGTCATTACCCCCTCTGATGATGGTCAGCGGTGGCTGGTGACGGGGGACGTTGACGATATCCAAATCCCGGACACCCTGCAAGGAGTCGTGATGGCCCGTATTGACCGGCTAGATCCCGAGTCAAAACGTATCTTACAGGTGGCTTCTGTCATTGGGCGCACGTTTCAATATAAGGTGCTGGCCTATATACTCAACGGTAGCAAGGTAGCAGAGTAGCAAGGCAAAACATCGTGTTGCGTGTTACGTATTGCGTGTTTTTTTGGCACGTAACACGCAACACGTAATAACAACTGTTCGACTTATTTGAAACACACCCGATTGAAACATATTCAAACCCCGGGACGTGATTTATGACGAAATTAAAAAAGCATTTAGAAACCCTGACCACACTTGATTTGCTGGCTCTGAAAAAAAGTGAGCCGGAGCTTGAGTACGCCTTCAAACACATTTTTACCCAGGAGTCGGTCTACAAAAGCTTGCTCCGCACCGACCGCCGCCAGCTTCACCAGCAAATCGGTGAGGCCCTGGAAGCCGTCTTTGCTGCCCTTTCTACCCCGACGCAGGCCGGGGATGAAGGAGCAGGGGACGACATCACCCTGTTGCTGGCCTACCATTTCGAACAAAGTGGGGACAAAGAGCGCGCTTTAAAGTACCTCAAAATTGCCTCGAAAAATGCGCATGCGGCTTATGCTAATCAAGAAGCCGAAGAACTCTACAGCCGGGCCCTGGCCTTGCTGGATGGGCACGACTATCCCAACCGCTGGGACTTGCTGGCCGGTCGCGAGCAAATCCTCGACCGTTTAGGGAAGCGTGACCAGCAGGCCACAGATTTAACCCTGATGCAAACCCTGGCCGAGTTGATGGCCGATGGTCTGCGCCTGGCCACAACCCATAACCGGCGAGCCGTCTATTTTGACAAAATTAGCGAATATCAAGCCGGGGCCGAGGCGGCTGAAGTGGGCTTGCAGGTGGCCCGTCGCTCCGGTAACAAACGACTGGAAGCGCAGAGCCTCAATCTGTTGGCCCGGGCGGCCTGGCGTCGTTTTGATTACGTGGCCGTGCAAAAATGGGCCAACCAGGCTTTAGAGGCTTTGAAAGTAGTGGGCGACCCTGCGGTCAGAACTACCAGCCTCTTACACCTGGGCCGGGCCAGTTATCGCCTGGGGCAATATGATGCGGCCCTCGATTATATCTGGGCGGCTCAGAACCTGACCAGCTATACCAATAATCGGGATAGTGATGCCCTGGCCGATCTTATTTTGGGTTGGATTTACCAACGCCTGGGTAATTACGAAGCAGCCGAGAAGCACTATCAATTAAACCTGGACAAACGACGCACCATCGGCGACCGTTACGGCGAAGCGACCGCTCTAAGCCATCTCGGCTGGCTGGCTTGTGACCGGCTCAAACACCAAGATGGCTTAGGTTACTGCCAGGAGGCTTTGGACATTTCCCGCATCATCGGCGATCGGGAAAATGAGGCCTACGCCCTGAGCGGCATGGGGCTTAACTATGAAAACCTGGACAATCTGGACCTGGCTGCGTCAACCTACCAGGCAGCCCTGGCTATTCATCGCGAAATTGGGGCCACCACCTTGAGAACTTTTGATCAAGCTGGCCTGGCCCGGGTGGCTCTGGCCCAGCAAAATTTTGAGACAGCCCATGAGCATATTATGGCTGTGGTCGGTTGGATTTTGGCCGGCAATGCCCAAAATTTTTGGGACCCCTGGACGATTTATCAATCTGCCTATAAAGTCTTAACTGCCTTGGGGGAAACGGACACCGCCGGCACCATCTTGGATGAGGCCCACACCATCCTTCACCAACGAGCCAAAGAAATCAGCGACCAGGAGTTACGCCACTGCTTCCTCAACCGGGTCGCTGTAAATCGGGAGATCGAGCAGGCGTGGCACGGAAGGCGCGGTTCAGAGTAAGTCGGGCGTGTTTCATTTCAGTTGTAGGGCAATTTACTAAATTGCTTTCGAACACGTTAGCAACTTGCGTAAGTACAAATCATTTGAAATGCACCCGAATGATTTGAAACGAGTCTGCGAACCGTTTCGATTAGTTTTTCAAAATAACAGGCAAATAAACCTTATTCCCATCAATCACGTCAATCAGAACCCCCATCAAGGCATAAATCCCCAACTCATCCACCGGCGCCGACAGAGCCTTATCCACCTCGCTCGGCTCACCCCCCACCTCCTGCCAGACCTTATCCGCTGCCGACCAATAGTAAATGGCCGTGTCGGTATAGACCCCCATCACCGCCGGATGGTAGTGCAGCAGGACCAACCCTTCTTTGTCCAACTGGGTTAACGCTCCGGACAACCTGACCTCATAGGCACTGCCAATGATCTGCTTACCGGCTGGCAGTGGCCCCGGCACGTAGCCCGTCGGCAGGACGGTGGCATACACATCCGCTGGCACACTGTCCGCTGGCAAATGCAACTCAAAGTTGCCATCTTCCGAGTAGAGGGCATTGGTCGTGATGGCCTGCACGTATTGCAGGT
>DAOUMU010000442.1:0-15204 GCA_034409055.1 Anaerolineae bacterium
GGTGAAGAGCGGGGAGTGGGGAGGGAGGAGGAGGGAACGAGGGGTGAAAATATTTTTTGTTAACAGGGAGGAAGGGGAAGATAATGAGGTCTAACCCTGGTAATAAACCTGAAAACACGAAAGTGATACAGGATTACACCGAGCTTAGAGTTTATCAATTGGCATTTGAAGCAGCGATGCATATTTATGAATTCTCCAAAAAAGGCCGCCCGAGGAAAGATACTCGCTGACGGACCAGATTCGACGTTCCTCCCGGTCTGTTTGTGGCAACGTGGCGGAAGCATGGCGTAAACGTCGTTACCCTGCTCATTTTGTTAGCAAGTTGAGTGATGCGGATACGGAAGCGGCTGAAACGGAAGTATGGCTTGACTTTGCCTGGCGTTGTGGATATATTGCAGAGAGTGACCACACGCAGTTACGTGATAACTACGATCATATTTGTCGTATGCTAACGAAAATGATAACAACTTCAGCGAGTTGGTGTAAGGACTCACATAGCGGAAAGCGGCGGCGGGCGTAGAGCGGAGAGGGAGGAGCGAAAAGCGAGGAGCGTAGAGCGAAATAGTGAAGAGCGAGGAGCATAGAGCGTGAAGGGTGAAGCGTAAAGTGTAAAGCGGAGAACGTAAAGCGTGAGTATGATCTCACTCTTCGCTCTCTAATCTTCGCTTTTCGCTCTACGCTCTACGCTCCACGCTCCTCGCTCCTCGCTCCACGGAGTAGATATGGTGTCACTCTCAGATAAACTCAAGTCACTGGGCGTAAAACTCGGAGCGCGGGACTTGCCGCCGCCAAAGCCGCGCCACGTGGCCTATGCCATCGAGCAGGTTATGGCCGGTCGCTTTCAGGTCACACCACACGGCCAGGTTTTTGTGGTTGAAACCTCCTACTCGCCTGAGTACCGGCATGGCTATACCGATTTGCAGATCACCGCTTCGCTGCAAACGGTGGCCGAATGGGCCGGTGATCGGCGGATCGCCGGTGGCTCCCTCGAGTCGTTTGTGTTTCTCGACACCGAGACGACAGGGTTGGCCGGTGGTACGGGCACTTATGCCTTCTTGATTGGGGCGGGGCGCTACGAGGGCGATCATTTTCGCCTGGCCCAATTTTTCATGCGCGACCCGCTTGAAGAACCGGCCCAACTGGCCGCCTTGACCGAGTTTCTCCAACCGTGCACCGCCCTGGTAACCTTTAACGGTAAAGCGTTTGACGTCCCCTTGTTGAACACGCGTTATATTACCCACGGGGAAGCCTCCCCCCTGGACTCTGCCGCCCAGCTTGACCTGCTACATCTGGCCCGGCGGCTATGGCGTGACCGCCTGCCCAGTCGCGCCCTGGGCCAACTGGAGCTACACATTCTCGGTGCTGCCCGTACGCACGAGGACGTTCCCGGTTGGTTGATTCCTACGGTCTATTTCGACTATTTACGCAGTGGCGATGCCCGTCCCTTGAAGGGTATCTTTTATCACAACGCCATGGACGTCCTGGCCATGGCCGCTCTGCTCAGCCACATGACCCAACTGCTCGACGACCCGTTCAACGGGACCGTCGAACATGGTTTGGATTGGGTGGCCCTCGGTAAATTGTTCGAGGTTTTAGGGCGTCTCGAGATGGCCGCGCAGTTGTACCGGCGTGGCCTTCTGGCCCAGGAAGATTTACCCGAGACGAGTTATTGGGACACCCTGCGCCGGTTGTCGTTTCTGCAGCGGCGGCGGGGTGACTGGTCGGCTGCGGTTGAGTTGTGGCAACAGGCTGCGGAAGGGCGGCAAATTTACGCCTATGTCGAACTGGCCAAGTTTTACGAGCATCAGGCCCGTCACTACCAGGAAGCGGTGCACTGGACCCGGGCGGCCCTGGCCCTGGTCAATGCCCCTCGCTTCCCCCGATCTGAGCGCCGCCGCTGGCATGCGGATTTGGAGCATCGGCTGGCCCGTTTGCAGCGCAAGTTAAATCAGTCCTCAGAATAGGACTTTCATATCACTTGACGGACCAAACATTTCCATATGGTAACTGCCTACCCTCATGTCATTCCGAGGAGCGCAACGACGAGGAATCTCCGGCAACGAGGACAAATTCAAGGCGAAATAGGAGATTCTTCACTCGCTGCGCTCGTTCAGAATGACATGGTAGGTAATTACGTTTTCTCTATCAACGGGCAACAGGTTACCCGGGTCAGTGACCCGGACTATGCCAGTGGCGAAGTGGGCTTCTTTGTGGAGATGTTTGACGAAACCCTGGCCCACATCCATTACGATGCCCTGGTCATCCGAGAACTCGAGGCCGACGCCATCGACTACTAGTTAGTTTCTGTTGCAAAACGTAGTCAGGGCATCCCTATGAGGGCACTGATTTCACTTCAGTGCCCTCATTTCATTTCAGTGCCTCAGTGATTCTATCGTTTCAATCACCGTTGCGGCAGTCTACCGTCGCCGGTCAAATTGGGGAAATCATAATGGGTCAAATCGGCGAGCATACGTGCTTGATTCTAACCTTTTGTGGATTTTATCACAAAACTCTAACCAAATTCTTATGTTTTTCTTATGCTTTTCTCAGGCAAATAGCCTAAAATTGTGAGCCGTGTCACAAAAATAAAATAGGACCTTTTTCCTATCTTTACTGCCTAATCTGGCCCCATTCAGGAGGATTCTGCATGCCACGCTCCTACCTTGATCCGGTGATTCGTCTGCTCGTTGTCGCCTCGATTTTGGTCTCTACGTTGCACCCGGCAATTGTTTTGGCCAACGCTTCAGGTACCCCAGCCAGCCAGGCCGACGCTCCGACGGATACCCCTATGCCGACGGAAACAGCGGTGGCCACGGCCACTGAACCGCCGTTAGCCACGGAAACGGTCGTCATTCCGCCCACCGAAACCCTGCCCCCACCGCCGACCGAAACGGCGCTGCCGACAGAAACCGCCGTGGTGACAGCCACCGAAACCATCACCCCCACTCCAACGGCCACGGCCATCGTCACGGAAACCCCGCTGGTAACGGCCACCGAAACGGTTGCGCCCCCGCCCACCGACACGCCGACGCCGCTGCCGACCGCTACAGCCACCGTTGAGGCGACGGCCACCCTGCCCCCTACCTTTACGCCGACCCTGACTCCCACGGCAACCGCTACCCTCACGCCGACGATAACGGCTACGCTGACCCCGACGGTAACGCCCACCCTCACCCCCACGGTAACGGCCACGCCTGAGCCGGTCTCTCTCGCCTTGACCATGCAGACGGATCCGTCCTTCGTCCGGCCCGGCGACCTGGTCACGGTCACCTTGACTCTATCCAAACCGGTTCAACTGAATCTGGCCAACGCGACCATCAGCGCCACCTTGCCGGCCGCGCTGAGCTACTATCGCCCCCTGGGGGACATACCCCCCGGCTACAACCCCCTGCTACACCTGCTGACCTGGCCTATGCCGGCCGAACCGGACGACCGGACACGGCTGAGCCTGGGCTACGTGGGCCTGGTGGTCCCGGGCGCCGAACCGAACGCCCTGAATCTGCCGGCCGAGTTGACCGGCCCTGAGTTTCCGGAACCGCTCCAGGCCCAGGCCAGCCTGATCATCGTGCCCGGGGCTGGACCCGAACCGACACCCACGCCCCAACCCAAGGTCACCCCCAGACCAGCCGGTCCCCCGGCTCGGGTGGTTCTGAAAGCAGCCCAAACCAACATAACTGCCGATGGACGTAGTCGGACGGCGGTGGTTATCTGGGTGGCGGATGCCCAAGGCCGGCCGGTGGCAGAGGGAACCCCGGTGCAGGTAACGACCGACAATCAGCTGGTCCAACTGGCCGAAACCAGCCTGCGCACCCACGAAGGGCTGGCCGTGGTCTGGCTGACCGCCGGCCACCAGCCGGGCCAGCTTACGGTCACTGCTTCGGCTGGGGACGTGTCAGGCCAAACAAGGGTGGACTTGACCTTGTCGCGGGGTAAACGGGTCAACGCCGAGGCAGGCGGATTACCGGCGGTTTACGCTGACTTGCCCCGCCTGGGGCAGGAATTGCGCTATAGCCTGGCCCTCACTGCTAACGGGGCCTACCTGGCTGAGGATGAAGCCTACCGGGCGGTCTTCAACCCCAACGGGGAGGTGCAGTTCCTTAGCCAAGGGAACCAGACCGGCCGGCCCCGGGCTGGCTTAAGCTTTCGCTTAAACCGGGTGTCTCTGGGACAAACAGTCATATACCAGGCAAAGGGACGTGCCCTGAACACCGAGACGAACCGGGCTGTCTACCGGAGCAACTTCTTCCGAGAGGAATATCGGGCCATCAAAGGCGGCCTTGAACAGTTCTTCATCTTTGAACGCCCCCCCAGGCAATCCACCGTATCGGGCGACGACCTGGTCATCGAGGGAACTTTCAAAACAAACCTGGTGGGACGGGTCATCTCCAGGCGGGAAGGCATAGTCTTTTCCCCACCCGGTGATCCCAACCGCAAGCGTGAAGTAGGGCACTTGATCTACGGCGGAACACGCGTACGGGATAATGATGGCCGAGAAATATACGCTGAACTCCGCCTGCGTGACAACCGACTGCACCTGACCGTGCCGGGTAAATGGTTGGACGCCGCAGAGTACCCCTTGGTGATTGATCCCCTGATCGGCGATCCGGTGATTATCTCTGATCCCCAGGGTGCGGCTTCAGAAGTAGCCCTGGCCTACAACAGCAGTGCCAATGAGTACCTGGCGTTGTGGCAAGAGAGCCAGACCGGCAGTGAGCCGGATCTGTATACCCGCCGTGTTTTGCCGGACGGGACAATCGTTGACTCTCTGCTCGAAATCAGCCTGGCCGGGGGTGACCAGAGTAACCCGACCCTGGCCTACAATAGCCAGACCAATGAATACTTGGTGGTCTGGGAAGATACTCGTAATGGGCCACCCAGCGATTTGTATGGACAGCGGCTGAACGGAGACGGTAGCTTGATCGGAGATAGCTTTATTATCGCCAGCGCTGCGATAACCCGTGGTCATCGCGCCCCGGCTCTGGCTTACAACAGCAGTGATAACAACTATCTACTGGTTTGGAACAGCTACCTGACCGACATCGAAGCGGACGAACTGGTCTACGGGCAGATATTGGCGGCCACGGGGACGGTGAGTGGAACAGCGGAGATCATTTCGGACGCCGGCAGTGAGCAAGCGAATCCGACCCTGGCCTACGATAGCAGTAACAATCGCTTCTTGGTTGCCTGGCAGGATGGGCGGGGGAGCAGTTTTGACGTTTACGCTCGGCTGGTCGGGGCCAATGGCCAGCCGCTGGGTAGTGAGTTGTTGATTGAGGACCACGGCAACGACCAATTCGTCCCCAAAGTGGCTTACACCCCGGGCCAATACCTGGTGGCCTGGCGGCACCACGTCGATACCGACACCTTTCGCGTGCGCGGCCAACGGCTGACAGCAGCTGGGGCGTTAGAAGGAACCATATTTAACATCACCGGCGAAAATTACGGCTATTACGGCTATTTTGACTTGATTTCCAATGGCCTGGATGAGTACCTGGTCGTGTGGGACTTTGAAAACGATGAGGGTGACATTCGCAGCCGGCGTGTTTTTACTAACGGAACCAAGAGTGCCCAGGTCACCATTACCAATCTATACAATGACCAGATCTTTCCGGTAGCGGCCTACAACAGCGGGGCCGACGCCTATCTCCTGGCCTGGGAGGATCATCGGCTGGGCCGGCAAGTCATCTATGGCCAGCGGCTCAACACGAGCGACGGCAAGTTGGGCGCTAATTTCAGCTTATCCCGCCTTCTGGCCAGCCGTAGTGAGCCGGCCGTGGCCGCTAACCCGGCTAACCTGGAGCGGGCTTACCTGGCCGTCTGGGTCGAAAACCGGGATGGCAGTGATGATATTTATGGCCAGTGGTTGAACGGTCAGGGCGGGGCCACCGGAGCGGAGTTAGCGATCAGCGTGACGGAGGGCGATGCCGACACGCCGGTGGTGGCCTTCAATACGGCCAGCAGCCAGTATTTAGTCGTCTGGCAAAGCGACCACGGGGGTCAGGGGGATGATATTTATGCCCAGCGGGTGGATGACAGTGGCCTGGTGGGCGGGGTCATCACCCTCACCGCCGCCAGTGACAACCAGCGCTATCCGCGAGTGGCGTACAATAGCCGGGCCGGCGAATGGCTGGTCGCCTGGATTGATCAAAGCGCCAGTTGGCAAGTGATAGCGCGGCGGGTGTTCAGTGAGGGGACAGCGGCGGCTCCGGTGCAAATTGCGCCCGACGCCGAGGATGCTCCCCTGGTTTATAACCCGGATGATGATGAATATCTGGTGTTTGGGCAGCGGTTCGATACTTATCCTTTCTTACAACGGGTCAGTGGGAGCGGCCAGCCCCTTGGCCTGGCCCAGGAGATTACAACGCCCGGAAACCAGGCTTATGACCCAAGTATCAGTTATCACCAGGGAGCGGGACGTTACCTCATCGCCTGGACCAATAGTACCGCCATCCGGGCTCAGCAGGTGCTGACCGATGGGACCCTGACCGGGAGCGTTATCACCCTTTATACTGATCCTAATAGTTATGAAAGCCAGACGGCGATAATCTATGAGGCCGGGGCCAGGCAAAATTGGGTGGTCTGGCGCTCGTGGGCGGATTATGAGCTTATCCACGGTAGTCGGCTAGATGGCGTAGGGAACCCGGTCGGCGGAGTAGAATCGTTGGTTGATGTTAGCTGGGACCTGGGAGCCAGATATCCCCAGTTGGCCTACCATGCCGGTTTACATCAATCGCTGTTAGTCTGGCGTCAGGCGAATGATGAGATTTATGCTCAGCCCTATACGCTTCCCTCGGCTGACTTCAGCGCCGCGCCGCAGGCCGGCTCTTCCCCTCTGACGGTCACGTTTACCAATACATCCGTCTATGCCGGCCATTATCAATGGGACTTTGGCGATGGCTTCACCAGCACCGAGACCAGTCCCACCCACGTCTATAACCAGGTTGGGGTCTACACGGTCACACTGATGGCGAGTGATGGGGTAACAACAGACACCCTCACTCGGACCAATTATATCACCGTCTCTGCCGCCGGCCCGGTGGCAGACTTTTCCGCCTTCCCCTTGAACGGCTCGCTGCCCTTGCTGGTCCAATTCCTCAACACCTCGACCGGGGCTGCCAGTTACCTGTGGGACTTTGGCGATGGCATCACCTCCACCCTGCCCAGTCCAACCCACACCTACAGCACCGCCGGAGTCTACACCGTCACCCTGACCGCCACCGGACCGGGCGGCATTGACATCCTGACCCGGCCCCATTACATCACTGCCTACGAGCCGGTTGTGGTCAATTTCTGGGCTACGCCGTTGACCGGTACCGTCCCACTGACGGTTACGTTTACCAACACCTCGACGGGTGCTTCAACCCTGCTGTGGGACTTTGGCGATGGGGACACGCAAACCATCACTTCTTCCCTCATCCTTCCGCCTTCACCCGTCACCACCACCCATACTTATACCCAGGCCGGAGTCTATAGCGTGACCTTGACCGCCAACGGACCGGGCGGCAGCGACAGCCTACCTAAAACCAACTACATCACCGTCACCACTGCTGGGACACCGAACCTGACCATCGGCAAAACCGGCCCGGCCACGGCCATCGCTGGCGAACCCATCACTTACACCCTGACCGTGACCAACAGCGGCCAGGTGACGGCCACCAACCTGGTCATTACCGATACCCTTCCCGATGGAGCGAACTACGTCAGCGGTGGCACGCGTGTGGGGGACGTGGTCAGTTGGACCGTGCCCTCACTGGCCAGTGGAGCGGCCATCTCGGAAAGCTTCGTGGTCACGGCCAGCGGCACCATCACCAACAGCGATTACGCCGTCGTGGCCGACGGCGACGCCTCGGCCGCAGGGCAAGCAGCGGTGACGACCCTGGTTTATGTCCCGGTGAGCGCTGACTTCGGAGCCTTCCCTCGCAGCGGTTCGGCCCCGCTGCTGGTCCAGTTTTTCGACTATTCCAGCGGGGCCAGCAGCTATCTATGGGATTTTGGCGATAGCATGACCAGCACCCTGCCCAGCTCGACCCATACCTATACCTTGGCCGGGGTCTACACGGTTACTCTGACGGCCACCGGGCCAGGTGGCAGCGACACCGAGATCAAAGCCAATTACATTACCGCCGACGAGCCCATCGCCGGGCTGAGTGTGGTCAACGACAGCCCGACGGAACTGGGCCAGGCGACTACCCTGACGGCAACGGTGACGGCGGGCAGCAACATCACCTACAGTTGGACCTTTGGCGATGGCCAGACCGGCAGCGGGGCGGTGGTGACCCATACCTACGAGGCTGTTGATATTTACACGGCAGTGGTGACGGCCAGCAATGCGACCAACGAGGTTACAGCCACGACCATAGTCACGATCACCGGAGTACCTGACCTGGCCATCGGCAAAACTGCTCCGGTGACCGCCACTGCCGGCGAACCGATCACTTACACTCTGACCGTCACTAATACCGGCCAGATGACGGCTACCAACCTGGTCATTACCGACGTCATTCCCGGCGGAGCCAACTATATCACCGGTGGTCTACGGATAGGCGATGTGGTCAGTTGGACCGTTCCGGCCCTGGCCGGTGGTGAGACCATCTCGGAGAGTTTCGTGGTTACGGCGGCCAGTACCATTACCAACAGCGATTACGTCGTCATGGCCGACGGCGACGTCTCAGCCGTGGGGCAAGCGGCGGTGGAGACGGTTGTACTGAACTTTACCGCCGATCCCCTAACCGGCCCCGTACCGCTGACCGTCACCTTCACCAACCTGGCCACGCCGACCCAGGCGATTACCGGTTACCTGTGGGACTACGGCGACGGCATCACCAACACCACGGCGGCCTTAAACCATACTCACCAATATACCCAGGCCGGAGTCTATACCGTCAGCCTGACGGCAACCGGACCGGGAATCAGCCCTACACTCACCCGGCCAAATTACATTACCGCCACTCCACCGGTGACAAGCACCCCTCTCAATCTGACCTGGTGGGATGACGACTTCTTCTATCGCCGGCGGATGACCTTAACCGGACCGCTCTCCTACACCTTGGGTGTGACTAACGTTCTGGAGGTCACCCTGGATACGACCACGCTGATTGCCGAGGATAAGTTGCGCCTCGACGGCCACGATCTGCGGGTATTGTATTGGGACGAGACGAGCGGCTGGCGCGAATTACCACGCGGTCTGGCCGAGTTGAACACAGTCAATACGACGGTGCGTTTTCCTTTACAAGCGACCATCACCGATACCAGCGATAGCTACTACGTCTATTACGGCAACACCGTGGCCGGATTCCCTCCCCAACTGTATCAAACGGTCGACCAGACCCCGAGCCTGAGTTACGGCCCTGAACAAACGCCGGTGGTGACGGTCACTTTACAGGCAGGCGTGGGAGGCAGCCTGACTTCGGCCGAGGGTAATTTTACCGTCGACTTCCCCCCGGCAGCGGTCGAACAAACGCTGGTAGTGACCCACACGCCCCACCAAGCTACGGTGGGCCAGGGACCAGACCAGTTGAACCGGTTTGCCTTGCTGGCCAGTATGACCGATGGCACCCCCGTCCAGCAATTTACTGCGCCGTTGACGCTGACCTTAAACTATGCCGGACTGGGCCTGGATTCCCAAGAGGAGGAAACGATTCTCTTCTTCTACTGGGATGAGGTTGAGGCTGGCTGGCAGCCTATTAGCACTACCGTGGACGTAAATACCGACCTGGCCACGACCACGCTGGATCACTTTACCGACTTTTCCATCAATAAGAATTTTGGTCTGGGCGGACCACCACCGCTGCGACGGTTGCCCACCGTTAATGGGAACGGAGTGGACCTGTTAACCGGAGCGGCGACTTATGTTTATCCGCTGGAGGTACCGCCGGGTACCAACGGTATGCAGCCCAACTTGAGCCTGGTTTATCACTCCGGCGCGGCTGACACCCGCCTGGATCAGCAGGCCGGCCTGGTCGGCCACGGCTTTGAGTTGGCCGGTTTGGGCTGGATTCAACTCGATCCTGATGATCAGACGACCTATTATCTCAACCTAAACGGCGTCAGCGAGAAACTTATTCCAGAAGAAGATAACATTTACCATACCGAACGCGAAACCTTCTGGCGGATTGAGCGAAAGGAGAATGGAACCAATGGGATTGACAATATTTATTGGTTGGTGACGACCCAGGACGGCACGCAATATCAGTTCGGCGACACGCCTCAGTCAGAGGCGCGTGGAATAACAATTACCTTTACGCATCGAGTAGACATCTACCACCTGACTAAAGTTCAGGATGTCTATAGCAACACGATGGTTATCGAATACGAGCCAATAACGGACACAGTTACAAGACCTTACCCCCCTCCGGCTGGTTCTCGAACTGTTGAATATGATCAAGCAATCAGACCCGTCTCAATTACTTATACCATCAACGCAGGCATTCCCGGCACTCGTTCGATTTCTTTTGGGTATGATAATTTGCCCAAGGACAATGAAAAACGTGATGGCCTGCGGTTGGACCTGCCTGATCCTTACGAACGGGATCCGGGCCAAAATTACGGACATCCCCAAATGCTTAAGGAAATTGAAATGAAGGTTGATGGCCAACCGGTCCGCACTTACCACTTGAGCTACACCTACTACAAACAAGAGGATAAATTAGACCAAGATTTACCCTATGGTCCGCAATATTATCACCTGATGCTAACCGGCATCACCGAAGACGCTGGGGAGGATAACTTCCTCCCAACAACCACTCTGACCTACACCCAAACCGGTCACCTGGAGAAGATTGATAATGGCTACGGTGGACAGGTAGGCTATACATACCAACCGGTTGACTACTTCACTCACTTTATTACCGACATAGTCGACGGTTATGAAATCGTTGTTGACCAGTGTGGGGTGGATAATGTGGACCGCTGGCAGGTGACCACCAGAACCATCACTTCCACCGTTGGTGGAGATTTAGCTAATTACAGCTACGACTATACCTCGGCCTTTGATCCCGGTCAGGATTTCCGAGGTCATCAAGGGGTGGTGGTAACTATGCCGACGGGAGATGTCACTAATTATACCTTCTCCCTGGGCAAATACGACCCGGAAGTCAGACCAGATTGTGCCACAGTCGCAGCCGACGAGCCGCTGTGGGGCAAGCCTCTTAAAGTTGTCGTTTTTGACGACGAGGATGTTCAACTCAGCACCGTGGAAACCGGCTACACCATTGCCTACCCCTTTCCCGGTACCCACTTTGTGGCCCCGGAAGCGATTACGACCACTCTCAGCGGTGAATCGAATAATGCCACTACGGTTGTCACCTACACCTACAACACCGAAACCGGCCAGGTGACCGGTATCGGCGAGTGGGGTTTCCCCGACGATGTAAAAGACGGACGATTGACCAACATAGATTATGACTATACCGGGGCCGGTATCTACACCCTACCTGACCTGGTGCAGGTCAAGGATGAAGCCGGTACGTTGCTGGCCGAAACGGATTATCACTACCTCATGAAAGCCGGTTGGCCGGTGGGAGCCATTGACACAGCCATCATCACCCGCACCGATACCGTCAGCGATACCCACCTGGTGACTGTCATCGGCTATGACAAGTACGGCAACGTGGAGCACTGGCGTACCGGTCCCGATGCTGATCGAAATATCTCCATCGAATACGATCAGACATATTACACTTTCCCTCACGTCATTACCTATCCAGATGAGCTCGGCACCGAGACGGCCGAGTACGAGGCGGCCTTTGGCTTGCCGCTGTCGATCACCGACCTGAACGAGGACACTACGCAGTACGGCTACGACGACTTCGGGCGGATCCAAGTCATCACCGATGCTTTGGGTATAGAAACCAAATATGAGTACGATGATGACGGTGGTCAGGGCCTGGCGATCACCATCACCCAGGCAGCCAACACTTCCGACGCCTTCACCACCATCCAAAAATATGATGGGCTGGGCCAGTTGGTTCAAATGCGCGAACCGGATGAAACCGACCAGCTCAAGACCGACTTTGGCTACGACGGCCTGGGACGGCAAATCAAGGTGTCATTGCCCTACACGACTGCCCGCTTGGCATGGACGACCGTAATCACTTACGACGCTCTGGGCCGGCCTACGGCGGTCGACCACCTGACAAACGGCCTGACCACCTACGAATACGATGGTAAGGAGATCACGGTCAAGCGAGGCGATCCTGACAGCCCGGCCTACCAGGCCCAATATGAGCTGACCGCCTTGGGCCAGGTAGCCGCCGTGCGCGAGATCAGCGGGACTAATACCTACACCACCCGCTACAACTACAGCCCGCTGGGGAATCTGACCACCATCACGGACACCAATGATAATACCACGATCATCACCTACGACGGCCTGGGGCGCAAGATTGCCCAAGATGATATGGACATGGGCCGCTGGCGCTATACGTACGATCCCCACGGCAACTTGGAAACCCAAACCGACGCCCGGGAAGTGGTAACCACCTTTACCTACGATGGCCTGAACCGGTTGACGGGTAAAACGTACAATACGACCGCCGCCCCTGAGGTGGCCACCACCGCCTCCGTCGTTTACACTTACACTGGCGGTTTGCGTACCCAAATGAAGGACGGTGCTGGTCACACCACCTGGCAGTACGACGTAGGCCGGCCGGTGACGGAGACGAAAGTGATTGCGGGACAGGTGTTCACCACCAACTACCGTTACGACGCTCTGGGCCGCCTGCAAACGATGACCTATCCTGACAACGAAGTGGTCACCACCACCTACAACGGGCGCGGGCTGCCGGAAACGGTCACCGGCTACAGCAGCTACCTGTCGGCTGCCGGCTACAACGGACCGGGTCTGCCGGTTACCTGGGGGCTAGGGGGCGTGGTTACTCAAACCACCAACTTTTTTGAGGCCAACCCCTTGCGCCCGCAGACGATGACGGCCAATGGCGGCAGCTTGCAGAATTTGACTTTCGACTTTGACCAGTTAGGCCGCCTTAAAGCTTACCAGGATGGTATCCACAGCATTAGCCTGGATTACGATCAGTACGACCCTCTCAACCGGCTGCGGCACGTGGCAGGAGGGAGCTATACACAACTATATGACTACGATGATCTTGGCAACTTGACCATCCGCCGCGACGGTCTGACTTTGGACTACACTGCGGCCGACAGCCGGCCCCACGCTCCCGGCCAGGTCATTAGCGGGTCTGACACAATCAACCTGAACTACGACGCCAACGGCAATATGACCACCAAAACCCTGGGCAGCAGTCAGGTCATCACCTACACTTACGATGCCGAAAACCGGCTGACAGCAGTCATCAGCGACACCGGTACAGGGGTACTGACCAGCACCTTTGTCTACGATGGTGACGGGCAGTTGGTCAAACAGATAACTTCAAGCAGTGGAACCACCTATCACGTGGGGGATTATTATCAGCGCCTGATCACGACGGCAAGCTCCAGCCCGCCTGAGCCTGAGTACTGGCCGCCCACCACCCCACTCACTTGGACCCTGAAGGCGGCGATTAAAGGCGGTCCGCAACTGACGACCGATGGCGAACGTATTTTCTCCATCTACGGTGATATATCCTGGGGCAGCAGTGTTTATGTATACTATCCCATCACAAACACCAGTCTAATGATTGGATCCAACCTGCCAGGTACCAATCAATGTAATAAGATTGTGTACTTCAAAGGCGAACTTTACGTGCTCTGTGCGGGGCAAGTATTGAAATGGAACGGCACCCCGGACAGTTGGACGACCGTTCTGGAAGGATTATCTGCCCATAGCGCCCTGTGGACTGACGGCACTTATTTGGTCACCACCGTTGAGAGCGTTGAGGGAATGGTGCCCTATTATACAGATGGAACGGGTGGTTTTACGGCAGGCACCTTTTCAGATGGGATTAATTCGGATCGTCGTTTGGTCAATCAAACCTATAGTGACAGTTGTTACCAGGGGAGTAGTCTGGGCATCTATCGAGATTTTATGAGAAGTTTCACCAACAAAGAGACTGACCTTTACCAATGGCAAACTAATCAGTTCGTCAAAGTGGTTGACAGCTTTGGCTATGGCGGTACGACTGGCAAAAAATTCTTGACAAGTGATCAGCTCTTTGTCTGGCAAAACTCCTTCGGCAACCTCCAATATAGCCCTGATTTGATCAATTGGCAGAACTCGTATACCGGTTCGATTCCGTCAACTAATCTACCTTATCCAGTCGGGCGGCGCTGTACCCGGCAAAACTATGTTACAAGCTGTTACATTTCTTACTGGAACCCCCAATTGAATACTTTTGTCAATCCAGAATATGTCACTGGTACGAGCCTGCGTCAAGTCATCCGGCTCAATGATGGTTCACTGTATGTGGCCAGTGGCGACTCGGTCGTGGGTGTTTATAAACGGAGTGAACCTGTTCCCGTCGACGTTCCACCCTCTCCGCCAACCAGTACCTTGGAGGTACAGGTCATCAAACGCTACTACGCTGGCGAGCAACAACTTGCCCTCAAGGTAGATGATCAGCTATACTATACCCTGCCCGACCCGACCGGCACCTCCCTCACCCTCACCGATGCCACCGGCAACGAAGCCGGCCACATCCTGTACGATGCCTACGGTGGGGTGTTGACCAGCACCATTCCGGCTACGTTGACCGAAGCCTTAGCCGGGCAGGGTGCCATCGCAGATCCCGCCACCGGCTTGATCCACCTGGGCAATGGCCGCTGGTACGATCCGGCGTTGGGCCGGCCCTTGCAACCCAATCCTATGGGCGGCCCGCCGGCTGTGCCGCAGGCGTTGAACCGGTACGCGGCGACGCCGCTGGGGCAGCCGGGGGTGGCGGCGGGGGTGGCCAGCGCTGGCGGTTGCTTAACCAATCCGTTTTGCAACGAGGCAGTCACCGGAACGGCTGGATTGGGAGCTGACAAAGTAACTGATTTGACATTCGAGGCTTTGGGTCGCGCACATTGGCGTTGGCATGGTGTTCCAAAATGGGGCAAGAGTATTGAGATCGCTCGTTTCAAGCGTTATCGTCCAATCTATGACCTTGAGGTTAACTGGCCCTCGTCTCCTCTGGGTACTCCCAAAACAGACATTGTAGTCGTAGGACGCGAACTGGTGAATGGACCTGTGGTTCGAATTGATCCTACGTTGGGAGCTAAACTTGGCCGGTCTGTGTTTGACAGCGGGTTACCGTTTGCGGTGGACTTTGG
>DAOUMU010000443.1:0-4819 GCA_034409055.1 Anaerolineae bacterium
CAGAGGTAAGACTTAATTCTTTCCTATTTCTTCAGAAATTTCGGTGCTTTCGGCCTAAAATCTTGTCTTTTTGCCTTGTTGCCCTATTTATTACCCTGTTCTTACCATCTTTTGCGATTTGTGCCCCCGCTGGTTTGACCGACTCATTCGACTTTACCGTCAACCTGGCCAGAGAAACCGGCGTCTGCCTGGCCCCGGGCCGGGGCTTTGGCCCGCGCGGGGAGGGTTTCGTCCGTTTTGCCCTGGTCCGCGAGCCGGAGGCGTTAGAGCGGGCGGTACACCGGATTCGGAATTTTCTGGATTAGGTTCTGTTGACATTTGTCCAAAAATGTCATTCCGAGGAGCGTAGCGACGAGGAATCTCCGGTAACGAGGACAAATTCGAGGCGAAATAGGAGATTCTTCGCTCCCTTTGGTCGCTCACGCCAGGCGTGACATAATCCGAAATGTCAACACGCCCTAACCTTGTTTTAGGAGAAGAATTAGGAGAACGCAATGCCCTGGTATCAACACTCGTTCCGCCTCCCTCCCTTTCGACGAGGCTTCCATTTGATTACCCACCTCATCGAACAACAAATACCCGCACTACACGAATTCAACATCGGACTGGCCCACATCTTCATCCATCACACCTCGGCCAGCCTGACCCTCAACGAAAACGCCGACCCTACGGTTCGAGCCGATTTTGAGAGCCATTTCAATCAAATGGTGCCCGAAAATGCGCCCTACTATCGCCATAATTATGAAGGGCCGGACGACATGCCGGCCCACCTTAAAGCCTCGCTCTTGGGCAGTTCGGTGACGGTGCCCATTACTAACGGGAGGTTTAACCTGGGCACTTGGCAAGGAGTTTATTTGTGTGAGCATCGCGACCACGCCTCGGGGCGGCGGATTACAATCACTATTCACGGAGAATGAGTAGCCAGGAAAATTTATCGCCAATTACTGAGGTATTCAAGCCAGTCTTGCATATCGGTAGCGGAACGAGTATTCAGTAACTTGAGCAAACGACGGAGAATGACCCCAATCTGAGCCTGATCAGAAACAATTATTCCAGCGTGGTGCTGACTGGTTGATAAGTATTCTATATGCAATTTGACAAAATCTCGCGTGTTAAAGGTGAGGACAGTGCGGTTTAATGAAGTGGCATAGTTCAAATGTTCTTGATCGGCAACCTGAATCAGTTCGGCTTCTTTAGCCGTCAGAACATCTACCCCACGTGAACGCAAGGCTTTGATTAAGCGGCGGTTGATTGTATCTTCATCCAGATAAAGCTTAATCGGTTCTGGCACGAGGTGGGACTCCCAAATCGTCTTTTACGGTTTCCTCGGCATTAGCCCGAATGTCCGCCTCGATTTCATCGGGGTGAAGGTGATAATAAGTCAAGGCAGCATAAACACCAGCCAAATCCAGATCCATCTCATCGGCAGTTTCTTCGGGGGTATAGCCCAATTTGTAGTAACCCACAATAGTCCGAACCGTTACCCCTGATCCAGCGATAATGGTCCGTCCACCACGCAGGTTTGGATCCTTGATAATCAAACTATCAAGAGTTGGTGTTGCTAGCATCTTGGATCTCCTGTGCTCAATGTTATAGATGATTTTATTGTAGCACGTAACCTGATCAACCCCAAGTCTGGAAGCCTGACTAAGGCTCCCAATTGTGCCCCACTTTTAGGCGCGGTTTTTATTTGTTGGTAGTTAAAGTCTTGCGGTCAGCAGCGTTTGCGAGGTACTATTTCGGGGGTATCCAATCAGGGGCAGGACGGGGGGCGGGTTTGCGTCCATAAAAAAGATCGTCCAGCCACAGCGCTGCATGCCGGGCCGAGCTCGAGCGTTGGATAGCCCAACGCACCACGTTATGGGCGAAATTATTCGGGTGGGAGTAGGGACAAACGGCCATACAACGCCCGCAGTCGGTGCCAATCAGATTCCAGTAACGGAAACATGTATCCGCGTCGATGCGCCACCGTAACGCGCCGTCAATCTCTTCCCGATCCCCTGTAGGAATAGCTCGGCTGGGGCAGTTTTCCGCGCACTTTTGGCAAATGCGGCAAAAATCAAGAACCGATATATCATCCATATTTCGTTGGTCGGGCATCAAGGGCAAATTGGTCGTGACTACACCTAGACGCACCCGTGGTCCCAGTTCGGGTGTCATCAACAAGCCCATCCGACCAATCTCCCCCAGACTGGCATCGCGAGCTACCAGCGGCGCAATGACGCGGTAGTTACCGTCGATGTGTGCCCGGGCCAGGTAGCCCAGTGAGCGAATCAAGTAGCCTAATTGCAGGGCAATCTTGGCCGCTTCCACGTACTGCCGGGCCGACTCCATCACCACCGGGGCCTCCGGGGCCGGTCCCATCAGGTCATAATCCATCTCGACCGTGAAGGCTATGGCATATTGGTGGTTAAGGGCAATGGGTGCGCCGTATTCGCCAGTTCCCCGGCCAATGTGGGTATAGAGGTGATAAGGCCGCAACTCGGTGATGCCGACGGTATAGGCCCCATAATAGCGGGCCAGATTCTTGATATAAGCCGTCATCTGTGCTGCGGTAAACTCTGAGCGTTCGGAGGCCACCGGGCCATCTACCTCATCACGCAGGGCTTCAGTGAGGGAGAAACTGGCTTCGGTTGAGGCAAAAACCAGCGGATTGTACTTGCTCGCAGCCGGTGAGAGCAAACCTGGCAGGGCGCGAGTTTTATCATCCCTGGCCCGGTTTTCTGGACGCATAGTATAGTAAGCGGCGTATTCAGAACTGCCGGGCACCAGACGCGCTCGGGCAAACATAATGTCACGTTCATCAACGCGTTGCCGGGGAACATCATCGCCACGTTCAATCCGGCTCATCGGCAGGAGAAAAAGAAGCACGCCGGCAACGCCCAAAGTGACAATGCCCCCCAGGATGACCAACTTAACCGCAACCGGCAACAACCATACCAGGAAGAAAGGCAGTGACGTCAATACCGCCAGACCAAACGCGACCCGCTCCGCCCGACGTTCCCCTTCCCGGATTGATAACCACCCAAACGCGCCAAAGCCAAAAAACATGATGAGGCCCAGGGTGATCAGGCTAACTGTTGTAGCTGTATTCATAATGGGGCTGCCGCAAACCACGTCGGACTGCTTCGGCCAATCCTTCGGATTTGCGTAGTTGCCCAGTTTGATAAATATGCAACAAGGTTAGCAACTCGGTCCGTTCAGCTTCCGTTAGCCCTTCCGCTTTGCCTCGCGCTTGAAGTTCACTTAAACGTTCGTTTTGAACGGGGTCCATCTTTAGGTCCGCCAGGGCAAGGACCTCCTCATCTGAAAGTAAAGAAACCGGTGGCCCAAGGTCAGAGAAAGAGTTGATGGTAGCCCACATCATTTCCAGAGCATCAGCCAGCACCTCCCCCACATTACGCTGAGTAGCCTGCCCAAAGCGACTGGCATGCTCCACTAACTTTTCCGGTAACATTAAAGTGACTTCAACAGCCATTAGTTTCACCTCTTGATTGGTTGTAAGTAAATTATACCATTATCGTAAGTTGATGCAATCCCCAATCCCTTTATCCCTCCCCTTTGCCTGCCACTTCTGAACAACTTCTGAACATCTTTTTAGTACGCTTGTTAACAAGATAATCAAAACTAAAGGAGTACCAAAATGCCTTTTCGACATTTTCGACCTTTTCATCCTTTTAGACCCGGACATCCTTTTCCACCCTCCCCGCCCAGGAGACATAGACATGCTTTTCCGCCTCCCCCGCCGCGCAGGACGGGAGCAACTGCGCCAGATGGAGACCGGTCGTCAACCCAGCCACAGAGGTCACGTGGCAATTTACCCGGTCAGTGTCCCTACTGCGGAGGGCCACTACGGCCTGACGAGGTGGAGTGGATTGATGACCAGAGGGCCGAGTGTGGCTATTGTATGGGTGTGGTGGCAACTACCTAGGTTCTGTTGACATTTCACTTGGTTAGTCCAAAAACGCCCCTTCGATACGGCATTCGCTGCGCTCAGCCTACTCAGGATGCGTTTTTGGGCCGATTTCGCATGCTGAGTGCCTTTGTAGGCGTATCGAAGCGTGCGAGATCGGCAAATGTCAACAGAACCTAGCGTATACCCGCCAAAGTTGACCGTGATTTCACTATCAAAATTACTCTTTAGCCTGATGACCAACCCACAAGGCAGGTGATGAATTGCCTGCCAAAATCCCTTCGTCTAAATGGAAATGTGATAGGGACGATGCCTCACTTTGGAGGCAGAAACGCCACTTTTTTTGGAGAGACGAGGCCATTTTGCGGTTGTTTTTGGTAGTGTATTTCCCACCAATTGACCTACTCCAATTTCAGTTATGCGGTTACCAAGGTGTAGTCAAAGGTAATGATAGCATATTTTATCTCAAAATAATGGGCAAATAGATCCCCTTCCCATCAATCACGTCAATCAGCACCCCCATCAGCGCATAAATCCCCAACCCATCCACCGGCGTCGACAGAGCCTTATCCACCTCACTCGGTTCACCTCCCACCTTCTGCCAGGCTTTGGCATAGGCGTCCCAATGATAAATGGCCGTGTCGGTATAGACCCCCATCACCGCCGGATGGTAGTGCAGCCGGACCAACCCCTCTTTGTCTAACTGTGTTAACGCTCCAGACAACCTGACCTCATAGGCACTACCGATGATCTGCTTGCCGGCTGGCAGTGGCCCCGGTACGTAGCCCGTCGGCAGGACGGTGGCATACACATCCGCTGGCACACTGTCCGCTGGCAAATGCAACTCAAAGTTGCCATCTTCCGAGTAGAGGGCATTGGTCGTGATGGCCTGCACGTATTGCAGGT
>DAOUMU010000444.1:0-23999 GCA_034409055.1 Anaerolineae bacterium
TTTTCCCTCCATCCCTCCCTCCCAAATCTGCCATCAACCCCTCCCTGAACCCATTTTTTGCCCATAGCCGCCTGCGCTGCTTCGATTCCCCATGAAGCAGATGGGGGGGTATTCATCTGGCCGGGTCATGCAACATTCGCCCCATAAGGCGTAGGGTCTTCTCTAACTCGGCTTGCCACGCCTCTTGTTTGGGGTGCAGCGGTAACGACACCTGGCGTGGGGTGACTCTGACCCCTGGATTGAGTCGCCGCTCCAGACCAGCCCGGTCGATATGTTGCAAGCTATCGGCGCGGATGATAATCTGGCCAACTTCGGTGACAATTGATTTGACCTCAGCCTCTATAGCCAGCACCTTGAGCTTGAGTTGGTAGAACAGATTGGTGACCGGTTCGGGTAAGTGGCCAAAGCGATCCTCCATTTCTTTGGCCATTTCACCAACGCCGTCGAGCGAGGTCACTCCGGCCAGCCGACGGTAGAAACGTAGGCGTATCTTTTCCTCGGGCAAGTAATCTTCCGGGATGTAAGCCGGAAGGGGCAGGTTGAGTTGCACGCTATCAGAAAGCGGGTTTAGGTAGGCCACAGTCTCTTCACCATCTGTCACCAGGTGGGGAGATTCGCCCTTTAGTTCACGGATGGCCTGGGCCAACAGACGCGTATACAGGTCAAAGCCAATGGCGGCAATGTGGCCATGCTGCCTGGCCCCCAATAATTCACCCGCGCCGCGAATTTCCAAATCACGCATAGCAATGCGGAAACCCGCCCCCAATTCGCTGGCCTCGGCGATGGCTTCCAGTCGCTTGCGTGCTTCTGGATTGAGTTGGTGGTGTTTGGGGGTGAGCAGGTAAGCATAAGCCCGCACCGCACCGCGCCCCACGCGCCCCCGGAGTTGATACAACTGAGCCAGGCCCATCCGGTCAGCCCGGTCGATAATGATTGTGTTGACGTTGGGCATGTCCAGTCCATTTTCGATAATGGTGGTGCTCACCAGGACATCGAATTCACCGGCCACAAATTGTATCATGACCCGCTCCAGTAGGCGTTCACTCATCTGGCCATGACCAACAGCCACCCTGGCCTCTGGCACAACATTACGAATTCGGT
This sequence comes from Anaerolineae bacterium, assembly GCA_034409055.1. Classification (GTDB taxonomy): domain Bacteria; phylum Chloroflexota; class Anaerolineae; order 4572-78; family J111; genus DAOUMU01. The sequence goes on from DAOUMU010000444.1 coordinate 1,102, forward strand.
TAGCTTTTTGCTCAATGCCCATAACCCGATTATAAACATAAAAAATCTGCCCGCCCCGATCAAGCTCACGCAAAATGGCCATGCGAATCAGACTTTCATCATACTCGGCGATGGTCGTCTGGATGGGCAACCGCTCCTCTGGGGGGGTGTCGATGGTGCTCAAATTGCGCACCCCGCTGAGGGCCATATGCAAGGTGCGAGGGATAGGCGTGGCCGTGAGAGTCAGCACATCCACATCGGTGCGCATCGCTTTCAATTTTTCCTTATGCTTAACGCCAAAACGCTGCTCCTCGTCAATAATCAACAAGCCCAGATTTTTGAAGACAATATCTTTTTGTAGCAGTCGGTGGGTGCCAATCACAATATCGGTCGTGCCGTTGGCTATATTTTGCAGGGTTTGTTGTTGCTGGCTTTTGGTGCGGAAGCGAGACAGTATCTCAATTTGAATGGGGTAGGCAGACAGGCGTTGCTGGAAGGTTTGAAAATGTTGCTGAACCAGCACCGTGGTCGGGGCTAAAACAGCCACTTGTACGCCACTCATCACGGCCTTGAAGGCGGCCCGTAAAGCTACCTCCGTTTTACCATAGCCCACGTCGCCGCAAACCAACCGATCCATGGGCCTACTTTTTTCCATATCGGCTTTGACTTCTTCAATGGCTCGTAATTGATCATCAGTTTCGACAAAGGGGAAGGCATCTTCAACCTCAGCCTGCCATTCCGTATCGGTCTCAAAGGCTTGCCCTGGTGTCACTTCCCGTTTGGCATAAATCTCCAGCAGTTCTTTGGCGATGTCTTCCACCGCCCGTTTGGCCCGACGTTTAACGGTGTTCCAATCAGCGCTACCTAGCCGGTTGAGAAGAGGGGGATGTTCATCAATACCAACGTAACGAGCCAGTCGGTCGGCCTGGTGGATAGGGACGTAGAGTTTGTCTGTGTTGGCGTACTGCACCGCCAGGTACTCGCGTTCCACCCCTTCAAAATCCAGCTTGACCAGGCCGATATAACGACCAATGCCATGTTCAATATGGACGACCAGGTCGCCGGGGTTGACGTCGGCAAAAAAGGTCTCCGGGGTGACTCCTTTATGCGGCCTGGGCCGACGGGTAGTGGTCGGTTTTTTCCAGCCAAAAAGTTCAGAGTCGGACATCACAGTAATAAGTGATTGGTTCTCTGACAACCGGTCGCCGGTCAAGGTCCAGCCCTCGATAAGCATCCCATGGACGAGCGTGATACTACCGGATGGTGGTGGCGGGTCACCGGCGGTTAGTCCCTCGACTGGAGTCACGGTCATGTCTGCCAGTTCGCTTAACAAATGGCTCAACCGGGCTGATTGCCGACTGACCAATACCACCCGTTCGCCCCGCTTTTTACGGTTGATGATTTCTTGCAGGACATTTTTAACCTGTCCGCCAAAGGCTGGAGCGGCGGTAAAAGTCGATTGAAGCAGGTAAGGCGAGGTGTTGATATGAGAGGTGGAATGGGGGAGGTGGGATGGGGGCGAAGAGAGGGGAGAGGTAAAACCAAGGACAAACGGCTGGTGGGCAGCCAGGGCTGAAGACAATGTCCGCCAGCCAAAATAGGGGTCGGGCCACTCGCCGGGTAAATCGCCTATATCGGTTAAATCTCGCTTGAGGGTGCGGGCCTGGGTTTCCAATTCGTCGACAACCAGAGCCAACTCCTCGGGATCTTCGATCACCACCAGGGCATGATCGGGCAAGTAATCCAACACGGAAACGCCACCAAAATCGCCAAACTGGGCTCCATCACCGTTGTAAAAAAAAGGCAGGTAATATTCAATACCTCGGAAGTGCGTACCGCTGGTCAGACGGACTACATCCTCATCAAAAACAATTTTGGTACTGGGTTGTAAATTGGTCAGATCCCACCGACTTAATTGGGCTGCGGCATGCCTGGCCCGGCGGGGCAAAGCCTCAGTGGCCGGGCCAACCGTGAAACTTTTGAGCCGGGCTTCGGAACGTTGCGTACTGGGGTCAAAACTCCGCAGCGAGTCGATTTCATCCCCAAACAGTTCAATCCGGATGGGCATCCTGCTACTGGAGGGAAAAATATCCAGAATACCCCCACGTCGGCTAAAGCTGCCAGGGATTTCTACGACTTCTTCCGGCTGGTACCCCAGCTCGATCCATTGACCGATGACTTCATTCAATTTGATCCGCTGGCCCACCTCGAATTGCATGGTGGTAAATTCGGTTGGAGGCAGGGTGAGATGCATCAGGGCCCGCGCCGAGGTAACGATGAGCGGGGCTCTCTGAGGTGTATCCACCGGAGCGCGAGACGGTTTGGGAGCAGGGAAGATGGATAGGTCAGCCGCAGAGGCTGTTTTTGTCTGCCTGGTTTTTTCTAAACTTTGGTTATAGGCCACCAAAGCAGATAAAGCGGCCAAACGTCCCTGGATGGTTTCGTGACCCCAGGGGACCCTTTCGTGGGGCAAGGAGTCAGGATCCGGCAGGCGATAAACGCTTGACGGGGCTTCGGCCCAGGCTCGAATTTGCTCAGTTAAAATCCGGGCCCGATCCGCCCGAGCCGTAATAAAGAAGATGGGGCGCTGTAAATCAGCCTGCAATGCGGCCAGCAGGGCCGGCCGGGCTCCGGTAAATACGCCCCAGGGATGACGTAAGGCTTCCGTCAACTCCCCGGCATATAGAGTATCGGCCAGGGTGTTGTAGGTTGGTATTTGGCTGAATAGTTTTAGTAAGGGTGATAGGTTTAACATGAAACGAAAGACGAACCCACAGGGCAGGCGACGAATAACGAAAGACAAAGACCAATCGTTCGTTGTTTGTCCTACATCAATCGACCAGTTTTTAATAATCAAGCTTATAATTATAACAAATAACCGGGAAAATCTCGAATCTAAATAACCATCATTTGAGGAGGATGGTTTGTTCAGATCGGGAGTGGAAGGAAGAGTTGAACCCTAATTGCGCAATCCGTTCTTATTCGCCGGGTCTCTGCCAGGCAGGTAGGGTAAAGCTAAACATACTGCCATGACCCGGTATACCCTCACTCTCGACCCCAACCTGCCCACCGAGCTTTTCTACGATGCGTTGAACAATGGACAACCCCAGGCCGTACCCGTGGGCACGGGTTTTATCGAGACGGGTGAAAGGGGTGAACAGTTGGGCCTGCGCCTGCGAGGTCAGGCCAGGGCCATTGTCGGAAACCCAAAAGCGAATCATGCCATCTACCTGCGGCGTAGCTCCCAGTTCCAGGCGGGGTGGTTGTCCACCGTACTTTAAGCCATTGCTCAGATAGTTGACCCAGACTTCCTCAACCCAGAGAGGTACACCCCTTGCTGTTGGCCACGCAGTTGGTATAATGATCTCGGCCTGGTATTCCTCAATCATATAAGCCAGCCGCTTCTGAGCGTTGGCTATGATGCGAGCCATGTTCAAAGGAATTATTTCCACTTTCTCGCGACGTACCCTGGCCAGCAATAATAACCCGTCAATAATATGGCTCATCTTGTGCCCGGTCTGGACAATGATTTGCAAAAGTTCCTGGGTTTCTTCGGCCAACATTGTAGACCAACCGTCTTCCAAAACAGAGGTATAGCCGGTAATAATACTTAACGGCCCCTTGAGATCGTGGGCAACGGTATGGGCAAAGGCATCCAGATCGGCAATAAGCCGGTCACGCTCGGTGATTTGCTCCTGAAGGCTCTTTTGCAGATTGCGGATGGTCAGGTGGGTGTGAATGCGAGCCAACACTTCTTCATGGTGCAGAGGTTTGGTAACATAATCCACGGCTCCCAAGTCAAAACCACGCACCTTATCCACCGTATCGGAAAGCGCCGTCATAAAAATGACCGGAATATCTTTGGTGGCCTCATTCTTTTTCAAGCGTCGACAGGTTTCAAAGCCATCCAGGCCAGGCATTAACACATCCAAGAGGATAATATCAGGCTTGGCATAGCTGGCACGTTGAATCGCCCCCTTACCATCTTCAGCCACTAACACTTTAAAGCCAGAATTCCGTAAATAGTCAAACAATACCCCCAAATTGGTCGGAGTGTCGTCGACAATTAAGATGGTATCTCTATGACTTGTCATCCGCTCTTTGCTCTTTGTCTTTTGCCACGCCTCAGTCATCAGTCATCAGTTACCAGTTATCAGTCTGTTTCACTGATTACTGGTGACTGACCACTGATCACTGACAACTGGTTACTACAAATGAGACTCGAGAAAGTGATAGATTTTGTTGACCTGAAACCCTTTGGCTAAACGGCGTAACTCTGTGGCAAATGGCTTAAATTGTTTATCTAACTGTTCTAACCGTTCCGCTTGCTCCTGAATAGCTTCAATATCACCCATCCGGGCCAACTCCAGCAAGACAGCCAATTCCTCAGCAGGTGGGGCGATGAGGGATAAAGCGGGGACTGCTGTGGACGCTTTCTCTTCAGCTTCGATCTCGGCCCTGACCAGCTCAGCCCAATCTGAAACGACTGGTAAATCGATCTCAAACCAAAAGGTACTGCCCTGACCTGGCTGGCTGGTTACCTGAAGTTGACCGCCCATCAGTTGGATCAGGTTGCGACTGATGGTCAGGCCCAGACCGGTACCTTCCAGCCGTTTCTGCTGGTTGCCCACCTGCTGAAAAGCCTGAAAAATGGTTTCCAACTGGGCCGGGACAATGCCAGGGCCAGTGTCTTCGATTTGAAAACGAAGTAGGGAGTGACGCCCGGCTTTGTCACTGCTTGCTCCAGCCTGCTTTCTTTCGACCGGACCAACTTTGAAGGTCACCCCCCCTTTATCGGTAAACTTAATAGCGTTACCCAGGAGGTTGATCAGCACTTGTCTCAACCGTTTTTCATCGCCACGAACAGCGGGGATGGATAACCGGTTAAGGGGAACGTTTTGGCAGAAATCAAAAGGCTGGAACACAAAATCTATCGCTTTGTGTTCAGCCCGAATGCGTATAATCTCGGTAATGCTTCTGAGAAAGTCGGGAAATTGAAAATAGGTCGGGTATAATTCTATCTTCCCAGCTTCAATTTTAGCCAGGTCAAGCACATCGTTGATCAGGGTTAAGAGGTGTTGCCCGTTTTGCTCGATGATATTCAGGCCCTCGATTTGTTGTTCAGTGACAGATGGATCATGTTTGAGGATTTGGACGTAGCCTAAAATACCGTTGAGGGGGGTGCGCAGTTCGTGACTCATGTTAGCCAGAAAGGTACTTTTGGCCTGGTTGGCGGCTTCGGCAGTCTCTTTGGCTTGTTGTAGTTCTGCTTCGGTCCGCTTGCGCTCGGTGATGTCCAAAATCTGCCCCACGGTGCGTATATTTCCCAACGAGTCCTTAATCAAGGCAGCACTGATTTCCACCCTTCTTTTCTGGCCGTCTTTTCGAATAATATCGAACTCATACCGAGCCGGAGTCTGCTCTCCCTTCTGCCTGCGAATATATTGAGTTATAACGAATTGCCGGGTCTCTTCGTCAAGGAACTCTCGAAAATCCTGTCCGATGATTTCTTCACATGGATACCCCAGTATCCGGCATAATTCATCATTCACATAGATGAATTGATAAGCATCGTTTATGATAAGAATCCCGGCAGGAGAGTTTTCTACCACGGACCGGTAGCGTTCTTCGCTCGCCTGCAAAGCCTCTTCGGCCCGCTTGTGCTGGGTGATGTCCTCACCCGCACTAAGGGTACCTATTATCCTGCCCATATTATCTCTGACAAGACTGTTGCGCCAGCGGATGACTTTTTCATTGCCTTTGCCGGTAAGGACAACATTTTTGACATACTCGGTGGACTCAACATCCCCCCCCATCAGTTTCTCGAACACTGCTTTAACGGTTTCCCTGACCTTTTCAGGCAGGAAGGTATCGAACCAATTCTTACCGATAACTTCCTTTTGTTCACATTCGAGTATAACCCTACCTTCCCTGTTGAGAAGGGTAATATTGCCCTTCACATCCAAGGCCAAGATAATTGAAGGGGCGATGTCAAGATATCGTTGGACTTTATCCCGCTCCTTTCGTAAGGCTTCTTCAGCCCGCACCCGCTCGGTGATTTCTTGTTCAAGTTGTTCGACGGCTATTTGCAATTCGGCCGTGCGTTCCTCCACCCGCACTTCTAACACGTCGTGCGCTTTTTGCAGCTCATAGAATAACCGGGCGTTTTCGATAGCCACGGCTGCCTGGTTGGCAAAGAGAATGAGCGGCGACAAGTCATCATCGCGAAAATGATTACGAATTGAGCGATTCTCGACGTAAATCGCCCCAATCGTTTCTCCACGTGAAATGAGCGGCACACACATGATCGAGCGTAGCCCAAGAATGACCACACTCTCGGCTCCTCTGAAACGAGGATCATGCATTGCGTCCTGCAGAATAAGCGGTTGGCTGGTGGTAACCACCTGGTTGAGGATAGATTTGCTGACCTGATCTTCGGCGTCTACCAACTCCTCACCGCCCCGCCCCCGTTTCACCCGCAAATCCAGCGAGCCATCAGGCCGGAGCATGACCACGTAACCACGCTCGGCCCCAACCAATTTGATGGCTTCATCCATCACGTAATTTAGGAGGGGAGTGAGGGCCCGGGTTTCGGCTATGTGACGACTGACGTTGAGGATATGTTCTTGCAAATTGTGATTCATGAAGTTTCCCTCACAATGGGGTTGGGTTAGAGACTCGACAGAGTTTAACCTGGCGGTAGCTCCGGACAGGTTCGCTCGTAAAGAACATCAGAACCGATAAACTCTGCCCACTCAACCTGGCTTAGGTTACGATTAGCCATATGACAGGCGCGAGTTGGCCACATTTCGGTATTGACATCCCACAGGATGATAGTCGTATCTCGACTCCCCGAGGCCAAAGTCTGCCCATCAGGACTGAAATCCAGTCCCCAGACCCAGTCGGTGTGACCAATCAGCGGCGGGCCAAGCGGCTGACCGGTGGCAGCATCCCACAGAATGATGGTGTTATCCCGGCTGCTTGAAGCCACTATCTGGCCGTCCGGGCTAAAAACAACCCCCCAAACCTGATCGGTATGACCGGTAAGGGGTGGACCAAGTGGCCGACGAGTCTCGACATCCCACAGAATGACAGTTTTGTCGTTGCTGGCCGAGGCCAGAGTCTGGCCATCGGGACTGAAATCTAGCCCCCATACCCAATCGGTATGGTCGGTGAGAGGTGGGCCAAGCGGCTGGCCGGTGGCCACATCCCACAGAATGATGGTGTTATTAGCGCCGCTTGAGGCTAAGGTTTGGCCGTCGGGACTGAAGGTAACATGCAACACTGCCTCGGTGTGGCCGGTGAGGGGCGGGCCTAAGGGTTGCCCTGTAGCGGTGTTCCAGAGAATAATGGTCTGATCAGCGCCGCTTGAGGCTAAGGTTTGGCCATCGGGGCTGAAGGCCACACTGCTTATCCAATCGGTGTGACCAGTGAGGGGCGAGCCGAGGGGTTGGCTGGTAGCCACATCCCACAAAATGATCGTGCTATCACTACTGCCCGAGGCCAGGATTTTTCCGTCCGGGCTGAAGGCCAGACTCAACACATCACTGGTATGACCGGTAAGGGGCGGGCCAAGCGGCTGGCCGGTGACCACATCCCACAAAATGATTGTATCGTCATCCCCACCTGAGGCCAGGATTTTTCCATCTGGACTGAAGACCACGCTATCTACCCATTCAGTGTGGGCCATGAGAAACCGGAGCGCGGTCAAATCCCACAGCCTGATCGTTTTGCTATCAATACCCGAGGCCAACGTCCGGCCATCTGGGCTGAAAGCAACACTACTGACTCGTTCAGGGTTACGGAGAGGCAAACCCAATGCCTGACCGGTGGCAACGTCCCACAGAATAATCGTATTATCCTCACTGGCCGAAGCCAAGGTTTGGCCATCAGGGCTGAAGGCAATATGCAACACTGCCTCGGTGTGGCCGGTGAGGGGCGGGCCGAGGGGTTGGCTGGTAGCCACATCCCACAAAATGATCGTACTGTCACCACTACCCGAGGCCAGGATTTTCCCGTCCGGGCTGAAGGTCAGACTGGTGACCTGATTGGTGTGCCCCGCGAGAGGGAATTCAAGTGGCTGACCGGTGGCCACATCCCACAAGATGATGGTGTTATCTCCACTGCCCGAGGCCAGGGTTTTCCCGTCTGGACTGAAAGACACGCTCTTCACCCCAGCGGTGTGACCGGTCAGGGGTGGGCCAAGCGGCTGACCGGTGGCCACATCCCACAGGATAACGGTGTTGTCGTCGCTGGCCGAAGCCAGGATTTTACCACCTGTCCCCCGGCTCTCCTCCAGGGTATCCGGGCTAAAGGCGACAGCCTGCACCTGATCGGTGTGGCCCGTGAGAGGCGCACCAAGTGGCTGGCGGGTGGCCACATCCCACAAGATGATGGTGTTATCTCCACTGCCCGAGGCCAGGATTTTCCCATCTGGACTGAAAGATACGCTCCACACGTTAAACTCATGTCCGCTGAGAGGCAAGCCAAGTGACTGACCGGTGGCCACATCCCACAAGACAACGTTATAATCTCTATCCCCGGCAGCCAGAGTTTTCCCATCCGGGCTGAAGGCCACACTCAAGATCCCATCAGACTGACCATGCAGGGTCGTGGCAAGATAGGGGCTGTATTCCAGGCTGAGGAGTAAATTGTTTCTGTCTTCAACACGGTCACTTCTGTGGAGGGCTTCCAGACTCAATAATAACCCCAGGTCGGGCTGTTCATCCTGAAAGAAGATAGACTGCGCGGCCAACTGGTTTGAGAGAGCCTGCTGGGCGTGCTGCTCGGCTTTCTGCTGTTGAATCCTGGCCACGATAGCGGCCCCAACTGCCAACAGAAAGACCACGGCCAAGCCGGCAGCCAGCCAACGCAACCGCCTGCTGGCCCTGACCTGTTCCTCTGCTCGTTGGCTCTCTGCCTCCGCCAAGGCTTGGGCCTGGGCCAATTCGCGCTGGCGAGCGGCTTCCTTTTCCCGTTCAATCGCCTCGGTCGCCGCCCGACTGGCCTCAAGAAAGGTCCGTTCCAATTCATTCAAATCAGTAGGGTATGTCTCCGCCCACTCTTCAGCCTGAGCCAGACGGGCTCCATGATATAAATAACTCGGGTCACGGTGGCCCTCTTGCCATGAATCGGCCGCTTCGGTCAACTGTCGATGGGTGCGCAAGGCCGCCCGGTCTTCATCTATCCAGCTTCGTAGGCGCGCCCAACCTCGAATCAGGGCCTCATGAGAAACATCCACCAACGCCTCACCCCTAACCATATCATGGCTGGTCGTCACCAGCCGGGCATCGGCCAGCCGTTGCAGCACTTCTTCTACAGTCCCGGCCTGCTGCTCGTCGGCTCTGGGGAGAAGTTCACGCTTTCGGGCTCGCCGCCGGGTATCCTCGGCCCCTTCGCCGGGTTGGGTCAGACGCAACATAATTCGCCGGACAATGGCTTGCTTGTCTGGACTAAAGTTGGCATAGAGGCTGTCGGCCCGCTGGGCAATGGCTCCCGACACACCGCCACTGGCCTGATAAGCTGACAGGGTGAGCAACCGCCCCTGCCGCCGTTCCCACAATTCTAACAGGGCATGTTGTAGTAGTGGTAGCGACCCCGGTTGCCGAACCACATCAGCCAGGATCGTACTCACCAGTTCCGGCTCAAACTTTAAGCCCACTTGCCGGGCCGGTCGTTCGATTGCCCGGCGCAACTCAACCTCATTCATAGGGCCCACTAATACTTGGCGAGCTGAGATGCGGCCGGCCAGGTCCCGATAGGCAGCACAGCGGTGGTAGAAATCGGCTCTCATGGTTAAGACCACAATGACCCGTCTATCATTGATCGCAGTGGCGTAGAGCAGATTCTCGATGAAACGTCGTCGTTCCGCTTCATTATAGCAGAGGGTGAAAACCTCCTCAAACTGGTCCACCACCAGTAGCAAACGCTGCTCGGGTCGGGCATCGGGCCAGGCCAGGCGCACGGCCCGGTGCAAGGCACGTCCATCAGCGATGAGGTCGTCCCGCAATCGCTGCCTGGCTTCCGACGGCTCCTCTTTACCAGCCAGAATAGTAGCCAACCGGACGGCCAACTCCTCCAGGGGGCGGCTACCCGGCCTCATTACCTGAATGATCCAATCGGCGCTACCTGATACTGCCCCTTGGCGTAGAGCCGGAACCAATCCGGCCCGCACCAGCGACGATTTGCCGCTACCCGACGCGCCCAGCACCGCCAGAAATTGAGCAAACCGTGTCGAAACAGACCGGGAATGAGCCCCGAGAGGCTCTAACTTCTCCACCAACTGGGGGATGAGAGCCTCACGTCCAAAATAGAACTCGGCGTGTTCTTCCTCAAAGACCTGGAGACCCCGGTAAGGACAGCGTGTATCCAAGGGTAGGGCCATCTCCGCTGCCAATAAGGGGGCCGGTAACTGGATCTTATCCAGGGTTTCAAGTAACTCTTGAGCCGATTGGAAGCGATTGGCCGGGTCCTTCTCCAACGCCTTCTGGATAATCTGCTCCACCGTCGGCGGTAAGTCGGAATTGATTGAGCGAGGTGGCGGAAGCGGCTCGTCTAGATGTTTGAGGATAATGTCGATGGGGGTGTCGCCGCTGAAGGGAGGAACACCGGTCGTCAACTCGTACAACATCACCCCCAGCGAGTAGATGTCACCACGCTCGTCGCCCACCTCACCTGAACCTTGTTCAGGCGACATGTAGGTTGGCGTGCCGATGATTATGCCGGAGTCAGCTAATTGCTCGCTCCCAACGATTTTGGACAAGCCAAAATCGGTCAGGATTGGCTGCCCCTGGGGGGTAAGCAGGACATTGGCCGGCTTCAGGTCTCGATGCACAACACCTTGATGGTGAGCATAGGCCACAGCCTCAACCACTAATCGAAATAGGGACAAGGCTTGATCCAGAGACATTCGTTGTCCATGGGCCTGGGTAGTGATCAGGTGCTCCTTCAGGCTCTCACCCGGCACAAGCTCTATGACCATGTAGAAGGTATTATCCACAACATCAAAGTCATGGACTTGAACAATACCCGGGTGACGTAAAGCGGCCACAATCTTGGCCTCACGCTGGAAACGATCCACAAAATTAGGGTCGTCGGCCAGGTGGGGGTGAATCATTTTTATGGCCACATCGCGCTCAAGGGTTGGCTGGAAGGCTTTATAAACCTCGGCCATCGCCCCACGTCCCAAGAATTCTTTAATTTGATATTTACCGAGCTGCTTGTTAACCCAACGTGTCATTGTGTTGTACTGGAAACGAGATATGTACTAAAATCAATACTTTTCAAATAACGTTATTTGTGAGTAGAGGAGCGGAGCATCCTCAGATGCGGAGCGGGCTTTGCAGGCGCCGTTCGCATCTGAGGATGCTCACTCCACCTTATTTGAAAGGTATTGGTACTAAATTACCCCTTACATAAATTATGCAATAAATTACCACGAGGGTCAATAGGATAACCAGCCTCACTCCATACTTATTGCCAGCTAAACAAAAACCCCGCCGTCGCGGGGTAGGGTGAATAAACAAGATCGGTAACAATCACTCCTATCCAACTCACTCCCGCGCTCGCATATGGGGGAACAAGATCACCTCGCGGATAGATTGCTGGTCGGTCAGGAGCATGACGACCCGGTCGATCCCAATACCCAGGCCACCGGTGGGCGGCATGCCGTGCATCAAGGCCAGCACGTAGTCATCATCCATAACGTGGGCTTCTTCGTCGCCACCTGCTTGTTGCTCCACGAAGCGCTGGCGTTGAGTAAGGGGGTCGTTCAGCTCAGAGTAGGCGTTGCCAACTTCTATACCGACGATAAAGGCCTCAAATCGTTCCACCATACGCGGGTCAGCCGGGTTTTGCTTGGACAGGGGGGAAATATCCAGAGGGAAAGTGTGAATAAAGGTGGGGTTGACGATGGTCGGCTCAACGTACTCACCCAGTAGTTCATCCACCAATTTGCCCCAGGTTGGCTGCGGCGACACCTCCAACTGGCGACGCTGACATTCATCCCACAAGGCTTTGACATCGGCATAGGTTTCAAAAATGTCGATACCGGTTTGCTCCCTAATGGCCTCGGCCAGACTGATTCGTTTCCAGGGCGGCATCAGGTCAACTTCCTTGCCGTCAAAGATAACCTTGGTTGTCCCCAATACTTCCTGGGCTATAAAGGCGATCATATATTCGGTCAGGCGCATCACGTCTTCATAATCAGCATAGGCCCAGTAACACTCCATCATCGTAAATTCCGGGTTGTGCTTGGTGCTAATGCCCTCGTTGCGAAAATCTTTGCAGATTTCATAGACCTTGTCAAAACCACCGACAATCAACCGCTTTAGATAAAGTTCATCTGAAATACGCAGATAAAGCTCCATATCCAGCACATTGTGATAGGTGGTAAAGGGGCGAGCCATTGCCCCGCCGTAGATGGGTTGTAGCGTGGGCGTTTCAACCTCCAAGAAGCCTTCGCTATCCAGATATTTGCGCATGGCGGTGATAACCTGGCTGCGCTTAACAAAAATATCGCGCACGTCCGGGTTAGCAATTAAATCCAGGTAGCGCTGCCGGTAACGAGTTTCGATATCCTTCAGGCCGTGCCATTTTTCGGGCAGGGGGTGTAGGGCTTTTGAGGCCAACTGGTAATTGTTGACATGGACGGTTACCTCGCCGGTACGGGTGCGGAAAAGATTGCCCTGGGCCGCGATAAAATCGCCCAGGTCAAAATCTTTGATGAACTGCTGGTAAAGGTCGTCACCCAGATCATTTTTTCTAAAATAAAGCTGCAAGCGGCCCGTACCATCTTGAATGTGGGCAAAGGTGCTCTTACCCATATGCCGAATAGCCACCAACCGACCGGCCACTTCGGCCGTAACTTGCGGCTTCTCCTCACGATTGGCCGGCAGCTTCGCCTCGGCCGTCTCGTACATGTGCACCGCTTCTGCTGTGGTATGGTTGCGAATAACACGGGGGGGATAAGGTAACTGGTCCCGCTCGACAAAACGAGCCAGCTTGCTCAGGCGCTGTTCCACCTGCTCACCAAAATCTTTAAAATAGCTCAGGTCCTGTTCCATAGAAACCTTTCTCCAAGAATGTGTTAACAAGCAAGCGTATCACCTCAATAATTCAGAGTGGGTTGAGAAGATACAAGCAAGCAAATAAAAAACGGGGTCTATTGAGACCCCGCTTATTATGCACGTTGATAGCATTTGGCGCAAGCTACTGTATCTCAAGAACCTTAAAAGTAACCAGGCCCCCGGGTGTCTCAGCCGTCACAATATCGCCTGCCTTGGCCCCCAACAGGGCCTGGCCAATCGGGGACTCGTTAGAGATTCTACCCTCCAGCGGATCAGCCTCGGCGGAGCCGACAATCTGATAGGTTTCCTCACCAAACCCCTCTTCCACGACCGTTACTTTGCTCCCCATATCGACTTCATCCGATTTGCCGTTTTTCTCAATGAGGACCGCATTGCGCAATTGGGCCTCAATCGTTTGAATACGGCCTTCTACAAACGACTGGGTCAATTTAGCTTCATCGTAAGCAGAATTTTCGCTAATATCTCCTTCTTCTTTAGCTGCCTGAATGTCAGCAGCGACCTCTCTGCGACGTACATTGACCAGGTATCCCAGTTCTGCTTCTAATTTCTTTTTACCTTCTAAGGTTAGATAGATTGGTTTGTCTGTCATTGGAATAATTCCTTACTTCTGATGTAACTTGTTGTTACAAACTAAACGTTTGATTAACTTTTACCTTTAATTATAGGGTAAAATAGTAATCCCTCGTTATCAACACAATAGCGAGGGAGCAAAATAAAGAAAGCCCTTCGCTGGGCCTTGTTTGGATCCGGTCTACAGCAACAACCTCTTTTTCGAAAACCAATTATACATGAAACTGGTTAATTTGTCAAGGGTTTTTGCCGCACGGCCCGCTTGATTTTAGGTTTTTACTGCCACTGGCTCATAGTGGCCCACCTCCTAATGAGATGTTGATGACCCCCTGCACTGCCCTAATTATACGCACCGGCCTGGAGAAACCTTCAAAACCGGCCTGACCTTAATCCGGCAAACAGATCGTCTTCCTTGCCGTCGGCCGGTATGGTTGACGGAATATCCGGCCGGCGTTTGGCCAAAATAAACGTTTCTTGCCAAAACCAGGCATGGGTCGATAGGTCAAAATCTTCCTGCAAATAAGGGTTCGCCGGGTCGAGTTGGCTGGCGTGGCATCGAATGCCTTTCAATTTGATCTCGACATAATCACAGACATCAATAATCGTGGTGATTTCTGTCAAGGGATAGCCCAAAAAGGAGAACGGCACCCCATCCATGAACACAGAACTGCGTCCACTCATCTCCTCCATTTGTACGACCTGTTCCTGGGGCATGACTCGATAGTAAAACTTGGCCACATGGTGGGCTGGACCAATCTCCGGCCATCGATCAGCCTCAGCCGCCAATTGTACGGCGGCCGTGGCCCAACGGTGTACGGCCAAATGATCATAATGACCGTAAATGCCCTCCGGGCCAAAGGATATCACCACTTGCGGTTTGATCTGGCGCAGGAGCTTGACCACCTTGTAGACCGCGCCACTTTGGGAGACAATGGTGGTCTGCCCATCCATATAGCCCAACAAATGCAATTCTTTCAGACCGTAGTGGTTACAGGCGCAGCGTAATTCTTGTTCACGTAGCACACCGATGGGTTGGGTCAGGGTAATAGCCGGGCTGGCTATCTGGCCGGCTTCGCCCCGCGTGGCTACAACCAGGTGCACATCTACGCCTTCACGGGCATATTTGGCTAAAGTGCCCCCGGTGCCAAAGGCTTCATCGTCCGGGTGGGCAAAAATAGCCATCAAACATAATTTATCTGTCATCACATCACACCTATAACTTGAATTTGGGTGATGTTATACTCAAGCCGAAAGAACATTTGTTCGGTAGTATAACATCGAATTAAAAATAAGTCAACCACCAAAAATTGTAAACTGCTATATAAAACAATGACATTGCCGTCAGCAATGCCATTAATTCACCTATTTCTGTTTTCAAGAATCGCATACGCAATGAAAATCAGAAATTATTAGGATTGTTTTTTAGACAGAACTTTGGTAAACCTCATCCATTGCGTCAGCCAAATCTTCTAAGCGGTGTACCTGTTCTGAGACTTCCTCCTGTAAGCGATTGATTCGGCTCCCCTCCTCATCTTTGCTACCCACCAACAAAAGTTGAGAGTAAATGGTACCAAGCGAAGAGATCGTACTATCCAACTGATAATCTGCTTTTTCCATACTGTCTTGCAGATTTTTCAGCGTTTGCAACTGACGTTTCCTGTCGGCCAGGGTTTTCTCCAATTGCCGGCGCACTGCCGGGCTGTCTTCCACGGCCAATTTCTGCTCGTAATCTTTAATGGCCAGAGGCACGCTTTGCAAATCCCGTTCGATGACCTTGTTCAAGCGGAATTTTTCAACACGCTGCGCCAGGTTATAAACTGCTTGCAGCCAGTGGGTCACTTCCTGGGTGGTTCTCACCAATCGATCCCGTAGCACACCTTTGGAGGCTTTGCTGACGGTCTCATCGATGAGCGCCCAGTATTCAAGGGCTTTGTCTACCCGTGTTTTTAGCTCTTTATCTCTTATACTGGCCGGGTCAAAATTAACTTCAGGCTTAAAAAGCTCAGCCACCGCTTCGGCATGTTTCTTTTCATCCTTGAAACTCAAATACAAAAAGATTGCTTCGGCGATGACCAAGGTCAGAATCCCGCCTATTCCACTAAGGACAAGCCAGCCCACCCCCAAGGGCAGGGCCGGCAAGACCAGGAGGGTTAGACACCCAAAGATGAGGATAATAGAAGCGATCAAGACCGCATTGGTCGTCCCAAAAAAAGAAGCCAGAAAAATCGCTTTTCTTATAGCCGGCTCTTTGAGCCAATCGCTTCGTCGCTGCTTATAGTTCTCAATAATACTTTTGAGAATGGCCTCTTGGGCCCGCTTTTCAATATCTCTACGTATAGACGACATGAGCACTCTTAATTACGTAAATGTCAACCGTAAGTTGATGCACCTATGCCATTCTGAGTGACCAGGGGGAGCGAAGAATCTCTACTATCGCTGGCGCATAGGGATGTGCCAGCGGCACGGCACAGGGATGCCTTGTCTACGTTTTGCAGGAGATTCTTCGTTATTATTATGCCCTCTGGGTATGATACCCTTTGAGCAGTTCGTCCCCCAGAACGACATGCCCCTCATTAATTCCGAATTGAGGTTAATGCGTGCTGGCTTCTTCCTCCTCGGACTCTGCCTCCAGCCCCAACCGGCGACGGCGTTCGGTCAATTGGCCTTCCAGCCGGTCCTTCTGGAGCACATCATCCATCCGGCTACTCAGACGTTCAGCCCGCATTTCGACTTCAGCATCGGCGCGATCCAGCCGGGCCCGAATTTTATCGGCTACTCGGGCAATATCGGAGTCGCCCACCCCTTCCAGGGCGTCCAGGGATTTCATGCTCTGGGCCGCAATCTCCTTGGTCTTGGCCAATTCCAGCAGGCCCAACACGTGTTCACGTTCCTGTTTAATTGTTCTCAGGCGGGCTTCCAACTTAAGCCGGGCATCGGCCAGTTTGTCGGCTTCGGCCTTTTGACGCAAATACTGCTGCCGGTATTCCTCGGCCAGGTCACTTTTGGAGTTGTATTGGCTTTGGGCGGCTATGGCCAGATCATCTTTACCCAGAGCGAGCAAACGATCGATATCAGCATCCAGGGCTTCGGCTTCGGCCCGGAGGGTCTCATACTTACGTTGCAAAGTTTTAACCTGGCCTTTAACCGTTACCAGAGCGTCTTCTAAATCATCCAGATTGTTTTCAGCCTGGCGAATGTATTCATCCAACACGGCCACAGAGTTGGCGTCGAGTGCCCTATCCACCATCGCGTGCAGATTTGCTTTAATCAGGGTTTCAACTTTTTGGAATAATGATTGTGCCATGGATTCGGTCTCCTCAATTCTCAAAATTTCACAAATGACTGTTTAATTATAACATTCATACAACACCTACCATTATACACATGATTGGCTCAATTTTACAAAAACAGCCTCCTATTTGAGCCAAGAAAAACAGTTGTCGTCTACCAACAGACATGCTACAATATTATGGCAAAGGAGGTCATCGTGACCGATATTCGAAGCGTGCGTTTTACCCTGCCGCTGCCCCCTAGCATTAACAACCAATACACCCAGGTTGGCAAAAAGCGCGTTCTGTCAAAAGAACATATCGCCTTTAAAAGACAGGTTGAGCGTCGTATCCACCGCCTGCGGGTCGATGATATTTTAACGGATGAGTTTATTGCTGCCCTTAACAACGGTTGGGTCGGTCTGTTTTTGGATTTTTATTTTGAAACGCCTTTACGCCGAGATTTGGACGGTGGGTTAAAAATCACCCAGGATGCCATTTTGGATAGCCTGGGGATCAACGACAACCGGGTGGTGGATATCCATCTGGTCAAACGTATGGCGCCAACCCACCCCAGGGTGGAAGTGGAGTTAGAGGCCATCCCTACCTGGCAATTTGACGACGAGTATGTTTATTTGCAGGGGACTGGGGAAGATGAGGTAGAAAAAGCTGGAGGAAAATAAAAAGTGTGACTGGCAATCAATCACACTAAAAAATAGGGTGGCTGACGGGGCTCGAACCCGTAGCCTCCTGGGCCACAACCAGGTGCTCTACCATTGAGCTACAGCCACCATAAACACATGCCGCATACGGGATTCGAACCCGTGTTACCGCCTTGAGAGGGCGGCGTCCTGGGCCCCTAGACGAATGCGGCTCAAAAATAATGCCGAAGGTGGGAGTCGAACCCACACGAGGGAACCCTCACTACGCCCTGAACGTAGCGCGTCTGCCAGTTCCGCCACTTCGGCTAAAAAATAATAGGCTATTGGTGTGTAACTTACAGCGAAGATTATACCCTAATCACCTTAGCTCGTCAATTTTAGTTCTTTACTTAATCAGCGTTCCAGACCTTTAGGGCTTTAATGGAACCTAAGAAAATAATCGGGGCATAGACGGCCGGGCATGAGGATGCCCGGCCTACCCCAATTAATGAGGTACTAATCCTTCTCCCTTTGCTGCAATATCTCGAACTCTTCCTCAATAAAATTGTCCACCAACAGCTTGTACATGCCCTCGATGACATCTGGATTGAGACCGGCGGCCTGGGCCATTTCTCGCCGACGACGCATCACTTCGGCATAGCGGGCCGGGGCTCGAACCTCTTCGGGCGTCTTTTTAAAATTAACCACCTGACGCACGTGGCCGGCCCGATTACCCAATAAGCCGATAATCTCGGCATCAATCAGGTCAATGGCCTCTCGGGCCTCTTGCAGGCTGGCCACTTCTCTGACACTTAACTGCTGGTGCTGCGTGTCAACGTCAAAGTAAAGGGCATAGGGTTTGATATCCAGCACCGGCGTACCGTCTTGAGCATCCAAGCCGGTTACGGTGATGACGTTATCTGCAACGTTTTCAACCTGAGCCACGGTGGTCCCAATTCTGTTGGGTCGAAACTGGGAACGGGTGGCAAAAACACCCCGTAACGGATTCGCCGGATTGTGACGCGGGTGCAGTTGCAACTTTATCTCTACCGGTTGAATACGGTGAAAATGGAACAAGACCAAAATGTCCATGCCGGCCTCCAGGCCCATCAACCCCGGCCCAAACTCTGGCTCGACCACAATTTGTGAGGGGTATCCGCGCATCTCCTCGGCCGGGGTATTGGTTGTGAACTGGCTTTTCACAAAGGCAATGGGGGAGAGGGTGATGGTATTACTCAAGGTTAAGACTCCTTATTCAATAATCAATCAACAATTATCAATTGACAACCGCCAATTGTCAATTATTGATAATTGATTATTATTATCAGCTAAAATCAGGAAAGAGAGCGTTTGCCTTATGATCTATCTCGATGATTTACTCCAGGCCACGGATGGTACCTTGCACGGGAACGCCAGGGTCACTGAATTTAGCAGCTTTGCCTTTGACTCCCGGCAACTGGAGCCCGGGCAACTCTTTCTGGCCGTCAAAACCGCCACCGGCGACGGTCACGACTTTATCGGGGATGCCCTGAAACGAGGCGCAACCGGGGTGCTGTGTGAGTATTGCCAGGCCCTGCCCCATATCGGCCACAAAGTGACCACCATCGTGGTACCCGATATTCAGCAAGCCCTGAGTAGCTACGCGGCCTACATTCTTCAGAAATACCGCCCCCAGAAAATTGGCGTAACCGGCTCCAGCGGTAAAACCACGACCAAGGAATTGATCGCCGCTATCCTGCAAAAACGATACCGGGTCTTTAAAAATTTCGGCAGCTACAACGGTCGTTACGGGCTACCGATTGCCCTGGGCCAAATTAATCCCGACCACGAGGTGGCCGTGTTGGAAATGGCTTGCGATAGCTTCGGCGAAATTGCCGAGTTGGCTCGCATTACCGAGCCGGATGTGGGGATCGTGACCACCATCAATCAAACCCATCTGGCCTACCTGGGCACGCTCGATAACATTGCCGCCGAAAAAGGCCGCCTGATCGAGGCCCTACCCTTTAACGGCTCGGCCATTCTCAATGCCGACGATGCCCGGGTAGCCGGTATGGTTCCCCGCACCCAGGCCCGCATCCTGACCTTTGGCCTCCAAAGCGGGGCCGACGTGCGGGCTTCGGAGATTACCTTGCAGCCGGATGGCATGACCTTTACCTTACATTATGAGGGCAAAAGTTACCAGGGGCAGACTCTCTTACTGGGCCGTCACCAGATTTATCCGGTACTGGCGGCCATCACCACCGGGCTGGTTTTTGATATTCCCCCTGAGACAGCCCTGGAGGCGATTACGCGGATGCCGCGCGTGCCGGGCCGTATGAATCCGCTGGCCGGGCAAAATGAAACGCTCATTTTAGATGACACCTTCAATGCCAGCCCCGAAGCCACCCTGGCGGCCCTGGACACGCTGGTCGAAATGCCCAGCGCGACCAAGGTGGCCATTTTGGGCGACATGCCGGATTTGGGCAACATCGAGCAGGAGGCCCATCGCCAGGTGGGATATTACGCGGCGACCCGCGTGCAGCGCCTGGTGACCAAGGGCGAGGCGGCTCAGGATATTGCCGCAGCCGCTCTGGAAAGCGGCCTGGGGCAACATGCGGTCCACGTCACCTTTACCGGTGACGATGCTGTGGCCGCGGTGAAAGAGTTGCTCTCGCCCCATACTGTGATCCTGGTCAAGGGAGGGGCCAGCGTCAGAATGGAGCGCATTGTGCGTAAACTGCTGGCCCGGCCTGAACAGGACCGCCAGCACCTGGTACGGCAGGAAGCGGGCTGGGAACAGGCGCGCTCTCGCCAGCCGGCCCGGCCGACCTGGGTCGAGATCGATCTGGAGGCGATTGCCAACAACGTCCATCTGCTGGCCGAGATGGTCAGGCCGGCCAAAATTCTGGCCGTGCTCAAAGCCGACGCGTACGGCCACGGCATGGTCAAAGTGGCCCACACGGTCTTAAACAACGGGGCCAGTTGGGTGGGCGTGGCCACTCTGGGCGAGGCCATTACCCTGCGCCAGGCCGGCGTCGATGCCCCGATCCTGGTCATGAGCTATATGCCCGCCTGGCAAGCCCACGAAGCTATTGTGCACAACGTCAGCGCCACCATCTTTAGCCATGAGATCGCTCGCGCTTTCAGCCAGGCGGCAGTCGACCTGAATCAAACCGCTTGCGTTCATGTCAAGGTCGATACCGGTATGGGGCGGCTGGGCCTGCTGCCGCATGAGATACTGCCCTTCTTGCAAGCGATCAAGCTACCCGACTTGAAAGTGGAGGGGCTATATACCCACTTCGCCACCGCCGACGAGGCCGATTTGAGCCACGCCAAAGAACAGGTACGCCGTTTCCGGGCATTGTTGGCCGAAATGGACCAGGCCGGTTTACGGCCGCCTCTGGTTCACGCCGCCAACAGCGCCGGCCTGATTAATTTACCCGAGGCGCACTTTGATATGGTCCGGCCGGGCATTGCCCTGTACGGTTTGCCGCCCTCGGCCGACACGCCGCTGCCCGCCGGTTTCCGGCCGGCCCTGACCTTCAAAAGCACCGTCGGCCAGGTCAAAACCCTGCCCCCGGACAGCCCCATCGGTTACGGGGCCACCTACCGCACCCGGGGTGAGGAGACCATCGCCATCATCCCGGTCGGTTACGCCGACGGTTTCCGTCGAGCGCCTCGCACCTGGGGCGAGGTGCTGGTCAAAGGGCAGCGGGCGCCGCTGGTCGGCCGGGTCAGTATGGACCAATCCGCCATCAACGTCAGCCACATTCCCAATGTGCGCCAGGGAGACGAGATCGTCCTCATCGGCCAGCAAGGCCAGGAAACCATTACTGCCGAGGAAGTGGCCGAAAATCTGGGCACAATCAATTACGAGGTGGTCAGTGAGTTGCTGGCCAGAATCCCCAGAGTATCGTGACGACAATTAACAATGAGCAATATTCTACCAATGAACGACACTGAAAAGATTATCGCGATTCGACAAGTTATGCCGGCCACCCGGGCCCAGGTCTATCTGAACACGGGCGCGGTCGGCCCGTTATCGACGATCACCGTAGAAGCGCTGGATCGGGCCAATACCCTCGACCTGAAGGCCGCCCGAGCGACCCTGAGTAGGCTGAAGGTAATCAAGCAGGCCATAACGGATATGCGCCAGGCTATGGCCAGCCTGGTCAAGGCCAGCCCGGAGGAGATAGCCCTCACCCACCACACCACCGGGGGCATGAACATTGTGGCCCACGGCCTGGCCTGGCAGCCGGGCGATGAAGTCATCACCACCAACCTGGAACATCCGGGCGGACTGTTGCCCCTGTACGTTTTACGCCAACGCCAGCAGGTCACTCTCAAAGTGGTCGAGATTTCAGTGGATGATTCCCCGGACGAGATTGTAGCCCGCTTTGAAGCCGCCATCACTCCCCGTACCCGGTTGCTGGCCTTCTCCCACGTGGCCTGGAACACGGGTATGCGGCTACCGCTGAAAGAGATTGTGGCGATGGGGCATAGCCATCACGTCTTGAGTTTGGTGGACGGCGCCCAATCGGCCGGGGCCATTGCGCTGGATTTGCCCGCCAGTGGGGTTGATTTTTATGCCATGCCGGGGCAAAAATGGTTGTGTGGCCCGGAGGGAATCGGGGCGCTGTACGTTCGGCAAGACCGGCTTAGCATGGTGTGGCCCACCTTTGTTGGCTATACCTCGATGGAAGGGGGTATGTATGATCTGACCGGTCATTTTATGCCCGCTCAAGGAGCGCGCCGCTACGAGGTCGGCACCATCTACTCGCCGGGTATTCAGGCCATGGTGGCCAATCTGGCCTGGCTGGCGGAAACGGCCGGCTGGCCCTGGATTTACGCCCGCATCGCCCACCTGGCCGGCTATGCCCACCAGGCCCTCAGCCAACTGGCCGGGGTAACCGTCATCACCCCACCCGGTCCCCAGGCCGGCCTGATTACCTTCAACCTGGACGGTTACGACCCGGCCCGGGTGGCGACCCGGTTGGAGGAGGAAGGGATTGTGCTCCGTTTCCTGCCCGATCCTTACGCCCTGCGTCTGTCCACTGGCTTTTACAACACCGAGGCGGACATTGACCGCCTGGTGGCTGCCCTGCAGGCCATCCTGGCGGATGAGCCGGAGGCGCTGCCTGCCTTTGTGTCGCCGTGGTGAGCGGAGAGCGGGGAGCGGGGGGCGGGGGCAGTGTGAAGATCGGTACGCAGAGATTTCCAAAATTGTGGGGCAAGAACAGCAATTCCCGGTATGACCAGACCTGACAGGTTTTTGTCTGGAATTTGTTATTAAAAACCGTTATCGAGTGCCAAATTGAGCTTCAAGAGGCGGGACTTGTGAAAACCTGTCAGGTCTTGACGCCAAAACGGGA
>DAOUMU010000445.1:0-21232 GCA_034409055.1 Anaerolineae bacterium
TCGATTTGATCCAATTTTTACCATCATCTTCTATCTGGTGGCCCCTTATGGATACGTGGTCTGACCTTAATCTTTGCCAGCGAGATGACAAAATTGGACAACTCTATCCTATAACGGGAATTGCTGGAGCGGAAGTTACTTTTTGCTATGCTGGTAAGCGAAATTCTGGTTTGATGCAACAATTTATGGTAAACTTACGGGTGTAAGAATTTATGGGTAACTTGTTACCCTAATAACATTGTTAGCCCACTTCACATATCAAATCCACTCAAACTCGAAGATTGCTGACCTGATCCTGTCAGACCCTCCTCATTTTTGGCAGCCCAGCATAGTATAATGCTGATATGGGGCACGGTTGAACATTTGGGACTAATCAGGGAGACGGTAGGCTGGGGACAAAACGAGCCAAGCGGCAAAAAGAAAGGGCAAAGAAAAAGGGGGAGAGAAGGACAAAAGAGGCCAAAGCCAAGAAACCGACGTTGGCTGAATTAGAATAGGAGGAATCATGAAAAGAAGATGGATGCCTTTCCTTTCACTGGGCTTGTTCCTCTCAATGATAATTGTTGCCTGCGGTCCAGAGAAAAAGGAGGTTCAGACAACAGCGGAGCCGATAGTGACGCCAGGGATGTCCGCAGTGAGAACACCAGGGGCGGCCTACAAAGAAGCGCCTCAACTGGCCGAGTTGGTGGCGTCCAGTAAACTACCGCCGGTCAACCAGCGCCTGCCCCAGAACCCCATGCTAATCCAGCCGGTGGAGCGAATTGGTAACTACGGTGGCGCCTGGCACATGGGAATGAACGGCTACCGAGATCACGCCTTGCTGATTCGCACCCTGGGATATGAAAACTTGATGCGCTGGGACCCACAATGGAATCGCCCCATCCCCAACCTGGCTCAATCGGTGGAGGTAAATGATGACGCTACCACCTACACCTTCCGGCTGCGCCAGGGAATGTGCTGGTCCGATGGCGCAGCCTTTACGGCCGACGACATCATGTTCTGGTACGAAGATGTCTTTTTGAACAAGGAACTGACCCCTTCCCCACCTGTCTGGCTCACCGGCGGTAGAGAGCCGGTGAAGGTGGAGAAGGTGGATGATTCCACCCTTGTGTTCCGATTCACCGCGCCCAATGGCCTTTTTTTGCAGCATCTGGCATCCCCCTGGGGAGCTGAACCGAGCAGTTATCCCCGCCACTATCTGGAGCGATTCCACCGCAAATACAACCCGGACAACATAGCTGGGCTCATCAAGGAGGCTGGTGTTGCCAATTGGGTCGAATTGTTTCAACTCAAATTCGGCCAGGTGGGTACCGTTGATCATCCCAGCCGCTGGCAAAACCCGGAGCTGCCTACGCTCAACGCCTGGATACTGACCGATCGCTACATCGAAGGGGCTACCCAACTCGTCGCCGAGCGCAATCCCTACTACTGGAAGATTGACCCGGCCGGAAACCAACTTCCTTACATCGACCGTCTTGTTTTTCATATCGCCAAGAGTTCTGATGAACTGGTGTCGCTGGCGCTCAAGGGCGCGCTTGACATGCAAAACCGTAACATCTCTCAATCGCAATACCGGGCCGCGTACCAGGCCAACATGGATCAGGAGGGTTATCACTTTTATTCGACCATTTCCAGCTTTTCCAATGTGATGGGGATCAGCCTGAACATGACACACCCGGATCCAACGCTGCGCGCCATCTTTCAAAACAAGGATTTGCGCATTGGGCTTTCTTACGCCATCAACCGGCCAGAAATCATTGACCGGGCGTACAACGGCGAGGGTGAACCCTACCAGGTTGCACCCTTGTCTGAGTCGCCGTTATACTACGAACGGCTGGCCAGGCAGTATGTTGAGTTTGACAAGACTCTGGCCAACAGACACCTGGATCAGGCCGGTTTTGACAAACGCAATGATCATGGCCTGCGTCTGGGACCAAATGGTAAACCGATTGCCTTCACTGTTGAGGTCACACCAGACATCTATACGGAGAGCGTAGAGGCGTTGAAGCTCATCCAGGGTTACTGGCGCGCGGTCGGCATTGATATGCAAATCAAAGCCGAAGATCGAAATTCTCTTATCGAGCGCAGAGACGCCAACCAGCACGATGCCGTCGTGTGGGCAAGTGCGGGCGGTCTGGACGTCATCTTGGATCCACGGGAATACTTGCCAGTCTCCAACGAATCAAACTATGCCGTCCGTTGGGCATACTGGTATGTCAATCCCCAGGACCCACGGGCGGAGGAGCCGCCTGCGATCACCAAACAACAGATGACCCTATACGATCAACTCGTCGCCACAGGCGATCCAAGCCCTCAGAATAAATTGATGGGTCAAATCCTGGAAATCGCGGCGGATCAGTTCTACGTCATCGGTATTGCCAGGCCGGGCAGAGGCTATGGTATCGTCAAGAATAACTTTCACAATGTGCCAGGGTTGATGCCGGCCGCCTGGACATATCCCGATCCGGCCCCGACCAACCCGGCCCAGTATTTCATCGAACCGGAGTGAGGAGATGAGATTCCCTAATAGTCTGACCTTCAAGATAGGGGGTATTGTTATCGCCATCGAGGTCTTGGCGCTGGCGGCGATGGGTTTCTACTACGACAATCGCTTTAGGGAGCAGGTTGACCGGCGGGTCGTCCAGAATGTTCAGGCGCCCGGCAGGCTCATGGAGCGGGGACTGTTGCGCTATGATGCAGTGGCCGATCAGACTATCATGCGGCAATTGGTCGGCGAAGAACTGGTGGACGGCATGGTGGTGGGAGTCAACGGCAATGTCTTTCATGCTCTGAATCTAGATTACCTGGGAAAAGACGTCTCGGCAATACCGGCAATAGATTCCAACTGGTTCAGACCGACTGTCACCCAAGCCATTGTTGAAAAGGTAGCTGAGGGTAAGGATACGTATCTTGTCAGCATCACCCCCCTCTTTGCCATTGATGGCAGAACGCCATTCCTGTTTGCCTTCATCAAGGTCCGAACGAATGAGGCCGAAATCGAAAAAGCGACGATTTCATGGCTATTCATTATCGGTTTGACTTTGAGTGTGGTGTTAACTTCGGCTGTAATTCTTGTCTCCTTTCAGAAGATTATCTCGACCAGATTGGAGGGCTTGTTGGCTGTTGTGAGGCGTGTCGAAGCAGGCGATCTGACGGCCAGGGTAAGAGAGTCGCCTTTACCCGATGAGATTGGTATCCTTCAAAACGGCGTCAATTCAATGGCGGCTCAACTGGAAGAAACGATTGGAACCCTGGAGCAACGAATGGCCGAGCTCAAACGGACAAGTCAGGCGCTGCGCGCGAGTGAAGAAAACTATCGGGACATCTTTGAGAACGCCGTAGAAGGCATCTACCAAACCTCGTTTGAAGGACGAGTTTTGAACGCGAACCCGGCGATGGCCCGCATGTTGGGCTATGATTCGCCTGACGAGGTGGTAGCCAAGCTAACCGACATCCGCCAGCAGCTCTACGCCCACCCCGAGGACCGCGATGATTTTCTCTCTTCCTTGCTCAACCGAGGAGCAGTGCTTGGCCTAGAGTACCAGTTCTACCGCAAAGACAGGCAAACGATCTGGGTTTCCCTCAACGCCCGCCTGGTGCGCGACGAGGCGGGTGAGCCGCTCTTCATCGAGGGCTTTATGACCGACATCACCGAGCGCAAGCAGGCGGAAGAGGCGCTGAAAGAACAATACTCTACATTACACAGCATCATTGACAGCACCAATGCGCTTGTCTTTTCCGTGGACAGGCAATACCGTTACACCAGTTTCAACAAAGGACATACCGCAGTTATGAAAGCGCTCTACGGCGTGGAGATCGAAAAAGGCCACAGTCTATTGGATTATATGACCGTGACGGAGGATCGCGAGACTGCCAAGCGCAACCTTGATCGGACGTTAGCCGGAGAGCAACTTGTGGAAGAGGCATATTCGGGGGAAGAACTCCGGTCGCGGCAATATTTTCAAGTATCCCATAGCCCCATCAAGACCGAAACAGGAGAGGTCATCGGCGTTGCCGTCCTTTCCCAAGACATGACCGAGCGCAAGCGGGCGGAAGAGGAAATCCGCCAGCTCAATCAGGAACTCGAACAACGGGTCGCCGAGCGGACCGCCCAACTGGAAGCGACGAATAAAGAACTGGAAGCTTTTGCCTATTCGGTGTCGCACGACCTGCGGGCGCCGTTGCGCCATATTGATGGGTTTCTGGAACTACTCCAAAAGAGCCTGGCGGAGCCCAATGAACGCAGCCAGCATTATATGGACACCATTTCTGACTCGGCCAAGTGCATGGGCAAGTTAATTGACAACCTGCTCGCCTTCTCCCGGATGGGACGCTGTGAGATGTCTAAAAGGCCAATTGACCTGGGCGTTCTGGTGCAGGAGATCATCCAGGAACTTGAGCCGGAGACGCGAGACAGGTCCATCCGCTGGCGCATCGCGGACCTGCCCACCGTTACCGGCGACCGGGCTATGCTGCGCCAGGTGCTGGTCAATCTCCTCTCAAATGCCTTAAAATTCACCCGAGGACGTTCGCAAGCGGAAATTGGAATCGGCTGTCGGCCGGGCCAGGATAAAGAGATTGTCTTCTTCGTTCGCGATAATGGCGTCGGTTTTGATATGGAGTATGCCAACAAACTCTTTGGTGTCTTTCAGCGTTTACACCGGGTTGATGAATTTGAAGGTACCGGGATTGGACTGGCCAATGTGCGCCGGATTATCTACCGGCATGGCGGTCGCACCTGGGCGGAAGGAAAGGTCAACCAGGGGGCTACCTTTTACTTTTCGCTGCCTCAACCCATTCAGGAGGCGTAACTATGGAACCACTCAAGCGTATTCTGCTGGTTGAAGATGATCCCAAAGATATCGAGCTGACCCTCACCGCGCTGGGCGAATATAACCTTGCCAACCAAATTGTGATCGCCCGTGACGGGGTGGAGGCGTTGGATTATCTGTACCACCGGGGGACCTTCGCGCAACATCTCGCAGGGAATCCGGTGGTGATCCTGCTCGATCTCAAGATGCCCAAACTGGATGGCATCCAGGTCTTACAGCAACTCAAAGCGGACGAGCAAATGCGTTTAATTCCGGTCGTTGTCTTAACCTCGTCGCGTGAGTCTCGTGATCTGGAAGAGTGCTACCGGCTGGGCGTCAACGCCTATGTAGTGAAACCGGTTCGCTTCAGCGAATTCATCGAAGCGGTCAAGCAAATCGGTGTGTTCTGGGCGCTGCTCAACGAACCGCTGCCGGGCAGTGTAAAGACACAGTGACCCCAGTGTTTTTTTTCTGAGCACGCGAAAGGAAATACACAAGATGGACCAATTAATCCATATCCTGCACCTGGAAGATGACCCGCCAGACACGGAACTCGTTCAGGCAAAAATCAAGGAAGCCGGCCTGACGTGCCGGATAACCTGCGTCCAAACTCGCGCTGAATTTGATCAAGCGTTGCGTCAGGGGGGATATGACATTATCCTGGCGGATTTCCGGCTGCCGATGTACGATGGCATGTCCGCGCTGCGGCTGGCCCAAGAATTAAGCCCTGATGTACCGTTTATCTTCGTCTCCGGCACTATGGGCGAGGACGCGGCGATTGAAGGGCTGACTGAAGGCGCGACGGATTATGTGCTCAAGCAAAAGCTGTCACGTCTCGCGCCGGCAGTCAAACGAGCGTTGCACGAGGCGGAGAATTGGCGAAAGCGCAAGCGAGCCGAAGAGGAATTGCGTAAGCTATCTCGGGCCGTTGAGCAGAGCGCCAGTACCATTATTATTACTGATACCCAGGGCTATATCGAGTATGCCAATCCCAGGTTCACCGAAACCAGCGGCTACACCTTAGAAGAAGCGATTGGGCAACATACCCGTATCCTAAAATCAGGCCACACGCCTCCCGAAGAGTACCGACGGTTATGGGAGACGATCACCGCCGGCAAAGAATGGCAGGGTGAGTTTCATAATAAGAAAAAGAACGGTGAGCTCTACTGGGAATCGGCTTCTATTTCGCCGATTAAAAACGCGGATGGCGTCATTACGCACTTTCTGGCCGTTAAAGAGGATATTACCGAGCGCAAGCGGGCGGAAAAAATCCGGGCGAAGCTTGAGGACCAGTTGCGCCAGGCCCAAAAAATGGAGAGCATTGGCCGGCTGGCCAGCGGCGTGGCCCACGATTTTAATAACCTGCTAACCGTGATCCGGGGGTACTGTGACCTTATGCAAAGCAAGATACCTGCCGGGGATCCGCAACTTGAAGATCTGGAGCAAATCCGGCAGGCCGGTAAACGCGCCGCCGATTTGACTCGGCAACTGCTGGTCTTTAGCCGCCAACAGGTTCTGGCTCCCAGTATCCTTGATCTTAACGACCTGGTGGCTAATCTCCAAAAGATGCTGGGGCGACTGATCGGCGAGGATATCACCCTCACAACGGTGCTCCAGCCGGGGCTGTGGTCCATCACCGCCGATCCCGGCCAGATCGAGCAAGTCATCATGAACCTGGTGGTCAACGCCCGCGACGCCATGCCAACCGGGGGCAAGCTGACCATCGAAACCGGCAATATCCACCTCGACGACGGCTATGCTGAAACTCACCTCGAAGCGTCTACCGGCCCTTGCGTGATGCTGGCGGTGACCGATACCGGCCACGGGATGGATAAGTCAACCCAGGCGCGCCTCTTCGAGCCGTTCTTCACGACCAAAGAGCCGGGCAAGGGCACCGGCCTGGGGCTGGCCACCGTCTATGGCATTGTCAAGCAAAGCGGAGGCCATATCATGGTCTACAGTGAGCCTGGCCTGGGCACCACCTTTAAGATCTATCTACCCGCCCACCAAACCGGTTCCACTACTCTGGCCGCACCCCAACCGCAGCCGGTTAGCCGTGGCGGTTATGAGACCATCCTGCTGGTCGAGGACGATGAATTGGTGCGCAGCCTGATCCAGCGTGCGCTGCAAGATGAAGGTTACACTATCCTGGAGGCTTGCTCTGGCGACGAGGCTTTGTCTCTTGCCGGGCAGCATCCGGGGGGGATTGAATTGTTGATGACAGACGTGGTTATGCCACAGATGAGTGGCCGCGAGTTGGCCGAACAGTTGAAGGCGCTTCGCCCCCAATTGAAAGTACTCTTTATGTCCGGTTACACCGATGATACCGTGGTTCGGCATGGCGTGCTGACAGCCGAGATCGAGTTTCTCCCCAAACCTTTTTCGTCGAGCAAGCTAGTCTCTAAAGTGCGCGAGGTGCTCGGTGCGTAAATCATCCCGGTTGGTGGTACACGCGCGGGCTAACAAGTCGCTCAAGTCAAATGCCTACTGCCGCGATTTTCAACTATGCCTTGCCAGCAAAGGCTTTGGTGAGTATATCACACTTTGCCGGCCCGGCATTGGCTTAGCTTAATCTGGGCGGTTTCAAAGTATATCAAAGCGGGATACGAAGAAGATCTATGAAAGGAAAACCGACGAGATATCGAGTAACAAAGGAGTATAAACCCCAATGTACCGAAAATCTGCACAAAAATCTTTGAATTATCCCTGGACGCAACAGGGTTAAAGGCAAAGGTAGGCGATCCCGCTGGCAAGCTAAATTCTGGTTTGATGTTTAAGGCTTGCCCGTGGTATAATTGGCATTCCCCCGTTAGAAATTTTTCTAACGGGGGTTTATAGCGATTCTTTCTGGGGAGCCAGTGGAGTTTTAATCTTGAACGACGTAGCCAACCCATACCGTCCAGGCGAACCGGTCGCAGACCCGGCGATGCTGTTTGGCCGGCAAGACGTTGTTGATTGGATCGAACGGCAAATTACCGGTAATGTCCGCACGCTTATTCTAAGTGGGCTACCGCTTATCGGTAAAACCTCGTTTGTAAAACATGTTGGCGCTTTGCAAAGTTTGCCGGCCTTTAATCTGCTGGTATCGCTGTCAGTCCCGCTGGCTACAGAGGATATTGACAAACATCCACCGGCGAGGGCCAAAGAAACAGGGCCTGTAACAATCAATGCAGTTTTACAATCGGTCATCGACCAACTGATCCCCCAACTCACCTATTTTAACCTGGTTGTACCGGAACAAATAGATACACCGGCCCAGATTGCCTCTGCTCTGCGAGCGTTGTTTGCCCAGGCCCACGAACGTTTAGGCCCGGAGCGGCTTGTCCTCTATTTTGACGATTTGCATCTGCTGCTCAGCGATGATATGGCCCTGATGGCCAGTTTTTTAACTTCCCTGATGCCACTTTTGGATGAGTGTCCTCAGTTACATCTTGTATTTACCCTGAATCAGGACAGTTTGCAGTGGATCAAGCATCCGTTACTGGATGGCGTCCCTACCTTTAATCTGGGTCCCCTGGCGACCGACGCCTCCCTGAGTATGGTCACCCTACCGGTGAAAAATATATTGCGCTTTGACTACGGGGTTACCAAACGAATTGTCGAGGTTAACTCAAACCACCCCTACTACCTCTCTCTTTTCTGCCATACGCTCCTCAACCGTCAGGCCCAGGATGGCTGGGTCAATCAGCGAGATTTTGATGCGGCCCTGGCCGAGATTCTGGATTCGTCCATTGAACCTTTTCAAGAAATTTGGGAGCAGTCGAGCCGGGTCGAACGGGCTGTGCTGACCGGGATGGCAGGCATGCAGGGCCGGCACGGACCGGTGACCCATCAAGAAATCATCCGCTTTTTACAGCGACAAAACAACGCGGTTATACCCGACGTCGTGGTGGATTCCCTGGAGACCCTGGCCGAACGAGGGGTATTGGTGCCCATGGGGGCCGTTAGTTATCGTTTCCACGTGGAACTGCTACGGTTTTGGCTGCGGGAACAGGCGAACCTGGCCGAAATTCTGAAGGAAGTAGATTGGAATCGGGTGGCGGCCCAAGCTAAACCTAAAAGTGATAAGGTTCCAGCTCGGCCTATTTCTGGCCAACCACAGAGAAAAGAGGCGCCATCACCGCGCCGGAAGGGTGGCTGTCTCTGGCCAATGGTGATTATACTGGCGGTGGGGCTGTGTCTATTGGCCGGCGGGGCCGTTATTGGCAGCCAATTTCTGGATCTGCCCCTGTTATTTTTGGCCCAGCCAACCGCTACCCCAACGGCCACACCCAAAACAGTGGCGCCAGGGCCCACTCAAGCCACGGCCACTGCGCCGGCGGAACCGACCCCGACCGTCACCCCTACCCCACCGCTGGTCGTAGCCCGCACCCTGCCCTCCATTACCTACATGGGCAAAGACGTGGATCAAAGCTGGCGAATTTACGTTATGAATGCCGATGGTTCAGACGTAACCCCTCTCTCACCTGAGGACGCGGAGGATACTGCCCCGACCTGGTCCCCTGATGGCCAAAAGATTGCCTTTGTCTCTCAACGAGACGGGAATCGGGAAATCTACGTGATGGATGCCGATGGTCAAAACGTGGTCAATGTCACCCGTCACCCGGCCGATGACTGGACGCCGGCCTGGTCTCCTGACGGTAGCCAACTGGCTTTTGCATCCATACGGACCGGCGGTTGGGAAATTTTTGTGATAGATACGGCCTGCTTGAGTGCTCCCGAAACCTGTCCTGATAACCTGACCCAAATCACGGCCGACGACAGCGGCAACATCTCCCCGGTCTGGTCGCCGGATGGCAGTCGTTTTGCTTTTAACAGCAAGATGAGCGGTAATTGGGATATCTACACTATGGCTACCGATGGTTCTGATATCCGGCAGGTGACCACTACCCCCGAAAATGATCTGGCCCCGGCTTGGTCGCCTGATGGCTCGCAAATTGCCTTTGAAACCAATCGCGACGGCAATGTAGAAATTTACGTGTTGGATGCTAACGGGGGTGAGGCCCGAAATGTGACCAACCTCTCCCTGGCCAACGACCACGGTCCCACCTGGTCGCCCGATGGCCAGCAGCTTGTCTTTTACTCCAATCGTGAGGGCAATTGGGACATCTTCTCCACCACCCTGGATGGCGAATTTGTCATCAACCTGACGCAAACCCCTGGCCGTGATGAACAAACCCCGGCCTGGCGGCCTTGAGCCAATGCGAATTATATTCTGACCGGGGCCAGCCACGGCGATTTTACCAATGGAGAAATCATCATGAAACGAATTTGCGTATTTTGTGGCTCAAGTCCGGGAGCCAGGCCAGAATATCGCCAGGCAGCCAGGCAACTGGCTTATACGTTGGCGAGCAAGCAGATTGGGCTTGTCTATGGCGGGGGTAGTGTCGGCGTCATGGGCGAAATCGCCAGGACCGTTCTGGACGAAGGCGGCGAAGTTATCGGTGTTATCCCCAAGGCCCTGGCAAAAAAGAAAGTGGCTTTCACTGAGCTACCCGATCTGCGGGTGGTTGGCTCGATGCACGAGCGGAAGGCGTTGATGGCGGAGTTGGCCGACGGTTTCATCGCCTTACCCGGTGGGCTGGGCACCATCGAGGAATTTTTTGAAGTCTTAACATGGGCTCAACTCGGCATCCATAGCAAGCCCTGTGGCCTGCTGAATGTGGGTCAATACTATGACAAACTGATCAGTTTTCTGGATCACACGGTTAGTGAGCAATTTGTCGAAGGGGCGCATCGTTCCATGGTGCTAATTGCCGGCAGTCCTGAAGCGCTGCTCGAGCAGTTCGAGACGTACCAGCCGCCACAAGTAGACAAGGCAGCCTGGACGTTGCGAATGGCCAACAGTTAATGATGGATTTGACCTTTTATGTTCCGGCACGATAGGCGAAAACAGAACTTCCTGCTCATCGGCGTCCTCCTGCTGGCCTTTGTCCTGCGTATCGTGGCTATTGACCAAGTGCCACCCGGTCTCTCCCACGATGAGGCATACAACGGCGTAACGGCGATGCAGGTGATGGATGGACAGCATCGTATCTTCTTTGAAATTAACAAAGGTATCGAGCCGCTTATTATCTACCTGGAAGCCCTGGCCTTCTACGGCTTTGGCGTGGGGCCGGTGCCGCTGCGTCTGGTCAATGTTTTTTGCGGCCTACTGACGGTGGCCCTGGTTTACCCGCTGGCCAGCCGCCTTTTCAATCGCCGGGTGGCCCTGCTGGCTATGACCGGCCTGGCGATTTCCTTTTGGTCTATTTTCGTCAGTCGCCTGACCCTGCGGGCGGTGACCTTCCCCCCTCTGCTTATGCTAACCCTCTACTTCCTGGAACGTAGCCTGAACTCAATTAGTAATGAACAATTAGTAATTATCAATTATCATTCCCTCAATCCTACTTCCCAAAATCCAAAACCCACGTCCCACATCCCCCATCTCATATTCCCCATCCTCTTCTTGGCCCTCAGTGGGCTGGTCGCTGGGGTGTCAATGTATACCTATCTTTCCAGCCGATTTGTGCCTTTGCTGGTGATAGCCATCTTCGGGTATCAGCTTGTCCGGGGACAAATGAAGGGGGCGCATTGGTGGGGGCTACTTATTCACTTTGCTATCTGGGTAGCGATTTTTGCACCACTGGCCAACTACTATCAACAAAATGCAGCCAGTTTTACCGAGCGGTACAACCAGGTGGCGACTATTCCCTACGCTCTCAACGGCGAATTTGGCCCCTTGATCGATAACACGCTCCGCACGCTGGGTATGTTTACCTTTCACGGGGACGAAACCGACCGCTATAATCTTGACGGTCGTCCGGTTTTTGATTGGGTCAATGGACTGTTCTTTTACCTGGGTATCGGCATCGTTTTGTGGCGATTGCGCGGTTCGCCTGGCATGGCCCGACCGGCAGCCTTACTCCTGCTGTGGTTGATGTTGATGCTCCTGCCCGATTTTATTACCGACGATAGTCCCCATTTTCTACGCACCATCGGGGCTATGCCGGCTGTCTACATCTTTTGGGCACTGGGTATAGAATGGCTAAATGAGCGAATGAGCGAACGGCGAATGGCGAATCACATCCCGCTTCCCGCTTCCCGCTTCCCGCTTTTGCTCATCCTCATCCTGCTCCTGCTGACCACCGTTCATACGATCTATGATTACTTTGGTCGCTGGACCTCAGCTTCCGAAGCTCGTTACATTTACGGGGCCGATATGGCCGAAGTGGCCGGCTACGTTCAAGCCACCCAACACGAGGGTTTGGTCGCTATCTCGGCTGCGTATTACCGAGATTTAGACCCGTTTCGATTCGCCCTTTATTTTCAGGGTCATCCCCCCTTTGTGATCTGGTTTGATGGTCGCCAGAGTCTGGCCTTCCCCCCGCCGGAGAGTGGGCTTTGGCCACGCTACCTCTTTTCGACCTCTGCTCCTCCGGCCAATATCTGGCTGTCTTTTTTGCAACCCTCACCGGCCGAGTCAGGTCGGGAATATACTCTTTACCGTTTGCCTGATGATCCTGCTTTACAGCCAGACCAGACTACCCCTTTGTCATTGGAAACCACCCCGCTGGGAATCAACGTCAACAATGAGCTGGTTTTATCAGCTTACCAGGTTTTGGGAGCCGTGATAAGCGGTGGTAAATTTCAGGTATTGCTTGGCTGGCAAGCCCTCCGTAGATTGCCCCCCGGCACCGATTACACTTTTTTAGTCCGGCTGCGAGATCGCCAGGGACATCTCTGGGCCGAAGCCGATGGCAATGGCTACCCCCCCCCTGACTGGCAACCGGGAATCCAGGGCTGGCAACTGCTCACGCTTCGCTTGTCGGCGGACTTGCCTCCCCGTGCTTACCCATTGACGGTAGAGGTCATCGACCGGCACAAGGGCCAACCTTTGCCAACCAGCACCGGGGAAACGGTCGTTCCTTTGACCACCCTGACCGGCCACCTGGCCGACACACCGCGTATTATCGATTCCGACAAGCTGCCTAACCCAATTCCTCCGCCAGACTCAGAGGGGGTTAAAACAGCGGAACTGGCTCTACGTGGTTATCGGATCAATAATGCTACCCTTCGGTTTGCTGACAGATTATCTCTGGCCTTGCACTGGCAAGTGTTGAAGCAACCGCAACAGAATTATCGGTTAATCTTTTTCCTGGTGAATGATCTGGGCGATTCACCGCCGGTTCCCGTTTATCAGTGGCCTGCTATCGAACCAATCGGTGGTGAGTGGCCCACCAGCCAATGGGCGACCGATTATTGGGTACAGGATAAAGTTGATCTCCTCATCGGTCCGGATATACCGGCCGGACAATTTAAGCTACGGGTCGGCCTGGTCGATGTGGAAACCGGGCAACCGTCACCGGTCTATCCAGATGAAATTACCCTGCCCAGCTTTGAGTTGGGCTCAGTGACAATTGAACCCAGACAATAAAGATTGCCATATATTCTTACCCTAATTAACTTGTCATAGTCCTCAGATTGGTGTTATAATGAGATTAAAAGTGAATAATTAAAGTTACTAGCCGCTTTATCTGGGAGTTATAATTAAATGCCAACGTTAGAAGATGCCATTCAAGCCATCAGATCCGGTAATAAAGAAGAGGGTCGGCAGATACTAGAAGAAATACTTGAAACCGACGAGAATAATGAGGAAGTGTGGCTATGGTTGAGTTCGGTCGTTGACACGGACGAAGACCGTGAAATTTGTTTGGAAAATGTACTGGCACTCGACCCCGATAATATTGTGGCTCAAAGAGGGCTGGAGGCGTTGCGGTCAGGCACTTTCAACGTGCATAGTATCGGTGACGCGCTTGAGGCAGAAGGACCTGTCGCTGAGTCTACCTTTCTTGATGAGTTTATGATATCTGAGGAGGACATCGCCGAAGAAGATTTTGGCTTTGACGAAGATGAGGAATTGGTGATGCCCAGTACGATGGCTAAGCCACAAGCCAAAAAGGGAAAACTCAATATCAGGCTGATTGTGTTGGTGGCCCTTATTTTAGTGGTTATTGTACTAATCCTGGGTGGCTTAGCAGCCAGTATGTTCTTGGGAGGCGACAACGGCGGTACTGGGCCGTCCGAAGGTCAGCCGAGCCAGGAAGTTCCGGCCGAAGGCGGTGAGCAACCGCCTACCGAAGAAGTAGCTACCGATACGCCCACGCCCATCCCGACCGATACGCCAACACCAACCATCACCCCTTTCACGCTGCCTACGCCCTTGCCCACAGAACCACCTACACCGACTGCCACGCCGGTTGTCCTACCCACGCCATCTTAATATTGGCTTAAGATCGTCCCGGCCTGGACGATGATAGTACGACCATTGGACTGGATCATATTAAAAAATGACCGCCTGGTACAGAGGTGGTCATTTTTTATATCTATTTTTAACTTGCCATCTGTCAGGGCTTACAGTATACTGCTCAGCTATTGTATTTGTAACTTTTACCTGGTAGGTAGCGTGAAGAGACAATTACTTTTACTCTGTATTTTCGGGTTTATAATCATTGTTTTTCAGCCCCCGACCGCTTTGGGGCAAGATTTTGCCGACGTTTGCCAGCAACCGGAAAACATTCTGCCTAATTGCAACTTTGATAATGGACTGGATCATTGGCAAACTTTTATTGAAAGTGGGGCAGCACACTTTGATGTGCTTCAGGGAGGTGGAGAGTGTCATGCGCCTCTCTGCCCGGCGGCCTATATTGTCACCGAGGACCATTTTGTCGGTGGCCTGTACCAACAGGCGCCCGTAGTTAAGGGAAATACTTATTACGCCAATGTGGTCTGGCTCGTGTTTGATTCGTTGACCAATGATGCCTCAATATACGAGGCTAGCGGTGGTATTGGTCGTCGTATAGGCATTGATCCATTTGGCGGCACCGATCCAAATTCGTCCACCGTCGTCTGGGGGCCTGACGTGTGGCGAAATGATTGCAAAATCTGCAATGTTGAAGAAGTAACGGCCACGGCCCAGGCCGATACAATCACCGTATTTTTAAGAATCGAGGACACCTGGAGATTACGCATCGCCGAAAAGGGATATCAGGCGCCATCCAGCAAAGACCAATTCTGGATTGACGACATTGGCCTGAAACAGGTCGAAGGGGGTGACGCCCAGAGTGCCGCGCCAATCGACGCTCCTCCCCCGCCAACCGATACACCTCCGCCACCACCGCCAACCGACACGCCTGTTCCCTCACCGCCAACCGGTACCCCTACCCCCGAACCGCCCACTGATACTCCGTCGCCTGCTACGGAAACACCGGCCGAAATAGCCCCGCTCGAGTCCGCCGAAAGCCAACCCGTCTCACCAGGGCAAACACCTTCTCCGGCCAGTAAGGCGGCCCTCCCACCGACCCTTACGCCTACCATGACCCCCTGGCCGACCCCTACTACTGAGCGACCATCCCCTACCCCCACCCGTCGTTATCGCCCTGACCCATCTCCGCCAGAGCCACCGGTGTTATCGGCGGGATTATTGGGTATGGTCGGAACCACGATGTGTGTGGGGGGAATTGTCCTGGTGATGATGGCCGCGCTTTTGGCCGGACTGATCTGGCTTTACCGGCTAGGCTGGGGTCAGGTGGAAGATGATGAATTCGATGATGATTTTGACGATGCTGAAGAGATTATTGTTGAAATAGTCGAATAGCAAGGAAGAGAACATAATGTCTCAAGACAATGAACTACCCAAGCCACCTACTATTTCCCTGCAATGTATTCGTTGCCACAATTCATACCCGTCCAATGAAATCCGTTATCTGTGCGATTGTGGTGGTCTACTGGACGTTTGGCATGATCTAGAAGCGTTACGGCCGCAGGTAAGTCGTGGATTGTTTGATGGCCGGCTCGGTGGTGCCCCTGGGCCGCACGTAGCTCCGACGGTCAACTCCGGTGTCTGGCGCTATCGGGAAGTGATTCTACCGGCGACCGTTAATACCATCATCTCCCGCCCGGAAGGTAACACGCCCTTGTACGAACATCCCCGCCTATCGAGTTGGGTTGGTTCCGAGAACTTTTTCCTCAAGCACGAAGGGGAAAACCCAACCGGCTCATTTAAGGACAGAGGCATGACTGTAGGAGTAACTCAGGCCAAATTGATGAGAGCCCAGGCCGTGGCCTGTGCCTCAACCGGCAATACCTCGGCTTCATTGGCCGCTTACGCGGCCCTGGCTGACATTCCGGCTCTGATTTTTATTCCTTCTGGCAAAATTGCAACCGGTAAATTGGCTCAGGCGTTGGCCTACGGAGCGCATACCCTCCAAATTCTGGGAGATTTTGACGATGCGATGGCCCTAGTACGCCAGGTGTGTGACGAGATGGGAGTCTACTTGCTCAATTCCCTCAACCCATTCCGGTTAGAAGGGCAAAAATCGATCGTGCTAGAAATATTACAGGGTTTCCGTTGGCAACCCCCCGATTGGATCGTGCTGCCAGCCGGAAATTTGGGTAACACGGCCGCCTTTGGTAAAGCCTTATACGAAGCCCAACAATTGGGTCTGATTGATAGAGTGCCCCGCGTCGCTGCCGTGCAGGCCAAAGGGGCCAGTCCTTTTTACCAGAGCTATCAAACGAACTTTACCGAGCGCAAAACCGTGAAGGCCAGTACTGTGGCCACAGCTATCCGTATTGGCAATCCGGTCAGCTACGAACGGGCTATTCGCACCCTGGGCTGGACGGAGGGCCTGGTCACTGTTGCCACAGACCAGGAAATTATGGATGCCAAGGCTATGGTGGATGGCGTCGGCATTGGCTGTGAGCCAGCCTCGGCCGCCTCTGTGGCCGGCATGCGCAAACTGATTAACGAAGGCATCATCAAACCCGAGGAAACCGTCGTCGGTCTCCTGACCGGCAATCTACTCAAAGACCCTATGGCTACCGTTGACTATCATACCGGAGTCTGGCCTGAGGCCCAATTTGCTAATGCACCGGTGCAATTGGAACCGAGTATGAGTACGGTGCGAAGGGTGATAGAGAAGAGATTGTGAAGTGTGTATCTAAACTAAAGACACTGGAGGTATAACGATGAACAAAATCAAAGTTGGCGTTTTAGGCGCTACGGGTGCAGTTGGGCAGCGATTTGCCCAATTACTGGCTGGTCATCCCTACTTTGACCTAACTGTGCTGGCTGCTTCTGAGCGATCGGCCGGCAAAAGTTACGGGGAAGCCACCAACTGGATTCTACCCCAACCCATGCCAACTTCCCTGGCCACCTTAGCAGTGCAGCCGATGTCAACTGACCTGGGCTGCCAACTGCTCTTTTCGGCTTTGCCCACTAACTCGGCTCGTGAGTGGGAAAGCAAATTTGCTGCGGCCGGTTATGGCGTTTTTAGCAACGCCGGGGCACACCGGATGGACAGTGACGTACCCCTGCTCATCCCTGAAGTCAATCCAGACCATCTGGATTTAGTCGCCCATCAACAGACTAAGCGGGGTTGGCAGCGAGGCTTTATTGTCACCAATCCCAACTGTACCTCGATACCGATGACAATGGCCCTGGCCCCCTTGCACCCCCGTTTTGGGGTTGAGGCGGTGATCGCTACCTCTATGCAAGCCCTCTCCGGGGCAGGGTATCCCGGCGTGCCCAGTTTGGACGCCATCGATAATATCCTGCCTCTTGTGGCCGAGAGCGAAGAGATCAAAATGAACGACGAGCCCAACAAAATGCTGGGGGTCTCCAATGGTCAACAGGTGGAACCGGCCGGTATTACCATTAGCGCCCATTGTAATCGTGTACCGGTCAGCGATGGACATCTGGTTACCGTTTCTGCTCGTTTTAAGGATAAACCCTCTCTAGGTGACATTTTGGAGGCGTGGCAAACGTGGCAGCCGCTGCCTCAAAAATTGAAGTTGCCTTCTGCCCCCATTCCGGCCCTGGTCATCCGTGAAGAACCGAATCGGCCCCAGCCTCGTCTGGATCGAGACGCTGGCCAGGGGATGGCCACGAGCATCGGCCGTCTGCGTCCCTGTGCCGTGCTAGATGTACGCTTTGTCACTTTGGCCCACAACACCATCCGGGGCGCAGCCGGTGGCTCCGTTTTAAATGCCGAACTAATGTATGCCCAAGGAATGTTAGATATCTTCAAAGAGGAAGTTGATACCCATGTACCCGCATAAAACCATTGCTGGCTTTTTGGGCGACCGAGTCGTCTACCGCAATCTGGAACCGGCCGATTCGGCGCTGCCCGGACTGGCCAACATTTGGCAAGAGATTGGCCTGGATACCTTTAGAGTACCGCGCAAAACGGAACCGGTCTACGCGGCAGCGGTGCATTATTTTTTGCAGGCCGCTCAGGCTGAACGGGGCTTACCCCCTCTAGAACGACTGCTATTTATAGGCGATACGCCCATGAATGACGGCACTGCGGCCAAAAATATCGGGGAATACCTGCCGATGCTCGGCTTTATTGGCGCGGATAGGTTGGCTGAGGCCAGGCAAATTAAAATAGACGGCTCCCTGATGCTGGCCAATCGCTGGCAGGCACTGGCCGATTTTCTGGATTGGGTGCAAACCGAAGGCTTTACTTTTGACCAACGCACCGCCCTGCTCATCGATTTGGATAAAACCACGCTTGGCGCGCGGGGCCGCAATGATAAAGTGATTGATCAGGCCCGCGTTACGGCAGTACGTCTGACCGTTGAAGAGCTTTTAGGGGGTGATTTTGATGAAGTTGCTTTTCGGGGAGTGTACGACCGGCTCAATCAACTTGAGTACCACCCCTTTACCGGTGATAATCAAGATTACCTGGCCTACATCAGCCTGATGGTTGTCGGCCAGATTTACCCGGTAGAGCGTCTGTGGGCCGATCTGGAAAGCGGCCGGTTGACCGGCTTTCACCAGTTTGTTACGCTGTGCGATGCACGCCAGGCCCAAATGAGTAAGGGCTTGCTGGCGGCTCACCGTGAAGTGACCAGCAATATGGCCAAAGACGATCCAACGCCTTTTAAAAGCTTCCGCTTTCGAGAGTATCACACCACGGTGGCTTTGATGAACACGCTGCCGGATGACACCCCTCAAGCAGATCTTTTGGCCGGAGAAATTACTCTCACTGGCGAAGTGGCCGCAGTGGCCGAGCAATTATCTACCCAGGGCATTCTTACCTTCGGCCTCAGTGACAAACCGGACGAAGCCTCTGTGCCCACTGCCGAAGCTGCGGCTGAGGGAGCCTTACCGCTGCACCGGGTGGTGATGAAAGTGGTGGGGGAACTGTAGCTATTTACCTCGCAGCAACTGACGAAGGTTGAGAATCTATTTCGGGTACGTAGCGACGTTGCATGCAACGTCCTTACGTATCCGAATTATTTTTATGATGGATATCAAACCATTTAATGAGGAATAACTACGGAATATAAGCAGACCCATCGAAACGGAAGAGGTGGAGTTCCGTACTTTTTGGCTCACCCTGTACCCAAGAAATACTGCCATCAGCGCGGGTACGGAAAGAGTCATCCCGATTGCCCCATAAGATACCGCCTGACGTTACCTCGTCCGGCCCGGCCAGGAAATTCCCTTGTCCGTCTATAACCCCCAGCCAGTATACCTTATCATTTGTGGTTGTCCAGCCCACTAAATACCGTTCCGCCTGCACATTAGCACCCAGGCGAGCTATGACCGGG
Organism: Anaerolineae bacterium; assembly: GCA_034409055.1. Classification (GTDB taxonomy): domain Bacteria; phylum Chloroflexota; class Anaerolineae; order 4572-78; family J111; genus DAOUMU01. The sequence continues at coordinate 19,413 of DAOUMU010000445.1, forward strand.
TCTCGTTCATAAGCACCGTTTGTATTGGTCAGCCATGCGAAGCTGCTCTGCTGGTTGGCATCAATCGTGGCCAGGGCTATACCGTGCCCCTGACAACATGGCTTATCCAAAGCGTTAAACAGGAGTTTCCACGATCCTTCACCAAGGGCGAGCTGACCTAGTTGAGCTGATACGAACCCCCCACAGTTCCCATCAGCTTTATATACTTGACTGCTGGCCAAAATACCTTTGCTGGGGAAACAATCGCTTGAACAGACAGACACAAATTGATCCAGGTCGGGGTGGTAGCTGACCAACTGAGCCATAGAATGTGAACATCGCCAGTTCCATCCTCCTGACTGGATATTACCATTATTATCAACATAGGTCAGTTGATCCCCATGATGTCCCGTAAATCCTCCCTTAGTACCTTTAACTGTAAAATAGGCAAGGTACAGTCCGTTACCGTAGGCCAGCCTGCTACCCCCCAACCAGAAATCAGCAAGGGCTATATCACTATTGAGGTTCGTCCGCCAAATCTCGTTTCCGCTCTCATTACGTTTGGAAAGCCACATTATCATAGAGCCGGAATCCCACAAAAGAACGGCGAAGGTACCATCACTATGACCAACCAGACCGCGTAGGGACATGGCTTGAAAATCAAAGGTGCGGTCGATAGCGTTGCCGGAGATGACACTGATATGTCCATTGCCGCTTGAGTCTGTCCAGCCAACCAGGGTACGGTCATCTGCGAGCGGTTCGTGATATAAACGTGGAGATATTGAGCAGTGGCTCCAGGTGCAGAAGCTGCCAGTGGTCGCTGCTAATGGTTGCGGCAAGGTTACGGTTACCTTAGTGACCAGATTTTTGAGACCTGACGGTGATCGGAATAATATCGGTAAGTAGGTGGTAAAAGTTAGAACCGTGTCAGAATTATTCACCCTGCGTCCAGCAAAACTGCCAACGGCGAGGTTTAAATCACTCTGCTCGTTCACCGCTCCAGAGGCTGGAGACCTACCCCCATTGACGTTAATTGTTTCAGTCGACAAACCAATTTGCCCGGTTATGCTTAACGGCATCGTCATAACCAAGACCACCAACAAACTTGCCCCCAGCAAACAACTGATTAATTGTAGGCGATTAAACACCACAGTAGACGAATCATTGGGAAAAGATAAATTTCTGATTGACATTTTTGTCCTTCCTGATTCCTTCGAAATTGTAAAGTGAGTCAATTGTCAGTTTATTGACAGGTTAATGTAGTCAGGACAAAAAATGCCAAACCACTGCCAAGCACAAATACAACCACCGATATTAGTAAACCGGTCACTACCAGGATAGCCGTGGGGGTTTCACGTTCTGCCTGATGAAGGGTCTGGATCGTGGACAGGTCGATGTTATCGCCGGTCAACTCGTTGTCTGCTTCTTGAAAAAGTTCACGCCGAATCGGATCATCTTCAGGTTCCAGGGCTCGTAAGGCTTGCCTGGCCGCTTTGTTTTTTCTGTTAATGGCCAGGATGGTTTCATAACAGAGTCGCTTCTCGCTGGTTTCGGTCACAATCTTAGCCAGCTCTAACCAGACCTCTTCATTGCGTGGGTTTTCTTCCAGAATGGACTCAAAAATGAGTCGGGCTTGCTGAAAGTCCCCCTGCTCAATGGCCCGTCTACCGTCTTCAAGTGTCAACATAAGCGTTTCCCTCCAACTTACATCATCAGTAACTACTCAGGCACTAAATAGTGGATTCTAAAAGGTGCATTAACACAATATATAGTGTCTATATTGACATAAAGCGTGAATCCATTTGGCAAGATCTAGTTTTTGCTGATATCGAGAGCTACTG
>DAOUMU010000446.1:0-4203 GCA_034409055.1 Anaerolineae bacterium
TCCCGTCTGGTCCGTGACCAGACGGCTTTGCCCCGCCAAATACGTGGGTCAGTGCGAAGCCTCCCTGTGGGACGGACCCGCTACGAGCAGGGCAGAGTTACCAGCCTTTACCCTAAAAACTTTTGAATTGGAGGTCTAGCTGGTCGAACTACCGCCCAGGTACGTGCTGGTGATGTCCACCTGTCTCCGCAACTGGTCGGGCGTTCCGCCATATTCCACTCGGCCGGTGTCCAATAGATAAGCCCGATCAACAACCTCAAGGGTTCGTTCGACGCTCTGTTCAACCAGCAGCATCGTCACGCCGGTCTGGTGGAGTTGGGCGATCAAATCAAAGATCTCGTTGACCAGAATCGGAGCCAAACCGAGCGACGGCTCGTCTAGCATGAGCAGCTTCGGCCGGGACATCAGGGCCCGGGCGATGGCCAGTTGCTGTTGTTCCCCACCCGATAGCGTGCCGCCAGGCTGATTGAAACGCTCACCCAGAATCGAAAAGCGAGAACACATCTCCTCAATATCCTGCTGGATGCCGGCCCGATCACGGCGAATGGCCGCGCCCAGGCGCAAGTTTTCGCCCACAGTCAAGCCGGGAAAGATGCGCCGTCCCTCTGGGACCAGGGCAATTCCCCGGCGCACAATATCCTCGGGGCTCTGGCCGACAATAGACTTATTCTCAAAGGTGATGGTGCCACGCGTAGGTCCCAGGATACCGGCAATTGTTGACAGGGTAGTGGTCTTGCCAGCCCCGTTGACCCCGATCAGGGCCACCATCTCACCCTCAGCCACGTTAACCGAGACACCGCGCAAGGCAACAATGGACCCATAACCGGCATGGACATCTTCAAGCACTAACATGCTGGCTCTCCTGAACTGAACCGAGATAGGCCTCAATTACGGCTGGATTTTGACGTATTTCCTCCGGTGTTCCCTGGCCAATGGTTTTACCGTAGTTAAGGACATGCAACCGGTGGCACAGACGCATAATCAAGCGCATATCGTGGTCAACAATGAGGATACCACAGCCTCGCCTGGCCGGGATAGAGGCCAGGGTTTGGAGTAATCTATCACTCTCTAACTCATTCAGCCCTGCTGCCGGCTCATCCAGTAGCAAAAAGTCGGGTTCCCTGGCCAATGCTCTGGCAATCTCCACCCGGCGTTCCTCACCATAGGGCAAAGTCCCGGCCGGTAAATCGGCCAGCCGTTCGATCTCTAACTCTTTCAGGAGGCTGTAAGCTTGTTGGGCGGCGCGTCGACGTGACAGACCGGCGCATACAGCCGCCACTTCGACGTTTTCCAGGACAGATAGACTCGAAAACAATTTAATGGTTTGGAAGGTGCGAGCGATACCCAGGTGGGCAATTTTATCCGGGGGCCAGCCGGTGATCTCCACTTCACCAACGAATACCCGGCCTCCACTCGGTTTCAATAGGCCGGTAACAACATTGATGAGCGTGGTTTTGCCCGACCCGTTGGGGCCAATCAAACCGAGAATCTCACCTCGTTTCAAACTTAGGCTGACATTATCCAGGGCTCGCAGCCCCACAAAATTCTTAAGCAGGTTCTGGGCGGTCAGAACGTGGTTGGTTCCTTCATTGGTGGACAGCATTATTAGACCCAATACCTTTCAAATAAGGTGGAGTGAGCATCCTCAGATGCGAACGGTACCCGCAAAGCCCGCTCCGCATCTGAGGATGCTGCGCTCCGCCGCATCTGAGGATGCTCCGCTCCGCCGCATCTGGGGATGCTCCGCTCCGCCGCATCTGAGGATGCCCGCTCCTCCGCATCTGGGGATGCTCCGCTCCGCCGCATCTGAGGATGCTGAACGAGCGCAGCGTAATTGTTAATTACTAATTGCTAATTGCTAATTGGCTTAGGGCTCAGGGGGTGACTCAGGGAAGATCCAGCCGAGGAAAGAGGCTTTACCGCCCTGTAATTCCACGATAGCCACTTCTTTCTGTGGTTGGTGCCCTTCTGCGGCCGTGTTCCAATCCAATTGACCACTCAACAAATCAAATTTAAGCTCTTCCATAACCTGGGCCACAGCCGCGCCATCGGTGGTACCGGCCTTCTCGATCGCTTGGGCCAGTACATACACGGCATCCCAGCCGGTCAGGATAAAAGCCGTCCCTGGCTTGTGGCCATACTCGGCTTCGTAGAGTTCAATGAAGTGCGGCACATCGTTTCCTGCTTCAGGGCCAAGCCAGCCATGGGTGGCAAAATAGATATCGTTGCCCAACTCCGGTCCGACAACGGCCCAGAACTCAGTGTCATCGTAGGTGTCGCCACCCATAATCGGCGTTGTGATACCGGCTGCACGCGTTTGGCGAACAATCGTGCCTAAATCGGGGGCGTAAGAGGAAATAAATAATCCGTCAGGCTCCTCAGATAGGGCCTTGATACGCTGAATCTGAGCCGAAAAGTCCGCGTCGCCTTGCAGGTAGGTATCCTCACCAACGACCTCGCCCCCTAAGGCCGTGAAGTGTTCGGTGAAGTATTCGCCCAGCGACAGACTATAATCGATGGAAGTATCGGCCACAACATAGGCTGTCCGCCACCCCAACTCTTTGTAGGCGTATTCGGCAGCGCCGGCGCTCATAATGTTGTTCCACATGGCCAGGGTGAATTGCTTGTCACCCAATGCCGCCGATCCGAAGAGAGGCGAGGAAGCGCAAGTGGAGAGGCCAACCAGGCCCACCTCCTGCGCAGCCTGGCTGGCCGGGCCACCGATGTCGAAGTCGCACGGGGCCAGGATGACGTCGGCGCCCTGTTCTATAAGCTGCCGAGTCGCGTTCCCCACGGTCGCCGGATCCGTTGCGCCATCAAGCTCAATCAGCTCCAAGGGGCGTCCCAAAACGCCGCCAGCCTCGTTGATTGCCTTGACGGCCAGGAGAGCGCCTTCACGAGGGGGCTGGTCGTAGGCAGCCATCCAGCCGGTCGCATTAAACACGGCCCCAATGATGATGGGCTCCCCAGCCGGTTGGGCTTCCGTTTCTTCCACTACTTCGACCGTGACAATTTTCTCGACTTCTTTTTCTACCTCAACCGTTACAACCTTTTCTACTTCGACCGTGACAACTTTTTCAACGACTTGAGTGCCACCACACTGAGCAGCAACCAGAGCGACACTCAAAATTACCAAAAAGATGACAGAAAATGTTCTAATCTTTGCTGACATATCTTCCCTCCTCTTTTATTTTATGGTTATCAGACAAATGTAGCTACCTCTCTCTATAACTTAAATGATGTGCATATACCCTCCTCTGTAAATAGATCTTGTAGGACAAACTTAAGTTTGCCCTACGGTACGGATATTTTCATCATTGGTGGTGTGTCAACACTCGTGATAACTCCTTTCTAACAAGACGTTTTCTGGAAACGGCTAAAGAAAGATGAACTATAAGCCTTGCAGCGATTCATACATGTCGCGTGAGAGCAATCCTTCGTCGCATATCTGGCGAATGGCTACCTCAAAGCGAGCGCGCCAGTTTTCCGGGTCTGGATGGATGACAGGGACTCCGCCTTCTTCTGACAGGCGTTTAAGATCAGTCGCCGTCTGCTCGTTGGCCAGTTGCGTGCAGTATACACCGGCCTCCTCCACAGCCTCGATCAAGACCTGTTGAACCTGCGGTGACAACTTGCGATACTCATGCTCACTCATGGCTACGGTCAGATTCAGGGTGTAGCCGTAATCGATAAGGGTGGCATATCTGGCCAACGTGTGGACCATTAGAGAATAGAAATAAGCAGCAGGCGACAAAAGGGTATCAATTAAGCCCTGCTCGAACGCCTCACGGGTTCGTTCCCACTCAACCACTACAGGTTCGGCCCCCAGAGCCCGCCGCAAGGCTATCGCTGTGTCTGAGGCATACGAGCGGAATCTCCGGCCCTTAAGATCATCGGGTCTAAAAATCGGATCATTTGAGAAAAGTACTTCAAAGGAACCGCCCTCCCAGTTGGAAGCCGGGTTCAGCAGCCTGATACCGTTGTCCAAAAGTTTCTGGTGAATGTGTTTCTCAAAGAGGTCACTTTGCAGAAATCGATGATAGTGGGCTCGATCGCGAAAGAAATAGGGTAAGAAGACTACGCATTGTCCGGGACTTCGCCCGGAAAATGTGCCCCTAACGGGGAGTAGGAAGTAGGGATTAGGGATTAGGGGTTAGGGATGAGTTGACAAGAAAAGGGTTTCTGGTTTAAGCTTCTTAGATC
>DAOUMU010000447.1:0-4657 GCA_034409055.1 Anaerolineae bacterium
CTCCTTACTCAATACCTTTAGAGAGCTTACCATATATCCCACAGCCGGGAGAATTATTCTATTAGTAAAGTTCCATTTTCAGACTTCTGTAACGATCTCTCGTTACGTTGCACATAATTTACGCTAGCCAACTCCTGAAACGTAAACCCGCACTGGTTATACGGAGTAGGGCAGTTCCGAAAAAATAATCATCCCAAAATTGAGTTGGGAAGAGGAGAGATACGGACAAAGTATTTCTCCAAACCAGGTAGACGTTCAAAGCGTTTTTCTAACTCATCCATAGCTTTCTGGGTCAATTTGACTCCGATGTGATAGGTTTTTTCAACAATTTCAACCACGGGATGAATACCATTGTAGGTCATATTTTGGGCAAAATGGAAGACCGTTTGCAGGGTATCAAGCAAACTGCCGTTCCAATAATTTTCTAAAACCCCCCAAACTCGCTCAATGGGATTGTATTTGCTGTGATAGGGCGGATAGTAGGCCAACTCGATAGTCCGTTGAGTTTCATCGGCCAAATCGACTATTCTTTTCATAAACTGCGTCCGTCGGGAGTGACATTCCGGGCCATTATCTTGATTGATCACCAGCGTTTTGACCAAAGGAAAGCGCTCTTCAGTCATCAGCCAAACATCGTGAATACAATCGACAATCAAATCACTGGTCACCGGGGAGGTGGTTAAGAAGATGTAGGTTGCGTGATATTGAGGCAAGAAAACGCCAACCGGCGTCACCTTTTCATCGGGGCGATAATCGTGATCCAGCGCCTTCACTGCAACCCGACTATATCCGCCTCTGGATAACAAGCCCAGTAAAACGGTGGCTTTGGCATCAACTGACAGCCGCAACATCGTTTCATCCGCATCAGCTTTGGCATTGACCTGGGCTAACTGCTCAAAGATGGCCTCCGTTTCCGGCTTTTTCTGCAACGGCCGACTTTCCTGACCTTTTTCAACGAATAGCCCAACTGATTGAGTTTATGACCGATGGTATCAACACAGGGCAACTCCTCGTCACGCTACCCTTTTTGTTTAATCAAGGCCTGTCTAACCTCAGCCGCACTCAAACGAATGTATAATTGGGTCGTCTGAAACGTCGGATCCGTTTGACTGGCTGCCTCTGCGATGGCTTTGATGTCTTCCAACAAATTCGGCATGTGATATTCAACTGGTTTGCGTCCCCGTTGCCTAAACTGGTCCAAATATCCAAAGTTTCCCGCCAATTCTTCCTCCCCTTTCCGTATTGTGCCTCGATTCCAGTTTAGTTCTTTTTCTGCCTGACGTTGGCCCCCCTTGCCCAGCATTTTGACTACTTTGGCTTGGAAGACCCGCCGAGCATATCCTTTTAACTCTTGGCTGGTTTCAATCAATAGTTCTTTGAGTTCTTTCGTCAGTTCCATTTCTTTACCTCATCCCTTTTTGCTCTTATTTTACCCTCTTTTGGGATGATTTAAATTTCGGAACTGCCACTATTTGTTGCTTCATCTGTACCTGTCGACGATTGCCACCATCTGGTCAAATTTCTCTTCTATGTCTTTGACCATCTTAAACTGGGCGCGGCACCTATCCAGGTTGTGGTTTTCCCTGTGGATTTTGAAATAAACGTCGCCCTGTAAGTGATCGGTCAGAAATCGCATACCGCACTCCAATGTCATCAGTTTAGTGGAAAAGACCAGATAATCCATCTCGGTCGAGGTCAAAAAATCCCGGGCAGTATCCAGATAGCCGTGCACAAGGCGATCAAAGATATCCAGGCCAATACCCACTTTTGAGAGATCCCGTTCATCCTCGGCGGCTGTCGCGGCGCCAGTGCGTACAGAATCGCCAAAGTCATACAAAGATAGCCCAGGCATCACCGTATCAAGATCGATAACACAGATCCCTTCTCCTGTTCTATCGTCGATCATTACATTGTTGAACTTGGTGTCATTGTGCGTGACGCGTTCGGGCAATCTACCTTGCCCCAACAAATCGAGCAAGACGGATGTATCCTCGACTCTTTTCTCTACGAACTCGATTTCTGCTTTAACGGACCGGGCGCGGTTTTTAACGTCTCTGTCGACTGCCTCAACAAAAGCCTCAAATCGTTTCGGAGTATGGTGAAAATCCGGTATGGTTTCATAAAGCTGTTCCGCCGGAAAATCGCTGAGTAGCTTTTGAAACTTGCCGAATGCTTTCGCCGCATTGTAAATATGAGCCAAATTCTTCACGACCTCGTAGGTTTGTGCATCTTCGATAAAAACGTAGGCTCGCCAGTAATTGCCATCGTGCGCTCTGTAGAAAGTTTTTTCCTCTACCGCAGGAATGAGATTTAACGTTTCCCGTTCCGGGTCGCCGCCAGTGGTGATGATCTTTTTCCGCAGGTGGGCGGTTACTCCTTCGATGTTTTGCATAACCCCTTCTGGGTTCTTGAAGACATAATGATTTATCCACTGAAGCACAAAGCGGTGAACCACACCATTTGCTTTTCTAAAACGAACGATGTAAGTATCATGGATGTGTCCAAACCCATAGAGGCTGGCATCCAGAAAATCACCCTCAAATTTAAAGTTTTTGACTATTTCTGAAAAATCAGGCTTCATTAGTCTCTACCACACCCCCACAATAGCCACACTCGGCCCTCTGCTTATCAATCCACTCCACTTCGTCAGGCCGTAATGGTCCCCCACAGTAGGGGCACTGACCTGGCAAATTTCCACGAGACTCCAGGGGTCGGGTTGACGGCCAGTCTCCAGCCGGGGCGGCTACCCCGGCAAACTCTTGCTCGAGACTGTCCACAGCCCCACTCATCCCCAGCCCGCCTAATTTCCGAGTTATATTGGCGTAGAACATCGACATCCGTTCAGTCATCGCCAATTCTTTAAACTGCTTAAGGGCCAGTCGGGCCTGGGTTAAGGCCGCCGTCTCATCACTCACCTCTGCATAAACGTGCGCCGCTTGAGCATGAAGATTGGCTGCCTGCCTCAGATGCCCCCTATTTTCCAAGTCCTGCGCCGATTGGGCGAACAGTCGGGCCGCCTCCCCGGTTTGTCCTTCAGCGAGCAAACGATTAGCTCTGACAAGTGTCTCGGGCGGAGGGGGTCTCCGAAAAGGACGTCTGCGTCTAAAACGGCGAAAAGGGCGAAAAGGCATTGTCTCACCTCCGTCAGTTCATTAATGGTACGTGATTTTTGAATTTAGAATGGGCAAGATGTTTAATGATACCAAGGACAGGCGGCCACAAACTACCTTGCGACCCTGCCACCCTGCCACCTTGCAACCTAGGTTCTGTTGACATTTGCCGATTTCGCACGCTTCGATACGCCTACATGAGTAGGTAAACCGTATCGAAGGGGCGTTTTTGGACTAACCCAGTGAAATGTCAACAGAACCTAGTACAAACTGCCCAACGAAAGACCGGCTGCCAGCAAGCCTATCACCAGATAAAGCTGTGCTTTTTGGAGAAAATCGGCCGGATGGCTGAATTTTGTTTTGATAAGCTGCTGGCTGACAAACATCGCACTTAAAATGACCGCCCCCGGCAGCAAGCGCAACGCTAACAGGAGCAGCATAGCCCCGATCTGCCCCAAAAAGAAAAGTATCTGGGCCCGGTGGTGATGCCCCAGCATGCGCAGCCCTCCCAGATAAGTGCCCCAATAGCAAACGGCTAAGGCCAGGCCAGGGAGAGTCAACGTCGCCCCCAAGAACAACCCCATCAACCAGGGCAGCAGTAATTGCCCAACGGATTGAAGGCGTCCTCCCTCAGCAGCAGCCAGATCAGGGGGGCTTTGCCCGGCCAGGAGGGTCAAACCAATGGCCAGTAAGGTCAGGCCAAAGATCGTCGGGTTCAAAAAGAAGCCGATCAAGAGGGCCAGAATAAGAGCCAGCCCAAAAGAGATCACCCGGTCACCAAACTCGGGCCAGTAAGTAGTTTGCCACCAGCTCTGATAGCGACGCCACTGCAGGACAAAACGTCCGGCCATCGAGCCGGGTTGGGCATAGGGCAGGTAAAAGCCGTGCACCGGCGGCGGTGGCAATTGTGCCTGGGACATTCTACGCCATAGCCCCTGCCGGACAGATAAGTCCCACAGCGTGCCCAAAATAGGATCAGCCAGCAGCCACAAGCTTAAAAGTCGTAGTAAGAAGAGCCCATCAAAATCAGCATAGCCTGTCGACAGTGCTCCGGCCAAAGCCGCCCAGCCCGGTCCCAGGCTCAACCAGGAACGAGAAAAGGATAAGCTAAAATTTAGGGTATGCCCCAGAGGACGTGGCAATGATCGATATCTCCATCAGAAATACTATATTGCAATATCGGCCATTGTATCATATCTGCCCCCTGATGACAATCGCCCCCCAAAAAAGAGATTTTCTAACGAATTTCATAGGATTTGCTAATAAATTTCTGATGAAGCTCGGCTATATTATAGTTACTGATCTACTTTGTTCAGTTTTTCTTCCTCCTTTTTTCTTCCTAAGCCGGGTCCCTCCCCCCGGCTTATTTTTTTTTCAAAATTTATCCAATGGGGAAAGGCAATTTAGCAAATTGCCCTACAATTGAAAAAACTCACTCCGCTTGCGGGTGCGTTTCAGTTTTGGGGCGAGTTATGATTTAGCAACTGGTTAAGCCTTTGGAGTCGAGGCTTCAGCCGGTCGTGGCCCCGTTTGGACCGGCTGAAGCC
>DAOUMU010000448.1:0-10904 GCA_034409055.1 Anaerolineae bacterium
CGGGTTGCGTGTTGCGTGTTGCGTGGTGCGTGTTGCGTGTTGCGTGTTGCGTGGTGTGAACTGATTGGTTAGTAGAGTGAAAGCGGTGGCTGATAGAAAACTGGCGCAGAAGATGGCCGGGCCGAGCATGCGCCAGGGGAATTCGGTTAGTTCCAGCAGGGGGACGGTTTCCCACATTACTTGTGATTGGGGTACGGCCAGAAAGGCGTACAAGAATAGGAAAAAAGTAAAGAAGAGGGCATGGGGAATGGGCCAGGAGGTGAGTCCACCGGGTACACAAGGTGAGTCCATAGCCTGGGTAACCTGTTGCGTATTGCCTGTACTTGTGCCTGCGCGAAGGACAGGTGTTGCGTACTGCCTGGCTAATTTGATACCGTAGATGAGTAAGGCGATGATGCCCAGGCTCGCTCCGATGATCTGGGGCAGGCCGAGGCTGAGGGGAAATTCGGGGTTGATGGCGGCCAGGTCGAGCGGCAGGGGAGGGGACAGAAATTCGGACAGGCTGATGTAGTTTTCACGGAAATCAAAAAAGCCCCGGGTAATGCCTTCCAGTTTGATTTGGTCACGCTCGCCAAAGGCGGGCAGCCAGAAGATCGCCGCCAGCCCCAGGCCGAGGAGGAGGCCACCGATCACGCGACTGGGATAAAGAGTGAAGGAGTGTATGAAACGTAAAACGTAAACCCGCAGGGCAAATGACGTAAAACGTAAAAGGTGATGGGGGATGGGGGATGGGGGATGGGTGATGTTATTCGTTGATTCGCCGATTCGCCGATTCGCCAACCTGTGCCCGATAGGGTATTCGCCATTCGCCGATTCGCCATTCGCCATTCGCTGATTCGCCATTAGAAATAGCAGATAGGCCAGGAAGAGGGGCATAAAAATCATAGCACTGATGTTGTGGCTGAGGAGTAAGCCGGCCAGGGATAAGGCTGCGGCGACCCAGTAGCGGGGACGGCCGTCGGTGATGAGGCCGTGGAAGGCCCAGAAGATAAGGGGGTAAAAGGCCAGGCCGGTAAATTGGCCGTAGTTGCCCTGGATGTAAGCTTCACGCAGGCGGTAAGGGGCGTAAACGTACACGGCGGCAGCCACCAGGGCCGGGCCAGGGCCAAAGATGCGCCGGGCAAAAAGAAACATGCCCAGGCTGTAGAGTAGAAAATCAAGGATGAGCACGGCTTTCATGGCCTCGTCCAGGGGCAGGTCAAACAGATGAAAAATTTGGGTTAGTTGGTATAGGGAGGGGGGGGCGTAGCTAAAAATGGGCATGCCGTGGCCCAGGGCCAAATCGGTGCCCCAGCGGGGATAGAAGTTGCCCTCTTGCCAGGCCTGGTTTAGTTCGACCTGCCGCATCAAGTGGACCGGCCCATCGGCCGTGTTGGGCAGCCCGGCATGGGTGAGCAAGGGCATCACGGCAAAAAGCGGCAGCACCAAAGCCAGGAGAAGGCCGTAGTCGATTTGCAATTTACGATTTACGATTTTCGATTTTCGATTAGGCTTCACGTTTTACGTCTCACGTGTCACGTTCTAATACTTTATAGTGTTACGCAACATTTGCCCTATCCCCGCCAGAATTATGGAGTCCAAAGTGCACTTTGGACTCCATAACTGCACTTTGGACTCCATAACTGCGGCTTGCTGCTCTATTGTTTGTCAATCACAACCTTGGTCAGTTCAACAAAATCAGCGCCGTCAAGAGTCACCAAGCGCTGCTGGGTGATCGGATGGTACAGTCCCACAATGAGTCGGTATTGGCCGGGTTGAACCTGATCCAGCGGGACGTGGCGCGGGTCAATAATCGTCTGGTTTGGCAACCAGGTCGAGGTCGGATAAGCGCCATCTAGCGGCGGACGATCAAAACCGGTTACCAGATTCTGGTTCAAATCCAGCAGTTGGGCAAAAACAGTATAATCCGTTTGCAGCGGTTTGTCAGTTTGCCAGGCCAGCTTAAAATCAAGCCGCTCCGGCGTCAGGGAAACAAGTTCAAAACCGGTCAGGTGGATCGTCTCATGGTTGTGGCTAAATGATGTGTCAAGCGGTTGAGCCAGACGAGCCGGTCGCTGCCGGGCGGGTGGGGCGACATTAACGATGGTCAACTGGGCCGTATCCCCGCTGCCATCGGCCAGGGCCAGCAAGCGGCCCTGGTCAGGATCGATGAGACCGGCCCGAACTGCATAGGCCATCGGCGGCGTGTTTGGCGGCAGAATCAGGTCATGTTCGTCACGGATGTAGCGGACCGTATCCCAATGGAACGTAGGCAGATTACTTTCGGTGGTCACGTCCCCCGGCGTGTAGTTGGTGGCATCGGCCACGGTACTGAAATCGTCCAACCGGTCCAGGTGCACAAACGGCTGGAGGTTCGCTTTGATCGGCGCGGTATCGGTTTGCCAGTAGAGGACGACCTGCAAATAGCCCCCGGCCGGCACCACTGTTTTGTTCAGATTGTAGCCGATGAGACGGATGCCTTTTTCAAATTCGATCTCAGTTTGGTGTTGAGCCGGCAGAACCTGGCCAGGCGGTGACTTCACGGTAAAAACAGGCCGGAGCACCGGTTTGAGCCAGAGGGCTCCCGCTATAATCAGGAGTATGCTGATCACGGTGGGTACGGATTTGAGAGGTAGACCTGGCTTTTTAGATACTGGCCGCTGACCGCTGATGAAATGCCCTTTGGGTACCGCTGACCGCCTATAGTGAGCAACACCGGCCATGGCCAACCCGACGATGGTCAAACCGGTCAGGACCATGGCCGCGATACGATCCGGCGTTTCGCCGAAATGTACGGTCAAGGTGTGTTGGCCGGCTGGGATATCGATCAGGATCAGGCCGGTTTCAGCCTCCGGCCGGAGGCTGGTCGGGTGGTCATCGAGCCTGGCTCGCCAGCCGGGGTAATCGAACTGGAACAAACGCAGGGTAAAGGGCCGGGGGCTATGGAGACGATAGCGGTGGGTAACGGCAGTTTGCTCGATCAGCTCGGCGGTCGCTCCGGTGGGCAGGCTGGAGCGGTCGAGACGCTCTGGAATTTGGCCGGCCTGGAACGTCTCCACCAGGGGAGAGGTGGTCGGTGGCTGGCTGACGGTTTGGGGCAGATATTCGCTGAGCGTGGTCGTACCGACCGATTGGGAACGCCGCTCGTAATCAATCTGGTCGGCGATGGTTAACCGGCCATATTGGCTAAAGGCCGTCACCGGATAGAGATAGGGGGCCACGCCGAACAGTTGCAACAGCAGGCAGACCGCGGTCAGGGGGCGGCGCAGTTTTGCCGGCGGCAACAACAGGGCCGCCCCGGCTAAAAAAGCCAGTCCCAGGTTGGCCAGCCCCAACATGCGCCAGGGAAATTCGGCCACTTGCAAGATGGTGATCGTTTCCCAGATGGGCCGTGAAGCTGGCAAAGTCAGAAAAACGGCACTGGCGGCAACAAGGGCAAAGAAAAAGATGACGCGGGCGGTAGACGGTAGACGGTCAACGGATTGCCCCCCGGTTGCCGGTTCCGATTGGCTGGCTCTCAACCATATGCCGCCTAATAGACCTAGCGTGGCCAGGCCAAGGGTGACCAGGCCCAGGGTCAAAGGGGCATACGGATTGGCGGCGCGAGCGTCCAGCGGTTGGATCCAGGCCGCCAGTTCGGTCCAGTGGGGATAGCGGACAAAGAAGGGACTTTTCTCCAGGTAGATATCGACCTGGGCCCGGGTGTAGAAACGCTCGCTAAAGGCCGGTAGCCAGAAGAAGGCGGACAGCAACAGGCCAAGCGGGATGGCCAGCCAGGCATGATAGGGAGCAGAGGCGCACCCTGACGGGCACAGGCGGAGGAGGAGGGGAGATGGGCGATTGACCGGTGTTGAGCTTATTTTCTCATCGGTTGCCCTTGCCCCCAGCAGGAGAATAACCCCGTACAGTCCGACCACAGGGGTGAAAACAAACGCATGAAACAGGTGGCTTAACATCACGCCTGCGTAGAAGATCGCGGACAGCACGGCCCACCCCCAGGCCCGAGCGCGAGCCGCCCGGGTCATTGCCCACAGGCACCACGGAAACAGGCCGATGGCCAAGAATTGGGGAACGTTGCCGCCGTACAACAATACTTCACGCAAAGCAAAGGGGGCAAAGGCATAGGCCGTGCCTGCGACCAGACCGGCTTCGACGCTGTTTAAGAGGTCACGAGCCAGCAGGTACATACCAGTTGCATACAGAAGAATGGTCACAATCATCAGGGTTTTCAGGGCGGCCTCAAGGGTCAAGCCGGCAGTGTGGAAAATCAACCCCAGTAAATAGGGTAACGGCGGGGCAAAAACAAACAACGGGTAGCCATACCCGTAAGCCAGGTTAGGCGCCCAGCGGGGGACAATCATCCCAGGCGCCCAGGCTCGCCCATATTCCATAGTCCGGTAAAGGTGAATGGGCGTGTCGGCTGCCGTGGGCAAACCGGGTTGCCACAGGCTTTGGCTGATGAACAGAGTCAGTAGCGCGGCCAGGATGAGACCGGCGTCTATTTGATGCAAGAAGCGTGAGGCGTGTTGCGTGTTGCGTGTTGCGTGTTGCGTCCCTTCGGCTTCGCTCAGGACAGGATTGCGTGTTGCGTCCCTTCGGCCTCGCTCAGGACAGGATTGCGTGTTGCTACCTGCTACCCTGCCACCTGCTACCCTGCCATCTGCAACTCTGCGACCTGCTACCTTGCGACCTGCTACCTTGCGACCTGACATGACGTTGGACTATACCATAGATTACCTTGGACGCAACCCTTGCAAGGGTTTTAGGCTTGCTGCCAGCGGATTGTCAGCCGGGAGGGCGTGTGATACAATGGACGAAATAAAAGGACCGTGACCATGATTGAAGCATTACTGGCTTTGGCTATTACCATGATCGCCCTGGGATGGATCGTGTGGCGTGTGCGGCGTCACAAACCACGGAACAGAGGTCGCTTAATTGGTGTCCTCGTTTTGATGGTACTGGTGATGTACGCCGTGAACCTGGGGACGGGGTATAACTATCGGATCCAGTTTTGGTTTGGTGCAATAACCGCCATCCTCATGGCGGTGGCCACCTATGTCGAGACAGAACCGAGGTATCCTCTCCAAAAGTAAGGGCGAGGCAAGTCGGATTGGTCGTGATGGAAGCAAACAAGCCACGCTCCGACTTGCCTCGCCCCTACGTCACCAACAAATTTGAAAAGGATACGAACCGAGGAAGGAATGACTGAACCGAATTCACCAGTTGCATCTCCACAAATATCGATTGTATTACCTACTTATGATGAAGCCGACAATATTGAGCTACTGATCGACCGGACGCTGCAAGCTCTGGGAGATTATCCGGGCGGGGTGGAAGTGGTGGTGGTCGATGATGACTCGCCGGACGGGACATGGCAGTTGGTGGCGGAAAAGGCCAAAGCCGACCCTCGGGTGCGGCTGATCCATCGAACGACCGAGAGGGGGCTGACCAGCGCCATCAGCCGGGGTCTCCACGAGGCCCGGGGGCAATGGGCCGGCTGGATGGATTGCGATTTGAGTATGCCGCCGGAAAAGTGGCCTGACCTGGCCGAGGCCCTGGCCCAGGGGGCCGGGCTGGCCGTCGGGTCACGCTACGTACCGGGTGGCGGCGATATAGCGCACTCCTTCACCGGTCGCCTCCTTTCCCGGGTGATTAATGTCTGGGCCGGGCTGATGCTGGACGGCTCGATTAAGGATTACACCAGTGGCTTTATTTTAGGCCGCCAGGAGATTTTTGATCAAATCGACCTGCGCGGTGATTACGGCGAATATTGCATCGACCTGTTGTATCGCACCAGGCGGGCCGGCTACACCATCCGCGAGTTGCCTTACCTGTGTGTTCCCCGTGAGGCCGGCGAGAGTAAAACGGCCACCAATGTCTGGGGCTATCTCAGCCGGGGGGTCAATTATATCAAGACGGTGTTCCGTTTGAGGTTTGGGTCGGATTGATTGCCTGATGAACCTGGTTACACTGGAAAACGTTTCCAAACAATATAGTGAACGCCAACTACTGGACAGGGTTAACTTACAGATTAATGAAGGGGATCGGATTGGCCTGATTGGGGTCAATGGCAGTGGGAAAACAACCCTGTTGCGCCTGGTGGCCGGACTGGAGTCGCCGGATGCGGGGCGGGTTACCGCCCGGGGCCAGGTGCGGGTGCAGTTTTTGCCCCAGGAGCCGGTGTTGGACGAGTCGCTGACCGTCCTGGAGCAACTTTTTGACAGCGACTCGCCCCAGACTGGCCTGCTGCGTGATTACGAGTGGGCCACACAGCAGTTACAGCAAAACCCGACCAGTATCGAGTGGCAAAAACGGTTGGCCCTGCTCGGTGACCAGATGGAGCAGAGCGGGGGCTGGGCCATTGAGGCCAAAGTCAAGGCCATCCTAACCCGGTTGGGGATCACCGATTTTGCCGCCCCAATGGCCACCCTGAGTGGCGGCGAGCGCAAGCGGGTGGCCTTGGCCCGGGCCTTGCTCGACCCGGCTGATTTGCTCATTCTGGATGAGCCCACCAACCACATCGACGCCGATACCATCGCCTGGTTGGAAACTTACCTGGCGACCGAACCGGGGGCCCTGTTACTGGTCACCCACGACCGCTACTTTCTGGAACGGGCGGTCAACCGGATTGTTGAGCTGGATCGCCGCCAACTGGTCAGTTACCCGGGTAATTACCGGCACTATCTGGAGCTGAGCGCGGCCCGGCACGAGCAGTTGGCTGCGGCCGAGGCCAAACGGCAGAACCTGCTGCGGCGGGAGTTAGAGTGGCTGCGCCGGGGAGCCAAAGCCCGCAGCACCAAGCAGAAGGCCCGGAAGCAGCGGCTCGCCGAGTTGCAGCAGATCAGTTACGACCGGGACAACCAAGTTTCCCTGGCCCTGGCCAGTCGTCGCCTGGGCAAAAAAGTGCTGCAGGCCGAGCAGTTGAGTAAAAGCTTTGAGGGGCAGTCCCTGTTTCAAAATGTGGATTTCCGGCTGGAACCGGGCGACCGGGTGGGCCTCATCGGCCCCAATGGCGCCGGCAAAAGCACCTTCCTCGATATTCTGGCCGGCCGGACTCCCCCCGATACCGGCCTTATCGAGTGGGGAGAGACGGTTCATCTGGGGTATTACGACCAGCAGAGCCGTGGCCTGGTGGACTCCATGCGGGTGATCGATTTCATCGAGCAGGAAGCGCCCCTGATCAAAACCAGGGACGGCCGGCATCTTTCTGCCTTTCAAATGCTGGAGTGGTTCCTCTTTCCCCGGCCCCAGCAGCAGGCCCAAATCGGCTCCCTCAGCGGGGGAGAGCGCCGCCGCTTGTATTTGCTGTACATCCTGATGCACCGGCCCAACGTGTTGTTCCTGGATGAGCCCACCAACGACCTCGATATCCAAACCCTGACGGTCCTGGAGGAATTTCTGGACCATTTTCAGGGCAGCCTGGTGGTGGTCAGCCACGATCGCTATTTTATGGACCGGACGGTGGATTTTCTGATCAGTTTTGAAGGCGGCCGGCTGAGTCCCCGTTATCCCGCTCCCTACAGCACTTACCAGCGGCTGCGGGCTGAAGCAGCCCAGTCAGTCCGTCCCCTGCGGACTGTGCCCGCTGAAGTCGGTGAGGTCAGGCGCAAGGCGCGTCCTCGGAAATTGACCTGGAACGAGGAACGAGAACTGGAGCGTCTCGAAGCCCGTCTCGAAGCCCTGGAAACTGAGAAAAACAGGTTGCAAATCGATATCAACAACAGCGGCTATGATTACATCAAGCTACAAATGCTGGCCGGCCAATTGCAAGAACTGGAAACAGAGTTAGAAACGATCTTGGAACGCTGGCTTGAATTAGCCGAGATTGCAGAAGGGGCAAATCAAACTTTTTGATTGTCAGCCCGGTCTAAAAATGGTATGATTAAGGTATGTTAAACTGACCATTTTTAAGTGAAGACGGTGTGAGTGTGGGGCAGCAGAAGGGGCTAAAGCAGCAGCAACATGGCAATGATCTGGCCGAGCCCTTTGCCCAGATTTTTGTGGACCGGCCGGAGGCGGATTGGGCGTTTGACCTGCTACGGGAAACGGCCAAACGATTGGGGATTGAGGGGCCTTACGATCCCCGTTTTGCCCTGACCCTGCCCCATTATGCCGGTAAACTGGGCCTGCATCTCAACTTTGGTGGCTGGCTGGTGTTGGGCTTTCACGGACCGGGACTCACTCCCCATCGAGTCGATATGGTCCTGCTGGCCGACCGGGTCGCCTGGGATGAACGGTTTACCTCCTTCCCTTTTACCCCCAAAGAAGGTGACCCCGAAGTTCGCAGCTATCAACTCCCTATGGACACGGTCAGACCCTTGACCAGTGAACTGCAAGCAGCCTACGAAGCCACGCTGGATTTCATCGCCAATAAATTCCAATCCTGGAAACGATCTCCCCATTGGAAGCAACACAATCCCGAAATCGCTGAAGCCCTCTTCGATCTGGAGCGGCGTGAGCGGTTATTTGCGGCCGGCCTCGAAGAGAAGAACCTGCGCTACGAGCGACATTTTACGGTCTTTTACCAGGATGTTAGCGAAGAGGAAGAGGGTTACGAGGTAGATGCTACTGCTCTGGGTGGTGAAGAAGTATTGGTTGCTTCATCTCCAGCCTTGGAGGACAAGACTTATCCTGAACATCGACAAGGGAGAAGCGATATGAGCCTGGATCAAGAGAAGATTAAAAAGCAAGGTGTCGCCAAAGAAGACGAAAATGAAACGAAACTTGCCGAATCTTTTAATGAGGGGTTGAGCGAAGAGATGCTGGTGATCGAAGGGGAAGACCAAGAGGTGGTTGAGGAGCTTGATGCGGAGACCAGGCTCAACCAGGAATACCCCCTCTCCCAACTCGCCGCAGAAACAGGTTTCGATGAAGCAGAATTAGCCCGCTGGGTCCGAGCCATCGAGCGCAAGGGGCAGGCGATTCTGTACGGCCCGCCGGGCACCGGTAAAACCTACCTGGCCGAGAAATTGGCCCAACACCTGATCGGCGGAGGTGATGGCTTCTCCGATTTGGTCCAGTTCCACCCGGCCTATGCTTACGAGGATTTTATCCAGGGGATTCGGCCCCAAAGTGAGGATGGAGACCTGACCTATCCCCTGGTACCGGGTCGTTTTCTTGAGTTTTGTGAAATGGCCCGCTCTCGGCGGGGACGCTGCGTTTTGATCATCGACGAGATCAACCGGGCCAACCTGGCTCGCGTGTTTGGCGAATTGATGTACCTCTTGGAGTACCGTAATCGCCAAATTCCTCTGGCCGGGGGGGGATTACTCAAGATCCCGCCCAACGTGCGGCTCATTGGTACGATGAATACCGCCGATCGCTCCATTGCCCTGGTCGATCACGCTCTGCGGCGGCGTTTTGCTTTTCTGGCTCTTTATCCAGACTACGAAATTTTACGCCGTTACCACCAGCGAGAACAAACCGGCTTCCCGGTCGAAGACTTGATTAAAATCCTGACCCGCCTGAACAGGCAAATTAACGATGCCCACTACGCCGTTGGTATCACCTTTTTCCTGCACAAAGACTTGGCTGATCAACTTGAGGATATCTGGCGTATGGAAATTGAGCCGTATCTGGAGGAATATTTCTTTGACCAACCGGAGAAAGTAGATGATTTTCGGTGGCCTAAAGTCGCCCAGCAGGTATTTTCATGAGCTTGACCCACCCGAGAGTAATTGAGCTAACCGAGTATGTTTCCCGGCAATTTGCTCGTGAGGAAATCTCAGAAACTGCGGGGGAGATGTTATGGCAGAACTATGGCCGTCAGGTTGGCGTGGAATTTCCCTCACCCAAAACTGGCGGCAAATGGTCCCTGACTGCCCAGGGTTGGGTGGGACACATTCCGCTCACGTCGGAACTTGGGTTTGCCCTGCAGCCGAAGGTGAGGCTGGGTAACCTCTTCGGTATGCTGGAATATGCCTACAATCTTAAAAGTTTTCACGTTTTGGCCGGCTTGATCAATTGCCAATCGTTGGTGGAGTTCTACGAGCATTTGGCTAATATGCTGGCCAAGCGTGTTCTGGATCGGGCCCGCAAAGGGTTGTACCGGGCTTACCTGGCCGAAACAGACCAACTGCCCTACGTCCGGGGGCGGTTAGACGTGCAGCAATCCAGCCAGAGGCCGGGGCAAGTCAGGCTCAACTGCCACTATGAAGCCCACACCGCCGACGTGGCAGAGAACCAGATTTTAGCCTGGACCCTCTTCCGTATCGCCCGGAGTGGGATGTGCACCGAACGAGTCTTACCAACGGTTCGCCGGGCCTATCGGGCCTTGCAAGACGCGGTCAAGCCAGTACCTTTCAGCCCCGAGGCCTGTCTGGGACGGTTGTACAACCGGCTCAACGACGATTACCGGTCCCTACACGCCCTGTGCCGCTTCTTTCTGGAGCAAAGTGGCCCCGGCCACCAACTGGGTGACCGGACTATGCTGCCCTTTCTGGTCGATATGGCCCACTTGTATGAACGGTTTGTGGCGGAATGGCTCAAGGCTCACCTGCCATCCGATTTGAGCCTGAAGATACAAGAGCGGGTCAATATTGATGAGGCCGGCAGCCTGAACTTTAATATTGATTTAGTACTGTATGATACCCTGACCGGGGCTGCTCGCTGGGTGTTAGATACCAAGTATAAGCTCCCTGAAAGGCCATCATCAGACGATATTTCTCAGGTGATCACCTACGCGGTGGCCAAAGGTTGTCGGGAGGCCATTCTGATCTACCCGGCCCCACTATCCCGGCCACTGGATGAAACAATTGGCGACATCCACGTCCGTAGCTTGACCTTCGCCCTGGCTGGCGACCTGGAGCAGGCCGGCCAGGCGTTTATGCAGGACTTGGGTATCATCTCAATAATTCGAGGTGGGTAGGGGCGAGGCAACTCGGATTGAGGGCCTCGGAGCAAATAACCTGCTTTCCGAGTTGCCT
>DAOUMU010000449.1:0-34800 GCA_034409055.1 Anaerolineae bacterium
TCCAGAGTTGGTTACGCATAATCGCCTCCTTATTCTCTATCAGCGTAACCAATCTCTGCTAGATTGTAAATATCCTGCGCCTACAGGGGCGAAAAATGGCTGTCAAATGTGCCATTGTCAAGGTAACTTGTTCTCCAGGAGGTAAGCGTCAATGACAGACAAAGCCCACATCAGTCCAGAACTTTTTCAGTTTTTCAGAGAGTTGCGAGAAAATAATAACCGGGATTGGTTCCAGGCCAACAAGAACCGTTACGAGTTGTATGTCCGGGAACCACTCCTTAAGTTTATCGTCGATTTCGGGGTGCGTCTGCCTGAGATTAGTGTGCACTATGTGGCCGACCCCCGACCCGTTGGCGGCTCGCTCTTCCGAATCTACCGGGATGTTCGCTTTTCGAAGGAGAAGAGTCCCTACAAAACGGCGGCCGGGATCCAGTTTCGCCACGAGAGCGGAAAAGATGTCCACGCTCCAGGGTTCTATCTCCACCTGGAGCCAGGAAACGTATTTGCCGGGATGGGCATCTGGCATCCGGACACAAAAACCCTGAACAAGATTCGGGACGCGATTGTGGCGGATCCATCTCGCTGGCAGCAGGTTATCTCTGATGAGACATTCAGGGCGGTGCATACGTTAGAGGGTGAGTCGCTGAAGCGTGCCCCAAAGGGGTACGCCCCCGACCATCCTCTCATCGAAGATCTGAAGCGCAAGGACTTTGTCACCATTGCCGCCCTTGACGAAGAAACAGTCTGTCGGCCTGATTTCATCGACCGTTTCACAGAGATTTGCCGGGCAGCCGCACCATTTATGGAGTTTTTGACGACAGTTGTTGGACTACCGTGGTAACTCATTATGTATGCTCTCTTGATTGCCGAAGATTCAGATGAAAGGGCCATCTTCTCCCTGGTCTTACAGCGGGCCGGGCTGGCAGTCACCACAGCCAAGGACCTGGAACAGGCTATGCAAAATTGGTCAGAGCGGCCGGCAGATATCATTCTGTTGGTTCTCTCCAACCAGCCTGCCCAAGATCAAGTACGCCACATACGTACTGAAACACAGGCTCCTTTGATTTTAGCCCTCAACGCTGTTGATGAGCAATTGCATTGTGAGTTACTTAAAATGGGTGTAGATTTGGTCATAACTCCTCCCTTCAGTTTTAAATTGTTGATCGCCCAGGTGGGGGTCTTGATGCGCCGGGCCAATATTTTACCGGTCTTTAGCCTGCCTACGCTGAGCGCAGCCGGCCTCACTCTGGATCCAACGACTCGAACTGTCGAAGTTTCTGGTAAACCTGCTCAACGGCTTACGCATTTAGAGTTTCGTCTGCTATACACGTTGATGATCAACCAGGGTCACGTTGTGCCCACCGAAGTCATTGTGGAGCGGGTGTGGGGCTACACCGGTCAGGGTGATCGAGACTTGATCCGGGGACTGGTCAGTCGACTGCGAGTCAAAGTAGAACCGAACCCCCGCACCCCCCAATACATCCTCACCGTGCCGGGTGTGGGCTACTCATTTGGTGGGGACAGTGAGTGAGGTCTTACGATGTCGATGGAACGTCTTCAGTTGTTGTTTAAGGCTATGGCTGGCGCAAGCAGTCTTTTGATTCTACCTCATAACGATCCCGATCCCGATGCTATTGCCAGTGCCGTGGCCCTGCGTTATCTATTGGCCCAAAAATTGGGTATTGAAGGGGTTATTGCCTATCAGGGGATCATCGGCCGGGTGGAGAACAGAGCCCTGGTGCGTTATTTGAATCACCCTCTTCGCCCCCTAACGGACATGGACATGAACCAGGCAACGCACGTGGCCCTGGTCGACACCCAGCCTGGTAGCGGGAACAATGCCTGGTCGCCTGAGTCTCATGTCGTGGTCGTCATTGACCATCACCCCTGGCATAAAGCTACGGCCACGGCCGATTTTGTCGATGTCCGGCCCGAAGTGGGGGCTGCTTCGACCATCTTAATGGAGTATCTTCAAGCAGCCGGGCTGGAACTGGGGCCAGCCCTGGCCACAAGCCTGTTTTATGGTATCAAGACCGATACCAAAGGTCTGAGCCGGGGGGTCAGCCCGGCCGATGCCGTCGCCTACTTCTCTCTTCAGCCTCGTCTTGATGTCGAAGCCCTGGCCGAGATCGAGCAGGCTCAAGTGCCGGCGGCTTACTTCAAGAGTTTTGCTCTCACCCTGGAAGCCGCGCGTGTCTATAATGGGGTGGCCATTGCATACGTAGGGCCAATGGATTACCCGGACTTGACTGCTGAGATAGCCGACCTACTGATGCGCCTGGAACAAATCGAGTGGGTGATTTGCATGGGGGCATACCGGAATACCTTACTCCTGGCCGTACGCACGCTGAGCCGGCAGCGTGGGGCCGGACAACTGGTACAAGCAATCGTCAGGGAGGAGGGGACGGCCGGTGGGCACGGTACAATGGCCGGGGGACAGGTGTCCTTGAGCGGAAGAGATCCCGACCAGATTGTATCACAGTTTACCAAGCGGGCTCTACAATATCTCAACATTGGACCAGATATAACTGACCGGCCACTGATTGGGGTAAAGGCTTAGAGCCATCACATCGACAAAAAATTATCGATCTTACTTTGTAAACAATTTTGCTAGCACCAATTTACGATTTACGACACTGGCCCTGTGGGTTTTGGATTTACGATTAGTTCTGGCAGTGATTTCAATCGTAAATCGGCGATCTGAAATCGTAAATCGATGTGGCAACTTGCCCTACATTTTTGAGAGAAGAACAATGTCACCAGAACATCTTGATCGATTGTTTCAGGCGGTAGGCAGTGCAGACAGTATCTTGATTCTGCCTCACAACAACCCCGACCCAGACGCCATTGCCAGCGCCGTGGCCTTACGCTATCTGTTGGCGGAAAAGTTGCAGGTTGAGGGGGAGATTGTTTACCAAGGTTTTATTGGCCGGGCCGAAAATAAGGCTTTAGTACGCTACCTGGAACATCCGCTGCGACCCTTGACGGACCTGGATAAGCGCTGGTTGATACCCGTGGCTCTCATTGACACCTGGCCCGGTGCGGGTAACAATCCCTGGTCACTTGAGGCTGCTGTCGTGGTGGTGATTGATCACCATGCCGGGTCTGATACTTTACCAATCGCCGTGGTTGGCTTTGTGGACATTCGCTCGGATGTTGGGGCAACTGCAACCATCCTGACCGAGTATCTACTGCCGGCCTTGAGCCACCGGCCTCCCTGGCCACGGCCTTGTTTTATGGTATCAAAACCAATACACTGGGGCTGAGTCGAAATGCGGGTTCGGCTGACGTAGCGGCTTACTATTATCTTCAACCCCGGATTGACGTGGCCGCCCTGGCTGAAATAGAGCAGGCTCGGGTGCCTCCTCATTACTTCAAGAGTTTCGATCTGGCTTTACGCGCGGCCCGTGTTTATGATGGCGTGGTTATCTCTTACATGGGAGCCATGAGTTATCCGGACCTGGCGGCTGAAATGGCCGATTTGTTATTGCGACTGGAGGAGGCTGATTGGGTCATCTGCGCCGGGGTGTACCAAGATGTCCTGATTGTGTCCGTGCGGACTCGTGAACCCCGGCATGGGGATGCCGGGGCTACGGATTTCGGGGCTACGGATTTCAGAGGGGATGCCGGGGCTACGGATTTCGGGGCCGAGCAACCCCGGCATGGGGATGCCGGGGCTACGGATTTCGGGGATGCCGGGGCTACGGATTTCAGAGTGCGGGCTCGGGAACAGCAACATCAGGCCGAGCAACTGGTCCAGGCCATCGTGGGGGCAGAGGGTACGGCGGGGGGGCACGGGACGATGGCCGGGGGGCAGATTCCCCTGACCGGTAAAAACCGGCAGTCAGTTGTTTCGCAGCTTGTCTCACGAACTTTGCAGCATCTGAAAATTGAGCCAGGGACGAGGGGTAAGCCGCTTTTTTGAGTAACTTGTGGCCGAAAAGGTCAACTATGGATTCTTTCCAATCACTATATAACCAGGCCCTATTTCTTTTATCAAATATTACCTGGCTAGAGGTGATCGATTTGCTGCTGGTAACAGCAGCTTTATATTTTCTTCTAAGCCTGGTACAGCGTAGTTCGGCCGCTTATCTGCTGCGGGAGATGCTGGTGCTGGGGATGGCCCTATTTGTTCTTACTATTCTGCTGCCTCTGCCCGTCTTTGACTGGTTGGTGCGGGGAATGTTGGTGGCTATGTTAGTGGCTATCCCGATCATTTTTCAGACACAGTTACGGCGCTTCCTTGAACGGGCGGGCCGTTCAGTTGGTATTGCGCAAATGGTCCGCCAGAGTGTGGCCGAGAATGTGTTACCCGAATTAGTCCATGCTGTAGAAAATATGTCGGCCAGTCAAACCGGGGCCTTGATTGTTTTAGAGGGGAATGATTCATTAGAGGAGTTGGCCAAAAGCGGGGTGTCCTTTAATGGGTGGGTTACCGGCGAACTACTGCAATCGATCTTTTATCCGGGTACGCCCCTCCACGATGGGGCGGTCATTATCCGCACGGATCAAATCGTTGCGGCTGGGTGCGTGTTACCTCTTACTCAACAATCGCTTCAGTCAGAAAAACGACTTGGTACGCGCCATCGGGCTGCTGTGGGCTTGAGTGAAATCAGCGATGCCTTAATCGTCGTCGTTAGCGAAGAAACGGGACAGATTGGAGTGGCTGACCGTGGCCAGTTGCAGCGACCGTTGAGTAGTGCCGAACTTCGCGAAAGATTACTTGATTTTTACGACCCAACTATAACCACATCAGCCACCATCTCATTATGGGGCCTGATGGGTCAGGCTGGACGGCAGTTCTGGCACTCCCTTTCTCTAGCCAATCCACGACAATTCTTATCAAACATTGGCTTACTTTTCGTCTCATTGTTGCTGACTTTGATGATCTGGTCGTTCGTGATTGAGCAGACGAACCCTCTCCAGCGAGCCCGGGTGGAGGGGATTCCACTACGGATAGAAAACGTGCCCCCAAATACCAAGTTGATACCGCCTCCTCCCGCCAGCGTATCAGCGATTATTCAGACTACAGATGATGTGTTACCCACCCTCAGCCCTCGAAGCTTCCAGGCAGTTGTCTCTCTACAAGGGTCGTCGCCGGGTTTCTACCGCCTGCCGGTGCGTGTCAATTTCGGGTCAGCCCAAGTCTTGATCCTATCGGTCGATCCACCTGCTTTGGATTTAGAACTGGCGCCAATCATCAGTCGCACGCTACCCGTGATGGTCGATATACCGGATCAGCAAAATCTCTCAGCCGCTTATGAACTGGTTGGCTCCCCAACCGCCTCTCCCGACCAGGTTCAGGTCGTAGGGCCTGTGCCTTTGGTCAATCAGGTCGACCGGATTCGGACCACGATTTCGTTGGCCAATGCCAGCACCTCACTGCGTGAGACTCGGCCCCTACAAGCGCTGGATGCGCAGAATCGTGAGATAACCGAGGTGAACTTGCAGCCAAACCAGGTTCAAGTCAGTGTTTCTATCCGGCAACGACTGAATGCGCGGAATGTGAGTGTGCGAATCGTGACCAGTGGCATACCCCCGCCCGGTTACTGGTTGAGTAACTTAAGTGTCACGCCGGCCGGCGTAACACTTAAGGGCAGTCCAGACCAACTGGCTAACGTGGGCAGTTTCGTAGATACCCTGCCCATTGATGTCAGTCAGGCGGTTGGTGAGTTGAGCGTACAAATCCCGCTTGACTTGCCGCCCAAAGTCCAAGCGTTAGATGGTAACGGTAACATCGTTGAGGCCGTGACCGTTTTGGCCCGGGTGGCCGCACGTCGTGGTGATTTGGCGGTGACACGTCCAGTTGAATTACTTGAGTCAAGACCTAATGGCACGGTCACCATTAATCCAGCCGCGGTGGATTTGCTCCTGAGCGGACCGTTACCGGTTTTGAGTGAGATTGAGGTTAATCCCAGGTTGGTCCGGGTTCTGATAGATACGGCCAGCTTGCGCCGGGGGCAGAGTATCAGCTTGACGCCTACCATTATTGCTCCGGCTAATGTTCAGTGGCAATTGGTACCGCCCTCGGTGTTGGTTACATTTCAGTAAATTCAATGGGGGGTATGTATGTTTGAACAATTGACGGTTTTGTTCACCACGCCTGTCTGGTGGAGCTATGTCATCCGCATTGTGAGCTTTTACCTCTTGGCCTGGTTTGTCCATCGTTTGGCCCGACGCCTGGCCGGACGAATCAGTCGTTTGAGCCGTTTTGCGTCTCGCACTCTGCGGCCACGCCCAGAACGACAGGAAACTCTGGAGGGGCTGATTGCCAGTGCTATCAGTTTTACCGTGTTCATGGTGGCTACCCTGGCCAGTATCGGTCAATTTGTGCGTCCAGATACCCTGGTTTGGATGGTGGGACTTTTTAGCGCCGCTTTTGGTCTGGGCGCGCGACCGCTCATCAGCAACTTTTTGGCCGGGGTTAGCCTCATTTTTGAAGACATCTTTGCCGTGGGAGAAAAGGTAGAAATCTTGGGTGTTGAAGGTGTTATCGAGGCGGTGAATCTGCGCACGACCTGGATGCGTGCCCCGACCGGCGAGCTTTACATCGTGCCCAATGGGGAAATGGTGGTTGTGCGTAACTTCAGTCGGGGCCTCTTTTCTTTAGCCGACATCAAACTGAAGATTGCCACGGCTGATCTGAACCGGGCTTTGTCTCTGCTGGAGGAACTGGGTCAGAGAGACGTTCTCTTACTGCCAAATCTGCTGGAACCGTGGCATGTCATCAGCGAGTCAGGGGTGAGTGGCCAACAGACAGAATTAACCCTGTTGGCTAAAGCTCGGTTCGGCAAGGCGGCGGAGATGCGTCCTCGTCTGTTGGCCCTGGTGCAGGAACAGTTGGCCAAAGAAGGTATTGCTCTGGCCGGCTAGTATTGAGGGCAAGATGTAGACTCAGTGGATCCAATTTTTGCGGAGTACCCGCAGGGCATAATATGAGGCACGCCCGCGTACCGAATAACGCCGCACGTGGGCGTGCTGGCTCCTCAAATTTGGAGCGCCGGATGAAAAAAGGTAAAGAACAACAGCAGCGGGGGACAATCAACTCCAGGCGATTACGGTGGCTAATAAGGGCTGCCATTGGCCTGGTTGGCCTGTTCGTTCTCTGGTCGGGGCGACATCTCTGGCTGGATTTTCTGGCCTTCATTGGGGACCGGCAGGCTGTTACGGCTTATGTGCAGGGTTTTGGGGGATGGGGGCCGGTGTTACTCGGCCTGCTTTTGAGTATACAGGTGGTGATTGCGGTCATACCGGGGCACATCTTGATGATTACCGGGGGCTACTTGTATGGGTTTAGTAGTGGCCTGGCCATCAACCTGATCGGCACCGTAGGCACCAGCCAGCTTGTTTTTGCCCTGGTTCGCCGGAAGGGGCGACCGCTGGTTAATCGCCTGGCCGCCGGGCATAGGGATGCCCGTGCTACCGGGGATGCCCGTGCTACCAGGGATGTACTCGATCGTTGGCAGCAGGTGGCTGCCCGGCAGGGGTTTGCCTTCTTTCTTTTTTTCTTCTGGTTCCCGATTGTGCCCAGCAACCTGATGAACTTTGTGGCGGGTCTGAGTTCGATCTCGTTCTGGCACTTCTTCGCGGCCAACTTCCTGGGACGCTTACCGGGCGTGGTTTTGGTCACTTTGGTCGGGTCACACGGTTTTGCCCTGTCAGCCAAGGGCTGGGTTGTGGCTATCACCGGGGGGCTGGGTTTGTTTTTCATTGGCCGTTACTGGGCTACCAAACTCGAACGACGTTATTTTAAGCGACTCGATTGACAAATGTACCCATATGATATTAAGGAGGCAACATGATTCGTACCCTATATCACTCTCAAACCGGACAGGTTCGCACCAATTTAAGTCCAGATCAATTTGCCACGGCCTTACAAGAGCCACAGGGGTTACTATGGGTAGATTTTGTCGATGAACCACCGGGGGCCTGTGAGTCGATTTTGCAGAAAACCTTCAGTTTTCATCCCCTGGCTATCGATGATGCCCTGGCAGAGACCCATACTCCCAAGCTGGATGACTGGGAGGAATATCTCTACCTTGTCTTACGGGCCGTTGTTTTGGAAAAGCAAAACGGTGATCAAGTTATTGCCCCGGAGTTGGATGTGTTTTTGGGTGAAAACTATATAGTCACTCATCATGATGAGGTCATTGTTGCGGTTGATCGAGTATGGTTGGTCTGCCAACAGGATAGGCACTATTTGAAGCGAGGGAGTGGCTACTTATTGTACAAGTTGATTGACGAACTGATCGCTGATTACGTCCCGGTCGTCGAAAAATTGGACGACACCATCAACCTGATTGAGGATCAACTTTTCGATAATCCCACGCCGGCTGCGTTAGAACATATCTTTGCCCTCAAGCGCAGCCTGCTCCATTTACGCCGCATCATCCTCCCCCAGCGGGAAGTGCTCAACAAGTTGACCCGGGACAAGTATAGGGTGATCAAGGACAAAGACCGAGTCTTCTTTAGTGACGTATACGATCACCTCGTGCGGCTCTACGACCTGATCGAGAGTATGCGCGAACTGTCGGGCAGTGCGCTGAATACCTATCTTTCGGTCGTGAACAACCGCATGAACGAGGTCATGAAAACCCTGACCGTTATCACTACCCTCTTTATGCCCCTCTCCTTCATCGTGGGCTTCTTTGGCATGAATTTTTTCCAGGCCATGATACCGTTGAATATCTGGACGAGCCAACCGGTCTTTGTATTGACGATGATGATTATCATACTTTTGCCAATTGGTATGTATTGGTGGATACGGCAACGCGGCTGGATGTAGGGCTTACTTGTGCTTGGAGAGTTGTATAAAAATCATTACACTCTCATGCCCCGGCCGTACTTTTCCCGATAGAGATCCATAGCTCGCCGAACGGCTTGTTTGGCCGCTTCTGCCCGCTCCCAGCCTATTGGCTCAACCCTAATCCCTTCCAGGTCCTTATATACTTCAAAGAAATGGGCCACTTCTCGCAAAAAGTGCTGGGGGATATGGTCGATGTCCAGATAATCGTCGAAAATAGGGTCACGGGCGGGTACACACAGTACTTTGTCGTCGGGCTTGTCTCGATCCTTCATCTTGAACAGACCAATGGGCCGGGCCTCGATGATACAGCCGGGAAAGGTCGGCTCGTTGATCATTACCAGGGCATCCAGGGGGTCACCATCGTCATAAAAGGTGCGGGGAATCAGGCCGTAGTCACCGGGATAGTGCAGGGAGGAGAAAAGAACCCGATCGAGCTTGACCACGCCAATCTCTTTACTATATTCGTACTTATTGCGCGAGCTTTTAGGGATTTCCACGATCACGTAAATCACCTCGGGCGCGTCGGGACCGGGGTCCAGTTGGTGCCATAAATTGATCATAATCGACCTCCTGGTTGAAAATAGATTAGGGTTCAATGTATCATAGAATAGGAGCATCGTCAACAGGATGAGGCATTGTTGAAAAAGTATCACATACAACCTCTTTTTGTAACAGCATTTGTAGCTTTTTTCCACGGGTTTT
Organism: Anaerolineae bacterium; assembly: GCA_034409055.1. Taxonomy (GTDB): domain Bacteria; phylum Chloroflexota; class Anaerolineae; order 4572-78; family J111; genus DAOUMU01. The sequence goes on from DAOUMU010000449.1 coordinate 9,509, forward strand.
GCATACCAATGTATTACAATTGAACTACATCAAACCAGAATTTGGCTTGCCAGCGGGGTAAAAAGTAACTTCCGCTTGATGTCGCCAGCCAGGTCGTAAAACGTAAAACGTGAAGCGTAATGACTTATCTATGGCTCACTTTTACGTTTTACGCGGTTGGATGCTTTATGAGGTTGCCTTACCGGAAGCTACTTTTTCATTGTCAATTCTGGTTCTATGAACTAATCAACTGACGGAAGTAGGGGGCGCTTGACAAAAGCTAATTGTGGCTCTTTTTGAGGTGGGAGATGAACGGTGTTGAAATTGCGCAATGTGGCGATACATTGAACTTTATCTCAGGGGGCGCTCAGAGGCTATACCTGGTTGAGGTAACCCAACAAGGCACTCTCCTGGCAACCCATACGATTGAAGCTCCCGATGCATTGACGGCGATTAACCTGATCGAAAGTTATTATAGCGAACCGACCAGAGTTGAGAAGGTGTTGATTGAGGATGAGACCGGCGACCTGCACCAGGTGATGCTTGCCAATAATTGGCATGGTTATATGTTTGAGGCTCAAGCCATCAGACCGGCGAATTGATAGATTTGACCAGGTTAGTATTGATAAGGAGTATCAAAGACGGATGACAACACAATGGAGTCACTTCACCCGGGCGGTGGTCATTAGCCTCAGCTTGATTTTAATCGGTTGGCTGGTTTATGTCATCCGGCCAATCATTAATCCTCTTATTGTGGCTGCCTTATTGGCTTACATTTTGAATCCTCTGGTTGGGTTGGTTCAAACTGGGACTCGACTGGAGCGAAAGTGGGCCGTTTCCCTGGTTTATTTTTCTGGCTTGACTTTATTGATAGTGATTCCCAGTATTCTGACTCCAATAGCCATAAGACAGATTAGAGGGCTATCAGATCATTTACTCGACATCGAAATCCATTTGGAGACAACTCTAGCCAGACCGGTCAGCATTGCTGGCCAGCAGCTTCATCTGGGGCAACTGCTGGCTGATTTGTTGAAGGTGACCAGCGAATCGTTAACACCGGCCGCTAAAGGCGCTTTGGTTGTACTTGAAACGACCTCGACCAGCTTGGTCTGGCTGCTGGTAATCCTGGTCAGTGTTTATTATTTTTTGCTCGATTGGGAGAAGTTGCGGAACTGGCTGGTTCGTCTGGCCCCGGAGACGGCCCAGGCTGATCTCCTCAGGCTGCTGCGAGAGATAGGCACAATCTGGCAGGCTTATTTGTACGGCACCCTAGTTTTGATGCTGGTTGTGGGAGTGGTCTTCACCCTGGCCTGGTTAGCCATTGGGTTACCGGGGGCCCTGGTTTTAGGTTTACTGACCGGCTTGTTGACCGTCATCCCCGACATAGGGCCGGCAATTGCGGCTATGTTGGCGATTCTGGTTGCTTTCTTTCAAGGCTCAGACTTGTTGCCTATCTCAAATTTCTGGTTTGGGGTGCTGGTTTTCGCTATTTACTTCGTCCTGATCCAGGTTAAGGCGATCTGGCTACGACCACGCATTATGGGACGTTTCCTACACATGAATGAGGGATTAATTTTTGTGGCCATTATTGGGGCCACGGTGTTGTGGGGGATTCTTGGCGCGTTGATTATTGTTCCTCTTTTAGCCACGTTTGGGATCATTGGTCGCTATGTGCGCTGTCGTCTCTTGCACCTGGAGCCGTGGCCAGACATTGTTGCCTTCCCCTGCCCGGTTGAGGGGCAGCAGGGTAACGACAGGACGCAGTTAGGTTTGTTGCGACCCGAGGAGGGTCAAATGGAGGCCAACTCTGAAGCCCAGCCAGCGAATGATGGAGTGCCGTTATGGTTTGACGACACCTTGTTGATTGACAGGCCACAAGACAGGCATAGCCCACTCGAGGTCAGGCGTCCGTCGGGTCAATAAGCAGTATAGTCTCAGTAGATCCAATTTTCAAGCTCGGAGCGGACCAGTGCGAAGACCTGTGCAGCTCCGCTGCCTCCCCGTGGGACAGTCCGCGTTTTGGCCGCTGGAGGCTTCGCACTGGTCCAGCTAGAGCAAATTTGTATGTACTGAAGTCTCAAAGTTGAGCCTAAAATCATGTCAAAAATTATACAGACCACTCTGAAATATAACACCTTTGGTAGCTTTTTCTTACATTTTTTATACATTCGGTTGTTATACTGGGGGCAGGGTTACGGAAGTGCGGCAAGTCATTGCTCAAACTGTTGAGACGAAATGAGAGCAAAATGGCTCTTTACCTCAAGATTAACGTCTTGATGGATCTCGAATATTTTGGGCAACATTGCCTAACGTAACCTCCTCCGGCCAGCCGCCGTACCAAAGATAATAATTATGCCCACAAACTATTTATTGGGTACGGCAGGCTGGCCTTTTTTATTGTCACATATTGTTACAAAAATGTTAATACTCCAAAGATCGGCCTTTTTTGAGGAGGTAAAGTAATGAAAGCGGATAAACGAATAGTTGTGCCCTGTCCAGATTGCGAGGAGGATATCTACCTGGAATCGACACCGAGAAAAGGACAGAAAGTCACCTGCCCGAATTGTTGGGCTTATCTGGAGGTAATTAGCCTAGACCCCCTGAAACTGAGTTGGGAAATTGTGGAATTTGAGGAAGATTGGAATGTTGATTGGCAGGCGGTTGAAGGAAAAGAAAAACCGAGTTGAAGATGCATTGAGCACCATCCGGCCTGCTGTTGAGAAAGGCATCGTTCCCGGTGGTAGTGTGGCCTTAAACGTTAGTCCAACATTATAAGGGGTTATCACGAGTGTTGACACCCCATCAATGATGACAATATCCGTACCGTAGGGCAAACTTAAGTTTGTCCTACAAGGTCTATTTACAGAGAAGAGGTAAAATGTCTATCATCACTATTTCTCGGCAAGTTGGTAGTGGAAGTGAGCAGGTTGCAACCCGGATTGCTGAGCTTCTGGGGTATCGTTATTTTGATAAGAGCCTTATGACCCAGGTTGCTGCTGAGATAGGGCTATCGGAGAATGAAGTGGTTGATTTCTCCGAAGGACACTATAAGGCAGTAACTTTTGTAGAGCGTCTGTTAGGCTCCCGTTCCCATATCGTGGCCCAGGTTTCAACTCGGAGACGGGACAGTACCGGGGCAGAAACGCTCAGCATGGAGCAACTGAATGAGGCTTATTGTATTGATCTGATTCGAACGACCATTCGGGCCGCGTATGAGCGGGGCAATGTGGTCATTTTAGGTCGGGGGGGACAGGCCATTTTGCAGGACCTGCCCGGCGTATTTCATGTGCGTATCGAGGCGCCTATGGAGGCTCGTATCCTCCGAATGCAGGCCGAAAAGAGAATGAGTGCCGCAGCGGCCCGTGAATGGGCTATCGAACAGGATCGACTAACTGCCGAATACCTGAGCCGCTTCTTCAGGATACGGTGGGATGATTCTACGTTATATCATCTGGTGATTAATACTGGCAAATTGGAACTCGAAATCGCCGCCCAGTTCATTGCCAGCGCAATTACCCAGTTACAACCTAAGCCGGTCTAAAGGGATCACACATTTATGTAGGATGTACTATGACACCCAATGGAATAATAACTTTGCAGATAGAGAAACTCAAAAAGGAACAAGAACAAACGCGTCTAAGATTGGCCCATTTACGTGAAACCATCAAGTCTGAAGTGGACCCGAGTATCGACGAAGCAGATTTCGAGCTGGTGGAGCACGAATTAACGATGGCCCTGATTCGTCGGCTGGAGTGTAGATTGAGCTCCATTGATGAGGCCTTGCAACAAATGCAGCGAGGCACCTATGGCATTTGCGAGCGGTGTGGAAAACCGATTGACCCGGCCCGGTTAGAGGCTATGCCGGAGACCACGCTCTGTTTGCAGTGCAAGCTCATTGTCGAACAACAAGCACGGTTACGTCCGAGAGAGGCTTGATTTACTGAGCGACCAGTCATTACTGACTCGAGGCAGTAAATCAAGCCTTTTTGAATCAAATTTATCAAAAAATAGGGTTTCCAAGAATAAGTTCGTGGTTGTACAGACCAAGTTCGTCTTTGGTCAAAAATCCGAAGTTATTTCCGGACAAATGCAAAGAGGAATAATACCTGATGAAGCGAGAATTAGTTAAAGACTGGATGACCCCTGATGTCGTGACGATCTATCCGGACACGACCTTACCCCAGGCACACCGCCTGATGACCGAAAAAGGGATTCGGCGTTTACCCGTGATGAAGAACGGGCGTCTGGTAGGAATTATCACGCGTGGCGATATCCGGGAGGCAGAGCCCTCGGACGCGACATCGTTGAGCATTTGGGAGTTGAACTACCTGCTGGCCACCTTGAAGGTTAAGGAGATTATGACCCCTAATCCGATTACCGTCTCCCAGGAGGCGACGATTAGCGAGGCGGCGCAGGTCATGTTGAATAACAAAATTAGCGGTTTGCCAGTAGTTGATGGGTCTGGAAAGGTGGTGGGCATCATTACCGAGTCGGATATTTTCCGCCTGGTGGTTCAAGAATGGAGCAAGCTATAACTATGCCCTCAAAATAAAATATGTCAATAGTTTGCCAGAAGTAAGATTTTCTATGCCTGAGTTGGCTTACGAGGTAGCCCAATGTCTATGATTTCCACTGTGGTTGACAGCGGTCAATCGGTCTGGCCTCATATCGTTAGTCCAGCGGCCAATCATAAAAAAATCGAAGAAAACAACCGGCCTGGTAATGAAAAAATCACCTCGTTCAAAGCGTTGGGAGGCGAAACTCAACGGCAAGGTGGTCTACTCACGGATACCCTCGAAAATGATAGGGTCGAAGAGGCCATTGAAGCTGACTTTGATTTAAGTCTGATTAACGCAGATGATATTCTTGCTCTCTATCTCAAAGAAGCCGCCCAGACACCTTTACTGACCCCGGTCGAGGAGATTACCCTGGCCAAGCAAATTGAAAAAGGGCGCTGGGCGGAAAAAAAGCTGACCAGTGTGGCCTGTGACTCTGAAGAAGCCGAGAGATTAAAGGCTTATGTTAGAGAGGCTAACCAGGCCCGAAACCGTTTAATCAACGCCAATACCCGGCTGGTAATCAGTATTGCTAAAAAATATAGAGGACAAGAGGTCCCCTTGGCGGATCTTATTCAAGAGGGTAATTTAGGCCTGATGCGCGCGGTGGAAAAATTTGATTATCGCCGGGGATATAAATTTAGCACCTATGCCATGTGGTGGATTAGGCAAACGGTGAGTCGAGGCCTGATTAATCAGAACAGAACCATCCGCCTCCCCATTCACGTGAACGAACGTCCTTAAATTGAGTCAAGCTGCCAGCCAATTGGAGCAGATCCAAGGGGAAAAGCCGACTCTTGACGAATTGGCCAGTACGGTGGGGTTAGAATTGTCGCAGGTGCATCAAGTCTTGCAGGTCAGCCAGCCTGTGGAGTCACTGCAGTGGCCGCTGGATGAAGAGGGAGAGGGTACGTTGGAAGATCTTATTGAAGATGAGAATGCCCCTGCACCGCCAGATGTGACGGATTATCATCTGCTACAGGCAAAGTTAGAGGAAGCCCTTTCCAGACTCAATCCAAGGGAAGCCAGAATTCTCAGATTACGTTTTGGTCTGGAAAACGGTCACAGTTGTACCCTGAAAGAAGTAGGACAAAAATTTGCCTTGACCCGTGAGAGAATCCGGCAAATTGAGAGCCAAGCTTTGGAAAAGCTCCGCCAGGCTGACTGCTCTGGGGAACTCAGAGAATATTTAAGCTAAGGTCTTATTTTTATACCTATGTATGAAAGGAATAAAATGATGCGCGTTGTAATTTTGGCCAATCTAAAACAGAATGCCCCTACCTGGCCTGGCATGCCACCTGATCAGTGGGATGATCTCGACTCCTGGGAGACGATTGAAGCGATTAGTATCGCTTTGGAAAAAGCGGGGCATCGAGTTACTTTCCTGGAAGGTGACCGGATGCTCTACAGTAATCTGCAAGGAGTCAAACCCGACATTTGTTTTAACCTCTGCGAGGGACACTTTGGCGATGCGCGGGAAGCGCAGGTGCCGGCTATGTTGGAAATGTTGGGCATTCCTTACACCGGCTCCCGGGTGATGACCCTGGCTCTGGCTCTGGACAAGCCTATGACCAAGCGAGTTCTGGCTTATCATGAATTGCCCACGCCGCCTTTCCAGGTGTTTGAACGGATAGATGAACCGCTCGAACCGAATTTGCAATTCCCGCTTTTCGTTAAACCAAGCCGAGAAGGCACCGGCATGGGCGTCAGCGCCGAGTCGATTGTGCACAATGAAAAACAACTCCGTACCCAACTACGTCGTATCTTCGAGCGTTACAACCAGCCCGCCCTGGTCGAACAATTCATCGAGGGACGGGAAGTAACAGTAGGCCTGGTCGGCAATCTAACTAAACCCAGGGCCAGACGGCTACCGGAAGATGAAGAGGCCCCCCGTATTGTCCGGGGCCTTCACTTTTTCCCGCCGCTGGAGATTAATATGGCGGCTTACCCACCCGAGGAGGGCGGTCTCTATACTAATCGGATCAAGGTCGATCTGGTGCATGATTTTCACTACATCTGCCCGGCTCCGTTGGAGGAAAGTCAGATTGAGGAGTTGAATTGGCTGGCCGCCGCCACTTTTCGGGTGATGGGTTGCCTGGATGTGGCCCGAGTAGACTTTCGACTGGATGCGAATGATGGGGATAAGCCTTACATTCTTGAGATCAACCCACTGCCAGGCTTGAACCCGACCTATTCTGATTTGTGCATTGAGGCGGCTGCCGATGGGTGGAGTTATAATGAGTTAATCAATCGTATCCTTAACGAAGCCTTACAGCGTCATCAGTTAAATACCCAATTGGCTCACTTACTAAAGGTACCAACACCACAATTGGTGGAAGATATCTAAATTACGGTTACAGGATAGGCCCTCGGTGATGGCAATTTTTAAAACAAGGTAAAAGGTGTCTTGGCAATTTGTCCGAATTGTATTAAAATGAAGCCACTATTTTTTGCCTAAATAATTGCCATCACGACGGCCACTTAGCTATTCAGGGTGGCCTATACACCTATTTGGTTTGGCCGGTTATTAGCCCCTCCCTTTACCCCGCTAAATTGGTCTTGTGAAGGCAAAACCTCACCGGAAACTGAAAAACTCATCTTGACACTTGCATTCAGGCACAGAATTTTTGTGGCAGTTATTGCCAGAATTTCCGTCAAGCAAAAAACTATAAATGAAAATATGTAACTATTCACCCGGTATGTCTGGATGAATTCCTATGAATTCCCACCCATCTGTGGTGGAGACTCGTAGAAGCTTATGTTTGAGCCAGGGGGAATAATTACGGTAATATTAAAAGGTTCTATGAAAACAATCAGCAATGTCACCACCAGAATAAAAAATTTTTTTTCATCTTCTATTTCAAACGAATCTGAAAATCACAAGTTTGGCACGTTTGACGGTGTTTTTATGCCGACCTTGCTGACGATTATGGGCGCGGTGATGTATCTGCGCACGGGCTGGGTGGTGGGCAATGCCGGCCTGGGCGGGGGGTTGTTGATCATCCTGTTGGCCAATCTCATTACCGTCTGCACCGGTTTATCCATTTCATCTATCGCCACTAACATTCGGGTCAAAGCGGGAGGGGCTTTTTCGATTATCTCCCAATCGTTGGGTCTGGAAGTGGGCGGAAGTGTCAGTGTCCCTTTCTACCTGGCCCAGGCCATTTCGGTGGCTTTCTACATCTTTGCTTTTAGTGAAGGCTGGCAGCGTATTTTTCCCACTCACCCAACCGTGGTGGTGGTCTTTGTCAGTTTTGGGATATGTTTCGCCATTGCTTTTGTCAGTGTGAACCTGGCGGTCCGGGTTCGTTACCCTATCTTGATGGTCATCACCTTTTCCCTTTTTTCTGTTTTCCTGGGCAGTTTCCCCAGGTTTGGCGGATTTACTCAGACACCGGTCATGTGGGGCGATTTTTCCGGCGGTAATTTTTGGCAGATTTTTGCCGTCTTCTTCCCGGCAGTGACCGGTGTACTGACCGGAGTCAATATGTCCGGAACGCTCAAAGACCCCCGCAAGAGCATTCCCCGAGGCATTATGGCTGCCATTGGACTGACCTTGCTAATTTACTTGAGCCTGGCTTACTGGGTTTCCTTAGTGGCCACTCCGGCGGAACTGGTGACCAACCTGACCATCATGGTGGACCGGGCGGCTTACGGACCGGCCATCCTGGCCGGAATTTTGGCGGCCACCTTCTCCGCTGCCCTGAACTCATTGGTCAGCGCGCCCAGGGTCTTGCAGGCCATTGCCGAGCACAGCGTCTTGCCGGGGGGAGAGATATTTGCTCGCGAGACGACCTCTGGCGAACCACGTCCGGCTATGTATCTCACGGGCGGTATTGGACTGGTTACCCTGATTTTTGGCCTGGTCAGTGGGGGCTTAAACGCTATTGCCCCCCTGATGACCATGTTTTTTCTGATCGTCTATGCCGTGCTGAATGGGGTGATCATGCTTGAACAATTGCTGGAATTAGTCAGCTTCCGTCCCCTGTTTCGGGTACCGCGCCTGGTGCCGGTGATTGGCCTGGTCGGGTGTGTCCTGGCTATGTTTCTGATCAACCCGATTTTTAGCCTGGTGGCCATGGTGGTCATCATCCTGCTTTACGCCTATCTCTCGCGCCGCCAATTGCGTGCCCCCTGGAGCGACGTGCGGAGTGGTCTGTTTGTCACTCTGGCCGAGTGGGCGGCCAAGCGGGTCATCACGATGCCAACCTCCCAGGAACGGGCCTGGAAGCCCAGCCTGTTGGTGCCGGTGCAATCTGTGCAAAGCCTGCGGGGGAGTTATCGCTTCTTAAAAGCCCTGACTTATCCGCGCGGGTCTGTGCATGTTCTGGGCCTTTACCAGAACGGAGAGAAAGAGCGCCTGGCCAGGTTAGAGTCATTCGTCCATTCTTTTGCCAGGGATGGTATCTTTGCTCGAGTGGCCTTGTTGGCCGTGCAGGATTTTGCCCTTGGCCTGCAAACCGGGTTACAGGTACTGCACGGTGTCTTCTTTCACCCGAACATTCTATTTATGCCGGTCACCTCCGATATAAACGAAGCCACCCTCCAGTTCATTCTCGACCGGGCCACGGAGAATGACATTGGGGCTATTCTGTACGCCAACCATCCCGAGGCCTCCCTGGGCCACGAAGAGACCATTAACGTTTGGATCCGGGATCAAAGCCCGACCTGGGAGGTAGGGCTACGCTTGAGTAATCTCGACCTGGCCCTGTTACTGGCCTACCAACTGGCCCGCAATTGGCAAGGCCGGATAACCTTGATTACCATCGTGGCTGATCCCGCTGAACAGGCCAACGGTGAGGCATTTTTGGCCGATTTAATCAACTTCGGACGCATGCCCCGTAATACCCGGGCCATTGTCGAGGTCGGTTCTCTGGAGGCGTACCTGCCCCGCTCTCCCCAGGCCGATCTCAACATTTTTGGTCTTCAGAAGCGGGTCAATCTGGCCTTCATCGAGCGTATGATGACGGCCACTGATGCCTCCTGCATCTTCGTCCACGATTCTGGACACGAGAGTGCGTTGGCATAAGGGCAGCAGAATATTCGTCCATTCGAGTCAATAAAAGGGAGAATAAATGGAACAATCGCTATGGCAACTGCACCAGGGAGATGGCCCCCTGGTGGCTACGGCCATTCATAATGGACACACAGTACGGGAAGAAGTCGTTGCAATGATGGCCTTGAGCGAAGCTGAGCGGCTGCGGGAAGAAGACCCATTTACCGGCCAGTGGACCACTGTAGCAGACACCAGGATTGTGGCTCTCAGGTCACGCTTTGAGGTCGACCTGAACCGGCCCCGCGAGAAGGCCGTCTATCTTGAGCCGGAAGACGCCTGGGGACTACAGGTCTGGCAAAAGCAGCCACCCCCTGAAATCGTAACTCGCTCGCTGGCAGCGTACGATGCCTTCTATGCCGAAGTCAAGCGGGTTTTGACCAACTTAGAACGCCGCTATGGTCGCTTTGTGGTCTTCGACTTGCACACCTACAACCATCGACGCGATGGCGCAGATGGTCCCCCGGCCGACCCGGAGCAGAACCCGGAAGTTAACGTCGGTACTGGTACGATGGATCGTGACCAATGGGCCCCGCTTGTGGACCGCTTTATCGCGGACCTGCGCGCTTTTGATTTTCTCGGCCGCTCGCTGGACGTGCGAGAAAACGTCAAGTTTTATGGGGGACAGTTTCCCGGCTGGATTCACCAGACCTTTCCCCAATCGGCCTGTGTCTTGGCCATCGAATTTAAAAAATTTTTTATGGATGAATGGACGAGACAGCCCGATTCGGTGCAGTTAGAAGCCATTCGGCAGGCGCTACAGTCTACCGTGCCGGGTGTACTTGAGACATTGAGGAAATTATGAGCCAGTCGAAATCACCACCGGTTGAGACCATCTCCGATGATCTGATTCAGCTAGTTTCTACTCGTTTGGCCCAGGGTAAGCGGGTCAGGCATACCTTGCCGCTGGAAGGACTCTTACACATTGACCGGGAGCTGCCCTTTTTGTGCGTTTATCGGCGTCCACCCAGGCGGCTGGACGAGGGGACCGAACAGTTGGTCACTGGCGAGGCATCGTACCTGATCGCTTCCGGTGAGCGGCGGTTCAAGCCAGGGCTGGCGGCTCTTGTTCGTAGTGTGGTCGAAACGCTGGCCAACAAATTTGACGCTTTTTTGATTATTGAAATTTGGTCTGCACCGGCCAGCCAAAATAACAATGAACAAGATCCCTTGCTGCTCAAACCGGCCTTTCGCATTGTGACCTCAAAGGTGCGACCTCCAACTATAACCATTGAAGTCTTGGAAGAAGCTCTCAAACGGATCAAAATTCAGCGACAAACGGCAACGGTCGAGGTAGTCTACAGCAAGAAGCGAGCTCCGCAGGGATTGCTGCCCCTCGTGCCATCTGTGGAGGCCAGGAAGCTTAACTGCTTCCTGATCGGCTTGGAAGTGCAGCCAATCTATCGCCAGGCGACGACCGGGGAGATTTTCCCGGTTGTGCTACGGACGCTGCATCGGGGGGTGGCCCGGGCTCTCAAGCAAGCCTTTTTTGAGTTTTCACGTATCCAAACCACCCATCGTCCGGCCAATTACCAGGCCTTAGGGCGGCGAGCGGTGGTCAAAACGGTCTGGAATGTAGACCGGCGTCTGGCAGAAATCAGCAACGCTTTTGATTTTCTGTTACAAGTCACCCCGGTCAATACGGACGCGGCCTGGACCCAGTTCAGACGGCAACATTTTGAGCGTACGCCGGTCTTTCACTATCGCCCTTTGCTGGTGGACCCGGCTCTGCTCAAACGTAAATTGTATCAAATCCCCATCGAGCGTGTGGAAGACCCAACCCTGGCTTTCCTCTTTCGGGAGAAACGCAGCGAGCTGGATCGACAGATAACGATGCTGGGGGATCGGGGCAAACGAAAATTTCTCTACGGCAGTTTGCAGCTTTTCGGCGGTGTCAGCGATGCATTGAGGCAATTGGCTGAAGAAATATTGCACAAGATATCGCCGCGCAGCCGCGAAAACTCACGGGGTGGACACCTCAATGCAGCCGTCTTTGCCGACCGGGCCAGGGCTGAAATTGAATATTACCGTCAGATTGCCCCCAACCTCTCAGTCACCGTCCAGGTTCGTGATGATATCGTTGGTCTGATGGTATCGCATGGCAACTTGTTGATTGGTCAGCAAACAAAAATTCCGGTGTCACGAGTCGAGGCCCTGCTTCAGCACGAGGTTGGTACCCACGTTTTAACCTACTTCAACGGTCGAGCGCAGCCCTTCCAGCAGCTTTATGCCGGCCTGGCCGGCTATGAGGAATTGCAAGAGGGGCTGGCGGTGCTGGCAGAGTATCTGGTGGGCGGCTTGAGTCGTCCGCGCCTGCGTCTCCTGGCCGGACGAGTCATAGCGGCCCAGAGCTTAATCGAAGGCGCGTCGTTTATTGAAACCTTTCGTGAACTTAATCGTACTTATGGCTTTGAGCAGCGAACTGCGTTTACTGTTACTACGCGCATTTATCGGGGGGGGGGCTTGACCAAGGATATAGTTTATCTACGGGGATTGGTGGGGGTGCTAAAGTACCTGAAACGAGGCGGTGACCTCGAACCCTTGTTTGTGGGCAAGATTATGACCGATCATATCCCGATTATTCAGGAGTTACAATGGCGCCAGGTCCTACGCCCGGCCCCGCTTCGCCCTCGTTATATGGATCATCCCCAAACCGCAACCAGGTTGGCCGGCTTGCGAAATGGGTTGTCAGTATTAGATTTGATTGAAAGGAGAAAAAGATGAGAATTGGCTTTGTGGTGAATGACATACAAACAGAAGAGAAAGGCTATACCACCACGCGCCTGGGTATGGCCGCTATCAACCTGGGGCACGAAGCCTGGGTGATGGGAGTAGGCGACCTGGCCTATGATCCCGACGATCACATCCGGGCCCGGGCCCGGGCAGCGCCGGGCAAGAAATATAAATCTACAGTGGTTTATCTGAAGGAACTGCAAAGTTCGAAGGCCAAGGTTGAACGCATCACTGTAGATGACCTGGATGTTTTGATGCTGCGTAACGACCCTTCTGTCGACGCCGTGCAACGCCCCTGGGCCCAGTCGGCCGGTATTATTTTTGGCCGGCTGGCCATGCGCTACGGCGTGGTCGTTCTTAACGACCCCGATGGCTTAGCCGCAGCGCTGAACAAGATGTACTTCCAACACTTTCCCGAAGAGGTCCGACCTAAAACGCTCATCACCCGGGATCGAACGGAAATTCGGGCCTTTGCCAAAGAGCAAGGCGGCAATATTGTCTTAAAGCCCCTCCAGGGTTCGGGCGGTCAGAGCGTCTTCCTGGTGCGACCGGATGATCTCTCCAACCTGAACCAGATGATCGATGCAGTCAGCCGGGATGGCTACGTGATTGCCCAGGAATACTTACCGGCCGCAGCCGAAGGGGATACCCGCCTGTTTCTCTTGAACGGTCAACCGTTGCGCTACCGGGGTAAGTACGCCGCCTTCCGACGGGTGCGCTCCGGCGACGACATTAGGAGCAATGTCCATGCTGGTGGTACAATCCAGGCAGCCACCATCGATAATACGGCGCTGCGCGTGGCCGAGATTGTGCGGCCCAAATTGGTTCAGGACGGCATGTTCCTGGTTGGATTGGACATTGTTGGGGACAAATTGATGGAGATCAACGTCTTCAGTCCGGGTGGCCTGGGCAGTGCTCAACGATTTGAGAAAGTGAATTTTACGCACGCTGTTATTCAGGCCCTGGAGAATAAGGTGCAATATATGAGCTACTACCGGCGCAACTTTGACAACGCAGAGATGGCTACATTGTAAACCTGTCACAAATTAGTGGGAGTAACTATTCACCTTGTCACTTGCCGACCAACTGGTCGGTATTTGTTTTTATTGAGGATCGTGCAAAAAATGTCATGGTTGATCGCCGTTAGCCTTCGTGACCATAGGGGTGGCCCATCAAGCCCTGGGGGCCGGATTTATCCCGTTGAAGCATTAAACAACGCAGAAAAGGAGCAAAAAAATGTCTACTGCGTCCTGATGTGTGCTGAGCTAAGACGCAGAGGGTTGGGCGGTATCCTTCCCCCTAAAAATTTCGCTGATGCCAGCCAGACTGCCCAGAATACCCGAAGCTTCATAGGGCAAAAATACCTTCGTGGCCTGCCCATCGGCCATTTTTTGGAGGGCTTCCAAATATTTTAGGGCAATCAACTCGTTGTTTGGCTGTCCTTCGTGGATAGCGGCGAAAACGACCTTAATGGCTTCAGACTCACCATTGGCGATGGTGATCTCTCTATACTTTTCAGCTTCAGCCACTTGTTTAATCGCCCTGGCCTCGCCTTCAGCCTTGAGGATGGCCGCTTGTTTGGCCCCTTCAGCTTCAAGAATTTCCGCTTGTTTATGACCCTCTGCCGTCAGGATCGTTGCTCGTCGATCCCGTTCCGCCTTCATCTGGCGATGCATGGCCTCAGTGACGTCTCTGGGGGGCTCAATTCGCTGTAGTTCTACCCGGGTGACCTTGACCCCCCATTTGTCGGTGGCTTCATCGAGGATCATCCGCAACTTGGTGTTGATGATCTCTCTGGAGGTCAGACATTCATCCAGGGCCAAATCACCGATCAGGTTCCGCAAGCTGGTCTGGGCCAGCTTGGTGGCCGCCGAATAAAAATCAGCCACCTTATAAGTGACTTTCACCGGGTCGATCACCTCATAATAGACCACGGCATCCACTTCGACCACGACATTGTCCTGGGTGATGACCGCCTGGGGGGGCACGTCAACCACCTGCTCACGCATATCGACTTTTATCATCCGTTCGGCGAACGGCAAAACAAAGGTCAACCCACTGTCGGCCGTACGTTTATACTTCCCCAGCCGTTCGATTAAGCCTTTTTGCCAGGGCCTGACAATCCTTAACATCTTTTATCCTCCCTCCCGACTTTGCTATCGGTTATTGACTCTCTGTGCTACCTTCAGCCGCTTCGGTTTCTGCTTCCTCTTCAACCGCTGGGCTAGCAGTGGCCGTTGCCGCGCCAGTTTCAACTGTGGGCATAATACCCGGGCCGGGTAAAACCAGGGTGGGGACCGTGCCTTCCGGAGTAAAGATAATCTTATCGGTCGGTTGTAGAGCAGCGGCGTTAGCCTGGACCATCTGCAATTCCAGGTAGCCGGGATTAGCCGCATAAAGTTCGGCCAGGGCAAATTGAACGGCCAGGTCTGCTTTGGCCTTTTCGGCGGCGGCCAGGGCCAGGGCCTGGTTAATCTCCAGGTCCTGCTGAGCGGCCAGGAGATCGTTCGCTTTTTGAGCCTCGATAATGGCTCGTTCGGCCTCCACCCGGGCCAGTTCGTTGGCTCGTTCGGCCTCGATGACCGCCTTTTGGGCCAATATTTTTTCCTGCTCTAACTGGGCCAGAACGGTTTGCTGTTTTGTTTGCTCCTGAATCCGGCTCTGCTCGATTCTGATTTCACCTTCCTGGCGGGCTTGTTCAGCCCCAGCCTGGGCATCGGCTCTCAGCTTGTCCTGGGCGGCCTTCTCGGTTTCCAACCGGCTCTGGACAATGGCGTCTAAGGCTGCCTGCACTTCGGGAGACAGGATAACTTCGGGCACGACCACGTTTTGTACGTTCAGACCAAAATTGTCGGCCAGTTTATTGAGTTCATCGTCAATGCAGGCTCTTAGCGCATCACGAGCGGTACCAATAATATTGTCGTCAAAAGTACGGTCACCCACGCAAACCTTCATGGCTTGTCTGGACAGGTTTTCTACCTGGGTTTGGGCCTGATTGTCGTCAAGATAAATCCCTCTATATTGCGCCCAAAATCCTCGTATAGTATCTTTTTCAGATAAATTTGGTCTGAAGATATTGCCGCTGACTTTGAGCCCGATCCGTTGTTTATCCTTGGTGATAATCTCTGCATCTTCAACTTCAAAGGAAATAGCCTGACTGGAGACCTTCTGCATCTCCACAAACAGGCCAAAGTCGCTGTACACACCGGGACCGACGATTTGATGAATCCGGCCCCCTCTAAACTGAACGCCGACTTCTTGCTCATCGACGCGCTCAAAAAGATAGAAAAATTGGCTAGAAATAGCCAGTAAAAGCACAACGACCACTACAATGATAATAATGGTCACAAATACTGAGGCTCCACCTGCTACTCGTCTTATCATACGACTCATCGAATACTCCTTGTTGTTATGTTTTTGCTGTTTATTTTACCATAGACGTAACTACCTACCATGTCATTCTGAACGAGCGCAGCGAGTGAAGAATCCCCAAGGCTTTGGTAAAGTAGATCTCTTTTGCGGAGATTCCTCGTCGTTTATGCCCTTTGGGTACTGAGCTCCTCGGAATGACATGAGGGCAGGTAGTTACCCATAGACTTTGATACATTTGATGAATATTGTAAAAATCATCTACACCAAATGGTTGTAACCCGGCTACTAAAAATTGTAGCTTGAATATTGATTATGCCAACAACTTAGTGAGGAGATGATTTGGGTTTTGACCTCAGAGCCCACTGGAGACTGACCAGGAACATAGCGGCCAGTACGCCGGCGCTCAGTAGATAAATGCCGTTAAGCCCAAGCCATGGCCTCAAGGCATAGGCCAGGGGTGGTCCAACCGCGCTGGCTAAATCACCGGTGGTAAACAGCACCCCCAATTGCCGGCCACGCCGTTCCTGACCCGATAAATCGCCGACAAGAGCTGTTGACAACCCTTGATTACTGCCGCTGGTGATCGCCGTCAAAGGGAGGCCAAGCAGAATGACCAGGGGAGGACCAAGGGCTAACAGACTAAAGCCGGCCACGCCTGGAGCTAAACCACCGGCTGCCACCGGCCAACGGTTGCCGGCCCGATCTGAAACCCCACCCACGATCGGGGCAGCCGTCATGGCGACGAGGGTGGTCAAACCCAATCCCACCCCTGTGACCGTGGCCACCCCAAAAGAATGGTTAGCAATGTCAATCGAGTGACCCAGTTTCTCTGCCAGGAATAAACCAAATGTGGAAAGCAGAATACCGGCCACCACCAAGCGATTGACCCCCGCTAAGGCGATAGCCGAAGCTAACTCGACCCGGCTAGTCGACCTGGGGACAACGGTTAGCTGGGGTGAAACGCTGCCTGAGTCGGGTGCTGGTTGCCTGAAGTCACGGGTTTCGGGTAAGAATAACAGGGCGATGATAGCCCCCAAGAGGGTTAAACTGGCCCCAACAACCATCGTCTGGTGATAACCTAACCAATCGGTCAGTACACCGCCTACCATCGCTCCACTTGACGCCCCCAAAAAGAATGAAACCTGGTAAAGGCCGACCCACCGGCCCCGGTTATCATCGTCGGTAATATCGAGGATGATGGTGTTGCCACCGACCCAGATACCAGACCAGGCCAGACCCCAAAGTAACCGGCCAATCAATAATGGCCAGAAGCCCAGGGTCAGTCCGTAGATGGCGGTTGAGCCGGCCCCTATGAACAGGGCCGGCACAAATAGGCGACGGCGAGGCCAATGATCGTAAGCCAGGCCGGCCGGGCCATTGAGTACCAGCCGGATAAAGCGGTTGGCCGACAGCAGAATACCCACACTGGCCAAGGGGACGCTGGCCTCCATCACGTGCGTGGGTAAAACAGCATAGAGCGAACTATCGCCGATGAGCGACAAGCCGGTGCCCAACCCTACCGGCAGCAGAACGGACCAAAGGGAGATAGTTGAACGGTTGGCCATAGCATGTGACCCGATAAGATTTGCGTTACGCTTGCGGCGAGAATCATAGCTACGTAAGTTTATATGCCAAGCGAAGTGTTGCGTATTGCGTGGCGGCGATTTTTATAGACTCTCCGCTTTCCGTTGTGGCTTCGCCGCACTACGCTTCACACAGCACCACGTTCGTGGCCTGGTCGGTATGATATTCATATTGTTGGCCTTGGGCTTCCAGCACGATCAGATAGCCGGGCGTGACGACCTGAGCGTACATAAAACCTTCCTGGGGGCAGCCCAGGCTGGCATCGCTCCACTGAACGGCTTCCATTGACACCAGGCGAATATCGCCCGCTGGCAAGCCGGTCTGCTCAGATAGATCGGCGATGGCCGCAGCCAGGGCGTCCTCACTGCCAGGAATAGGTTGAATGTCGCTGTTAATTGGGGACATAGCAGGTTCCTGCCCGGGCGACACTGGCGAGATGGGTGATATCGGTTCGGTAATTTCTACAGGCAAATCGGTCAAGGTGGGCACCGGTTCAGGTGTAGCCGATGCCTCTGGCACCGTCTGTGGCTCAATCGTGCCAACCGGTGCTATATCCTGGTCAGAATCTCTGGCGCCGCAAGCAACTGTGGTTAGGGCAATACAAAAAATCGTAACAATTAAAAAAGTCTTGCCAATAAAAAATGGCATAAAAAATTACCTCCAACCCATAAAATTACTCTCATAGTGTAGACGCAGGTTGGAGTGAAAGAGTTCCCCAAAGCAAGGCTTAACTCAATAAACTGTCTTCGACCTCGGTCGGCGTCAGCCCGACGACAACGATCATTTTTTCCGCTGAAGTCAAGCCGGCCGCAATTTCAATATTTTTCCGCTCGATCTTAAGCTTGTCGCAGAGAAAATTTATTAAGGTGTCATTGGCGATCCCCCCGACTGAGCTTGAGGTTAAGCGCACTTTAAGGGCATCGCCATGTTTACCAGCGACCTCGTTTTTCTTGCTTCTGGGCACGACATGCACGGCAAAAGCAGCCCCTTCTTCGGCTTTGGTAATCTTAAATTCAATTTCTCGCATAGCTTTTTCTCCTAACAGGTAGTTTTTACTATCTTAATAAAGAAATCAATATTTCCCTGATAATTTCTAAACCAAACAGGGCTACGATCGGACTTAAATCTATCATGCCGACAGTGGTATATCTGCGCAGCGGGTCTAGAATAGGGTCGGTAATTGAGTAAAGGGTCCGAACAACGGGATTGTAGGGGTCTATGCGGATGCCAGCCATAGGTAGCCAGGAAAGTAAAACTCTAATCAAAATTGCCCACCATAAAAACCCAAATACAAGATTGATAACTAACGCCAGGAAATCACCCATTGTTGTCCAAGCCTCCAAGATAACGGGATTTTTGATAAGCGGCCCAGATGGCTTTGGAAAGAACGGTGCGAAAGCCTCCTTTTTCCATTTGATAGAGGGCCTCGGCGGTGGTGCCGCCCGGTGAAGTGACCATGTTGCGCAGCTCCGCCGGATGCCGTTGGCTTTCACGGGCAAAAGCCACCGAACCTTCAATGGTCTGGTAAACTAACTCCTCGGCCACACGCCGGGGAAAGCCCATATGGACCCCGGCGTCGATCATGGCCTCCATAAACATAAAGACATAAGCCGGGCCAGTACCGGATAGGGCCGTGGCCATATCCAGGTAGTCTTCATGCTCCACATGCAGTTCTCTGCCCAGAGCGGCTAAAATGGTTTTAGCCTGGTTGTGTTGAACCTCACTGACCTCACCGGTACTTGTCCATACTGAAATACCTTTGCCCACTCGGGCTGGCGTATTGGGCATAACCCGTATCACCCGGTAGTGATGCAACTTCCGGCCGATTTTGGCGATGGGAACCCCGGCAATGATTGATAGCACCAAAGCATCCGTTGGAATGTGTCCCCGCAACTCCTCGCCTACTTCGCTAAAATTTTGGGGCTTAATGGACAGCACAATGATATCTTTATCATGGACCGCCTCCAGGTTGTTTTGTGTTGTTTGGACCTGGTAACGCTGAGCCAACTTGTCAAGCTGAGCCGGATAAGGGTCACTGGCCGTAACATTTTCCGGCTTGATCAGTTTTTGTTTAGTCAGACCGGCGATCATGGCCGTGGCCATCGCGCCGCTGCCGATGAAACAAATTTTAGTCTCTTTTAGCATAATATTTTTTATGATTCTCCAAACTGTTTATTCCCTCTCTCCAAAAAGCGCCCGACCTACTCTAATAATCGTCGCTCCCTCTTCAAGGGCTACTTCAAAATCATCGGTCATCCCCATCGAAAGATGGGACCAGTCAAATTGGGGCATTTGCACCTGTAAAGTGTCCCGCAAGCCAGCCAGGCTGTGGAAGGTTGGCCGGGCGTCTTCTGGATTGGTGGATAAAGGGGCCATGGTCATCAGCCCCCGGATGATGATCTTGTTCAGGCTCCCCATTTGTTCGACCGTTTCCAGAAACGCGCTCAACCGGGCCTGGTTGGTTGACCAATGGTTAAGATCAAACCCGGATTTCGTGACCTCCCCGGAAACATTACATTGCAACAAGACCTCCACCGGCGGATAGTTGTCTCGTTCGGCCATCCGGTTGATCCGTTGGGCCAGTTTCAAGCTGTCCACCGAATGGATCAGTTGAAATTGTCCCAGGGCACATTTAACCTGCCGGCTTTGCAGGTGACCGATCATGTGCCAGGTCGGTGGCTCGCCTTTGATATTTTCTGGCGCACTGGCCAGCCATTCGGCCAGCCCGATCACTTTATCCCGCCCCTCTTCGACTCGATTTTCGCCAAAATGACGCAAGCCGGCCCGGTAAGCGGCCATCACCGTTTCTAAGGGATGGGTTTTGGTCACGGCCACCAGCGTGATCTCATCGGCCTGGCGTCCGGCCCGTTGGACCGCCATATTAATGCGCTGGTAAACAGCTTCAATGTTTGCTGCAATATGACTCACCCAGCCTCTCCTCTAAGGCCGATAATCACCCCAAAGCGGCCGGTGTGACCTTTTTCGGCTCGGTGGGAAAAGAACAGGTCGGTATGGCAGGCCGTGCATAACCCGGATTGAATAATTTGCTGCACGCCGCTGGCAGCCAGTTGTTGCTGATTGGCCGTCCACATATCAAAATAGGCCCGGTTTGTCCTTCCATTGCGCCAGATAAAAAGATGATCGGGGTCATCAAAAGCCTTGGCGGCTGTGGTTATAACCTCCGGTCCGACCTCATAGCAGCATGGGCCAATGGCCGGACCGATCACGGCGATAATATCCTGTGGCCGGCAGCCAAGTTGGTTCACCATTTCCCGGATTGTCGCCCCGGCTGCGTTTTTCATCGTGCCTCGCCAGCCAGCGTGGGCTACGCCGATTGCCCGGCGAACCGGATCGAAAAAAATAAGGGGCGTACAATCACCAAACCGCATCGCCAGATAGATGTCCGGGTCAGCAGTAATCAAACCATCAGCCTTGCCCATCACCCGCCGCCGGTTGGCTTTATTAATTGTCAAAATATCGGCGCTGTGAATGAGATGGCAGGAGACGGTTTGGGCGGGGGTGGTGTTGACCACCTGGCAGGCCTGCTCAAAATTTTTAGCCACTACCTGGGGATCATCCCCCACCGCTATGCTCAAATTGAGCGACCGGTACGGTCCCTGGCTGATACCCCCCCGTCGCGTAAAAACGGCATGGCTCAAATAGGGGTAGGGGTCGAAGGCGCGGATACGTAAAACAGGTAGGTTTTGGACGCTGATCTGGTACATGCTATCAGATGTTGCCGAAATCATAACAAGATGAGTCTATCATATTCACAAATTGACGTCAATTTAATTGGCAGGAGTCTCATCACCTACAAGAATTGTACCCCGATCATCTGTTTCAATAGGATATATTTTATTTATTATATGTCAAAAGTGACATTTTGTGAATTGGGAATTTAGTTTATGGAAAGTTGGGGATAAAGTAGGCTATCCTCTACTCAGTATCTTTACCGTAGCTTCGTATTGGGCTCTCCGAGCAAACTCGCCCACATTATTGTCGGTTATGTTCCCCTCACATAGCGAATTGCTAATTGAAGACTTCCCGCTCCTTAATCCGCCATGTCAGGGATGGGTGGCTGGGCTGTCTCTTCGGTGGCGATAATAGTGTAATCGGGGTGTCCTTGCAGTAAAGTCACCGGATAATCGACATCCTCGTCACCCATCAAGGCGATGCGCAGTACCGTTCGCTGCCAGGCGCCTCCCTGGCAATAAAGTCGAATACGCCGCGCTGCCAGGATATCGCGCATCCCCAGGGTAACGGCCATGGGGGGCAGCGCAGCCGGATTGCCTCCCGCGGCCCGAATACTGTTTATCACAATGGTTTCGGGAGCCAGTGACACGATGCGCGTCAGGGAGTTTCGGAATTGTTCCGGGGTGAGTTTATACCAGCGCGAAATGGGTGGCTCGTTGAAAGCCACGTGGCCGTGATAGCCAATGCCACCGTAGCATGTATCGATGCCTCCCACCGCCTCAATTCGCCGGCTGATCCAATCCAGGTTGAGTGGGTCCGGGAAATGGATCTGGTCATCGGGGATACGAAGTGCCGGGTCAAGCTGGTCGAACAAAGTGCGTCGGGTATAGCCCTGGAAACTGAGCGGATGGTCAGCAGGCACAGCCCGGCCTTGCCAGTCGCAGTATTCGTCCATATTAAAGGTAAAGACGTTCCGCCAAATGATACGTTCTTCATTGCAGATGCGGGCCAGGATAGGGAACTGGTCGACCGGGCCAACGGGCAAGATCAAGCGCGTTGGCCGGCCGGCCAGATTATTCGCTTTGATTTCGTCGGCAATGCTGCGAGCAAAATGAAAATGCAGAGCATCCAGATCAGGCAGAATCTCCAGGTGAACCCGGCTGGCTTTGGGCAGCTCGGCCACAGGTAGAGTGAGATATGCAGGTAAATTGTCCATCGCATTGACCTCCAAAACTGGTTAAATTGGTCTATGATAGCCTACCGGTAAGATAACACTTCCCTCGTTCCAACGCTCTGCCTTGGAACGAGGGAAAACCTACCCTGATTTTACCATCGTTTTGAAATGCTTCAAGTCTACTGGAACTCGATAACAAAGTAGACCTCTTTTGGGCCAAAGTTTCGGAGATTCCTCGTTGTCTATACCCTTTGGGTGCTTCGCTCCTCGGGATGACATGAGGGTAGGTAGTTACGATCTTCCATCATCACTTTAAAACGAGTGGTAAGTAAACTTCTCGGCTGGGCCAGGAGGCATTATTGGATAGGCCTGACCACTCACCCAGGCTGTTCTGAGATTTGAGAGCAAAGTAGGCAGTGTCGCCCGGTTGATAGGGGATGACAGCGGCAAACGTGGTGGCGCTGCCGGGCAAATTATCTGTCAGGATGGTGGCGGTTGTCCAATCCGCCTCGCTGATGGGCCCGTTGGCGTAACGCAAGGTGGTGGTGACGGCATCCGTCAGGGGGCCCACTGTAAGGTGGCGGTCAGGGTATTGGTACCGGTAATAGCCTGGGTGACGCGCAGGCTGGTTACTCCGAGAGGAACCGCTTCAATATCCAGATAGTTGAGCATGGTATATTCGTCAAAAATGCCCATAGCCATGCTGAGTTTGTTGTCGGTGATAGTGACCTGTTTGGTGCGCACCAGGTAAGAATTTGAAGGAGTGGTCGCTTCATCGTTAACAAAACTGACCCCTTCAATGTCAATTTTGTGGTGGGCGTAGGTCCTGCCCTGCCAGCCAACGGAAACGGTCACGTTGTAGAGGCCGTTGGGCAGGTCAAACTCAAAGATTTTTTGCCGCCCCCAATCGTCATAAATGATGCTTTTTTGCAGTTCGTTGGGACCACTGCTCAAGTACCGGTATTCTACGTGGGCCATGTCCCCGTACCAGCCGTAGCCCAGTGACGTGTCTGCTTCGTATTCATTCCAACCGATTTTCATATACTGCTTGCCATTGACAACCAGGGGATTGGCGGCAGGCTGGCCGGCAGGGTCTTGAAAATTGATATAATAATTACCCGGCGGGCCCTCGGCTCTGGGGTGGGTGGGCGGTGGTTGGATATCGGGGATGGTGCCAATTTCACCCCCATTTTTCAGGCCGATGAGGCGGCGGAGGTTGTACATAAACTCGCTGTGGCGGGTATAGCTGGTTAGCCCGGAGATGATTTTGTCAACCTGCGAGTCGGCCGGATTGGTTACGTCGACCACCGGCTGGCCGCCGTTTAGCACGTAGAGATATTCGTAATCCTCCAAGCTATCCCGCATCAACTCAAACCGGATCGAGGGGACAAAGCGGTGATTATTTGAGCCGTAAGGAATGGGGGTGTTATTTTCCGATGGCGGATAGAGCATAAACGTATCGCCATTGTGCCCACTGGTCATCGGATCGGTCCAGGGGTTTTTGCTCCAGTTGTTGAGCGAGTAGTAGGCAATCCCTTTAAGGCGGTATTTCCAGAGGAACCAGCCGGTGAACTTGCTTTCAATGCCGGGGTGGTCCAGGGTAATCGGATTGAAATAGGGGGGGCGGGTTCCGTGCAAAAAGTAAATCCAGGTTTCTTCGCCGTGATTTTTCTCGCGGTCGTGGGAGACGGCGGGATCGTAGTTGTTTAGCACGGGCAGCCAGATGTCGATCTTGGCCCCGGTGTAGGTGGGGTGATTGTAAATTTCCGGCTTGGGCTCCTCGGAGACCATCAGCTTGAAATTTGGCGCGGCATTTTTTAGCTCCTGCGAGTACCAGGCCACCGCGTCATAATCGGCCTGGTCCTGGGGCTCGTTGGCAAAGTAGTAATACGCTTTATCCAGATAACCAAGGCCGTTTAAGTAAGTTTGGATAGCCATTATGTATTGAAACCATTCCTGGTTGTAGGGGGAATTTGGATTATTGCCGGTGTACCAATCGCTGCTGCTTCTGGTTTGACTGCAAAAGGTTGCCGGTCGCTGATCGGCCGAAGCATCGTTGTTTTGAAAGGTGGCGGCCATAAACGAGGGGTAGCCGGTGCCATCGTTGAAGGGGATGCCAAACTGGCCCTGCATCAAGCCGGTGCCGTCAAGGTAGCGGGCGGCCGGCTCTTCAAAGCCCCAAATGTCATCGTCGTCAGTAAAGGTACCGTTGCAATCGTAGTCGATATAGGGTGCGCCGCCGCTACTGGTTAAGCCCCCGGACCACAAGGCCGATTTAGGGGTCAGGCGGTGGTCGATGAAGAACTGCTTCATTTTATCGACGTACATCCAGTAGTTAGTCCCGGTGCCGGTCACGCTATAGGCAGTAAGTATGGTTTGGTGGGAGAAGTTCATCTGCGATTTGACGTGGAGGGTATCGGGGATGGCAAAATTGAATACGTGCAGCGTAACCGGGATGTTGACCCCGCCGATTTGCACGTTGGTGGTGTAATCACCGGCCGGGGCCGTTTTTGGCACGGAAACGCTAACCCAAAAGGCCGTATTTTCATTGGCCGTCAGGCTGACCGAGGCTCCGTTTGCCAGCGGCCATAATGGGTCGGGGTAGTAGCCCGTTCGTCCCAGGCTGTCGGTGGCCTGGGAAATGTAGACATATTTGACTTGATAGATTTCGGTGGTGATGCCACCGCCAAAATTGCCCATGCTGACCGTCACATTGCCGGATGAAGTTGGTTTGACCACCACTTGAAACGGCTCAAATTCATTTTTGGCCGCGTATACTTTTATACCTGAGCTGGTGTCGGTCGGCACAGCATCGTTTTTGAAGACCCGTTCGCTGGGAGGAGTGGTCCAGAACTGGTAGGCTGCGGTTGATTGGGTCAATTTGTAAGTGTAGCTTTCCTGGTTGGGGTCAGCATAAATGTTTGGGGTTGGGGAGATGGCCAGGACCATCAGCAGCAAACTAAAATCGATGGCCAGGTATATTGATTGTTTCGTCATTACGGAATCCTTTCGGGTAAGATACCTACGCATTGTCCGGGACTTCGCCCGGAAAATGTGCCCCTAACGGGGAGTAGGAAGTAGGGATTAGGGATTAGGGGTTAGGGATGAGTTGACAAGAAAAGGGTTTCTGGTTTAAGCTTCTTAGATC